>JAJDVH010000004.1 GCA_022826185.1 Alphaproteobacteria bacterium
TGGGACTGGGCGCGGCCGGGCCTCTACGAGCATATCGCGCGCACCTGCGAGCGCGGCCTGTTCGACATGGTGTTCTTCGCCGACCTCAACTACATCTCGGACACCTACCAGGGCTCGCTGGAGCCGGCTCTGCGCTACGCCGTACAGGCGCCCGAGCACGACCCGGTGCCGCTGCTCGGCTGGCTCGGCGCGGTGACGGAGCGCATCGGGGTCGCGGCGACCTTCTCGGTCTCCAACCAGCACCCCTTCTACGCCGCGCGCCTCTGGGCGACGCTCGACCACATGACCTCCGGCCGCGCCGGCTGGAACGTGGTGACCTCCATCAACAGCAACCAGGCCGCCAATTACGGCGTCGAGCGCGAGGCGACGGAGCGCCGCTACGAGCGCGCGCACGAATACATGCAGGTCTGCCGCAAGCTCTGGAACAGCTGGGACGAGGACGCCGTGCTGCTCGACCGCGAGGGCGCGCGCTTCGCCGACGCCTCGAAGGTGCACCGGATCGAGCATGAGGGCGAGTTCTTCCGCTCGCGCGGGCCGCTCAACGTGGTGCGCTCGCCGCAGAACGGCCCGGCGATCCTCCAGGCCGGCACCTCGCCCGGCGGGCGCGACTTCGCCGCCCGCTACGCCGACGCCGTGTTCGCCATCCAGCCGCGGGCGGAGGACGCCGGGGCCTATCTCGCCGACATCAAGGAGCGCATGGCGGCTTTCGGCCGGCCGCCCGAAGCCTGCCGCATCCTGTTCGGCATGCAGCCCATCCTCGGCGAGACCGAGGCGCAGGCGCGCGAGAAGCAGGAGGAGCATAACGGGCTGGTGCCGGTCGAGGGCGGCAAGGCCATCCTCTCCGCCCATCTCAACATGGACCTCGCCGGGATCGGCGACGACGACATCATGCTGGAGCGCCCGGAGCCGGAGCTGGTGCGCATGCGCACCCGCTTCCGCAAGAAGGACGGCACGCCCATGACCTTGGCGGAGGTCGCGCGCCGCCACGGGCAGAGCGTGAGCCTGCCGCAATTCGTCGGCACGCCGGAGAGCGTCGCGGACCAGATGGAGGCGTTCTTCGACGAGGCGGGCGGCGACGGCTTCATGCTCTCCTCGATCTACTCGCCCGGCGCCATCGAGGAGTTCGTGGACCAGGTCGTGCCGATCCTCCAGCGCCGCGGCCGCTTCCGCACCGAATACAAGGGCCGCACGCAACGCGAGCTTCTGGCGCAGGAGGATTGATGTCCACGGACAGGCAAAGTCTGGTCAAGGAAATCCTGCACTGCCTGAACGCCAAGCGTATTCGCGCCACTTACGGCGCCGTCGGCGGAGTAATCGGCGTTCATCCCCGAGGCGTCGGCAACCATCTCGGCGCCCGGCGCCCGGAAGCCTCATGGGTGGTGAGAAAGAAGGGCGGAAAACCCACCGGCTATGGGCCCGGTGAAACTCATCCCAAACTCTGTTGCCGCGCGCGGGTTATCGACAATTGCGATGATCTCGAAACCCTGTTGCAGCGCTGCCGTAACCGACAGTTGCCGCCATCCGCTGAAACGAAGCCGGAACGGTTGAATACTCCGTATAAGGCAGCTAGACAACTTCATCGCCTGTCGCTGAACAACATGGGAGACAGAACAGTGAATGAACGAGACCGGAATGAGATTAAGCGAGCCATCGAAAGCCTGGCTGCGGCTGACAGGATACTGGACGGCATCGAACCGCCCGATGGCGATTCGGTCCCGCCGTGGGTGGCCGCTCATGTTTGGACCTTCAGAGCTATGTCATTACTGATAGACACATTGAACGGAGTCGAGGAAGTAACTTTTTCGGATGATGAACAAGTTCCTGTAGCCGTGACTCAGCAGCCTTACTCTTATCTAGCTTCTGAATATAACGATTGGTCGGAAAGGGCGAGGAAGATGGCGGAAGATCATGAGGGGCAGGCATGATCGAAGAGTTCGCGGAGCTGATTCGGTCGGAGTTCATGGGGAAGTCCGGGGCGGCCTTCCACTCAGGCCGTCTCGCCTTTTCGAGAAGCCGTGACCTGTATGTGCTGGGCCTCAATCCCGGCGGCGATCCAGAATCCCACAAGCACCTGACGGTCGAAGCCAACAAGAAGAAGGCGTTCGGTTCGGAAAGGAGTGACTGGTCCGCCTATCTGGATGAGAGCTGAGAGCCGGGGAACAGGGGAAAGTTGCCCCGGGGTCAGGCACCCTTCCAACTGGAAATGCAGCGCGTGATGGATTGTCTCGGTCTGGAACTGAGAGAGGTTCCAGCGAGCGACGTGTTTTTCCTGCGGTCCCGACAGGCCCACATGATCGACCCTGAGGAAAAGAAACGGCTCAGAGAGCAGTGCTGGCCGTTTCACCAGGAGGTCATCCGCCGCCTCGACATCCGCGTCATCCTTTGCCTCTATAGGGAAGCGGCTGAATTCGTCCGGGACAAGACCGGTGCCGACCGCTGTGTGGACCGGGCATTCGAGTTGTCCAAATCCGGAAAACGCAAATACTGGAGAGAGTGCTTCGAGGCTCCCGGCGGCCTCAAGGTCGTGCAGATTACCCGCCCGACGGGCATTCCCTGGGTGGGAAATGCCTGCGAACTCACGAAACGGGCGCTGGCGGGTCGAACCCGGTAGAGGCGTAACGGGCGGCAGCTTGACTTCGACCCACCCCGCAGGACAGGATGCCTCATGGCCGCACAGTTCGACACGCTCGCCGCCGCAGAGGCGATCGAGAACGCCGGCGACCCGGTTGCGCGCCCGGAACTCGAAGCAGCGCTCGCCGTTCTCAAGACGGACCTGATGGAGCGCATGTCTTCCCTCGGCTGGCGGCTTGTCGGCATCGTGATTGCCGCCAACGCCGTCCTGCTCGCTGCCGTCAAGCTGATCCCCTGACCGGCCCGCCGGGTCCTGTCGGAAACCGGCGTCGCGACGGCGGCAGGACGGATGGAAAGCGGGGCGATCCGGTCCATGCCCTTCGTCGAAGCTGAGGACCTGCCGGCTGCCGGGCGGCTGATGGCGCTGGATGTGGGGGACCGGACGGTCGGGCTCGCGGTCTCGGACCCGGACCGGCGCGTCGCCTCCCCGGCGGGAACCGTCCGCCGCGCGAAGCGGTTTGCGGACACGGCGGCGATGCTGCTGGCGGCCGTGGACGAGCGGGGCGCGGCGGCGCTGGTCGTCGGCCTGCCGCTCGATCTCGACGGGCGCGAGGGCCGGCGCGCCCGGCAGGTGCGCCAGTTCGCCGTCAACCTGATGGCGCACCGCGACCTGGCCGTGCTGATGTGGGACGAGCGCTTCTCCACCAACGCCGTCGAGCGCGCCATGCTCGCCGACGACGCGAGCCGCCGCCGCCGCCGCGCCGCAAAGGACACGCTGGCGGCCGTCTATATCCTCCAGGGCTTCCTCGACTCGCTTCCGCGGTGACGCCCGCGCGCCGATTACAAGTCCTGCATATAGGTAAAATTGAAGGCGACGCCTTCGCCCTTCGCCGCGGCTGCGCCGTAGAGGTCGAAATCCACAGTGATGAGCGGGCGTTCGGTCGATATGGCTTCCAGAAGCGCCGCATCGCTCAAGCCGAGACGGGAGAACATGCGATTGCCGGCGGCGGTCGTGCTGGCGACGGTGATTTCGTCGGAGTTTTCGATGAGGGAACCGAGTTGTCGGAGAAAACGCGGATCGGACCGGTCGGCAAGGAGATTGGAGGTTTCCGTCAGGACATTCGGGGTAACGAAGACCCGCTTCATTCTGCCGACTATGCCCATGAGACGATCATAATCTTCCGCTGTGAACTGCCGGACTCGTCTGTGTTTCGGAATCGAACTTCGGTCGAGGCTGCCGACAACCATCAGCACCAGCAGGTTGGCGTCGATGAACGCGCCGGCAACCGGCATCGGTTCACTCCGCTGCGGGGAGTGAACGATGCGTCATGGATCTGACCTTGCCGGAGCCGTCGTCGATCTGGACTACCTTGAACGACCTCTTCCTCCAACCGGCGAAACCTGGCGGCAGGGCGCTTTCTTCGTCCCATTCCCTGAAGAAGCCGACCGTCACTTTCCAGGCGCCCAGCGCGTCGTCGAACACGACTTCCTCCAGGCCGATATGCCGGATGTCTTCGTCGGCATACAGGCCGGCGACGTGCGCCTTGGCCGTCTGCACGGCTTCCCTTACGTCCATCGGAGCCTCCGTTGCCGCCGCACACTATAGCGAACATGGCGGTTTCGGATACGGCGGCGATGCTGCTGGCGGCCTTCTGTACCCTCCAGGGCTTCCTCGACCCGCTGCCCGGGTGAGAGCCCGGATCAGGGGTCGGAAATCAGCAGGTAGCCGCGATTCTCGATGGTGTCGAAGGTGCGCATGGCGGCGATCAGGTCGGCCGCTTCCACCCAAACCCAGGGCGCCCGGTTCGGGTTCACGTCCATGATGAGGAAGGAATCGCTGGCCCGGTCATAGGCGGCGAGCGGCGAGATGTGCCCGCCGCCTGTCTGGCCGAGCGCCTTGCGGGCGTAATTGACGAGCACATAGTCGTCGCGGGCGGCGAGGTTCCGCGCGAGCTCGTCGATCAGGGGCGCCGCCGCCGCGCCGTCCTCCACGACCCGCATCGTCACGGTGAGGCCGTGCGCGCGGAGCACCTGCGCGAGCTGGTGAAGCTGCAGTCCGAAGTCCTTCTTCAACTCCCCCTCGATTTCGATGGGCTTGCCGAGCACCTCGGCCACGCTCTTCGTGCCGGCGGTCAGCACGTTGTTCGGCGTGTATTTGCCGAGGAACGGATCGAAGCCCTCGGGCAGCCACGCCATGTCCTCGGCGGCGATGGGGCGGCGGTCCTTCGGCAGGTCCTCGCGCTTGCCGAGGCGCAGCGCGTTCAGCACGATCGCCGACGAGGCCGGGCCGCAATAGATCCTGTTGTCCTGGCTGACGAAATGGTTGCTGAGGGGGAAGAAGTCCGCCTTGTGCGCGGATCTCGAGAAGCGCGCCGCGCTTTCCTCCGAGGTCCACTCGACCAGCGGGGCCGCCGCCGCTCCGGTGGAAAGCAGGAAAGCGAGCGTCGAAACAATCCAGAAGCGCATCGCTCGAAATCTCCGTCCGGTTTCTGACATGGGCGGTTTCGCCTTACGGGTTCTGGTCCCAGTCGGGGTCGTCGCTGGGCGACATCGGCGTCTCGGTGGCGAGCAGGCCCTTGCCGGGGACGTAGTTGACCTCCAGCCGGATGCCGTCCGGGTCCTCGAAGACGAAATAATAGTAGCCGGGCGCGAAATCGCCCTCCAGCGGGCCGCGGTCGATCTTCCCGCCGAGCTCGCGCACCCTGGCGGCCGCCGCGTCCACATCCTCGCGCGAGCGCGCCCGGAAGCAGAGATGGTGCAGCCCCACCCGGTTCTGCTCGAAGCGCTCGCCCTCATATTCGGGCGCCGGGCGCTGGATGCCGAGCGCGGTGCGTCCGCCCACGTGATAGACGAAATTGTTGCCGTCATAGACCTTCTGCAGGCCGAGGAAGGGCAGGAGGCCGCAATAGAATTCGCGCGCCTCCTCGAACCGGCTCACGGTCAGGATGACATGCGCCATGCCGTTGATCTCGATCATCGGGCGGCTCCCGGATCGGGATGGGCGTAGAGATGCTTGCGGGCCTCTTCGTCCCACTGGCCGGTCGGCCTGCCGAACTCGCGCCCGACCTCGTAGCCGCGCCGGAGCGCCGGGCGCTGCTGGAGGCCCTTGTACCAGCGTTTCACATTGGGGAAGCTGTCGAGATCGACCTCCTGGCGCTTGTAGGTGATGACCCAGGGCCAGCACGCCATGTCGGCGATGGAATAACCGCCGGCGATGAACTCGCGTCCCTCCAGCCGCCGGTCGAGCACGCCGTAGAGGCGCAGCATCTCGTTGGTGTAGCGCTCGACGGCGTAGGGCAGCGTTTCCGGCGCGTAGAAGCGGAAATGGCCGGACTGCCCCAGCATCGGCCCGAGGCCGCCCATCTGCCACATCACCCACTCGATCACCTCCATGCGGCCGCGGAGGTCAGTGGGCATGAACCGGCCCGTCTTCTCCGCGAGGTAGAGCAGGATCGCGCCGCTCTCGAACACCGAGACCGGCGCACCGCCGCTCGGCGGGTCGTGGTCCACGATGGCGGGCATGCGGTTGTTCGGGCTGATCTTCAGGAAGTCCGGCTCGAACTGGCCGCCGCGCCCGATATTGACGGGCACGACACGGTAGTCGAGCTCCATCTCCTCCAGCGCGATGGAAATCTTCCAGCCGTTCGGGGTCGGCCAGTAATAGGCGTCGATCATGTGAGGCGCTCCGCCACCGGTCCGCCACTATAGCGCGAGGTTTCGGCGCCCCGCCATGACGGCGGCGGCCCGGTTCAGCGGTCGAGGTCGAGCGCGTAGCCGCCGGAGCGCACGGTGCGGATGGCGTCGGGTTCGCCTTCGCCGTTGAGCGCCTTGCGCAACCGGCGGATATGGACATCGACCGTGCGCTCCTCGACATAGACGTCCCGGCCCCAGACGGCGTCGAGCAGCAGGGAGCGGCTGAACACCCGCGTCGGCCGTTCCAGCAGGGTCCGCAGCAGGCGGTATTCCTTGGGGCCGAGATGCACATTGCGCCCGTTGCGGGAGACGCGGTGGCTCGCGAGGTCGATCGCGATGCCGCGATATTCGAGCCTCTCCTCCACCAGCGCCGGATGCGACCGGCGCAGCACCGCCTTGAGCCGCGCCTCCAGCTCCTTCGGCGAGAAGGGCTTGACGATGTAGTCGTCGGCGCCGGTGTCGAGGCCGCGGACCCGGTCGGCCTCCTCGCCCCGCGCCGTCAGCAGGATGATCGGCAGCATCCGCGTCCCCGCCTTCGCGCGCAGTTGCCGGCAGACCTCGATTCCCGACTTGTGCGGAAGCATCCAGTCCAGCAGCACGGCGTCCGGTTGGTCCTCGGCCACAAGCTCAAGGGCTTCGTCGCCGTCCGTCGCCACCGACACCGAATAGCCGGAGGTTTCGAGGTTGTAGCGGAGCAGCTCGACGATGGGCGTCTCGTCCTCGACCACCAGGATATGCGGGCGGTCTGCGCTCATCGGTTCTCCGCTTCCGGGACGTGGGTATTGGTGGGATCGTGCGTCTCCCGCTCCGCGGACCGGGTGCCGAGCACGGCGTAATCGATCTGCTCGGCGATATTGGTCGTGTGGTCGCCGACGCGCTCCAGGTTCTTGGCGACGAAGAGCAGATGGGTGCAGGGCCCGATATTGCGCGGGTCCTCCATCATGTAGGTCAGCAGTTCGCGGAACAGGCTCGCATAATGCTGGTCCACCTCGGCGTCGCGGGCGAATATGTCCGCCGCCGCCTCGGTGTCGCGCGCGGTCCAGGCATCCAGCACCTGCTTTATCATCGTCTGCACGACCCGCGCCATCGACGCGATGGAAGCCGTCGTCGTCAGCGGCGGAAAGCGGCTTACGGCGTGCGTTCGCCTGGCGATGTTCTTGGCCATGTCGCCGATCCGCTCAAGATCGGACGAGATCCTGATGGCGGCGAAGATCGTCCTGAGGTCCGCGGCGACCGGCTGGCGCAAGGCCACGAGGCGGACGCTGAACAGGTCGATCTCGATGTCGAGCGCGTCGATCTCCTTGTCGCGGGCGACGACCTGCTCGGCGAGCTCGATGTTGCCGCGCCTGAGGGCTTCCACGGCGCCGGCAAGCTGCGCTTCCACAAGGCCGCCCATTTCGGCCAGCCGGTTGTCGAGCTGGCGCAGCTCCTCGTCGAACGCCTTGTGGATATGCTCGGCTCGATCGTTCATCCGAAGGCTTCTCCCGATGCTCCGTCAGCCGATTCGACCGGAAATATAGGATTCGGTGCGCGGATCGACAGGTTGGGTGAACACCGTGTCGGTATCGCCGACCTCGACAAGGTCGCCCAGGTGAAAGAAGGCCGTGCGCTGCGAGACGCGCGCGGCCTGTTGCATCGAATGGGTCACGATGACGATGGTGAAGTTCTGCCTGAGCTCGTCCATCAGCGCCTCGATGCGCGCCGTGGCGATGGGGTCGAGCGAGGAGCAGGGCTCGTCCATCAGGATGACCTCGGGACGCACCGCAATCGCGCGCGCGATGCACAGGCGCTGCTGCTGGCCGCCCGAGAGCCCGGTCGCAGGCGCGTCGAGACGGTCCTTCACTTCCTCCCAGAGGCCGGCGCGCTCCAGGCTCGACGCGACGGTCTCGTCCATGTCGGCGCGGGAGCGCGCCAGCCCGTGGATCTTCGGCCCGTAGGCGACATTGTCGTAGATGGACTTCGGGAACGGGTTGGGTTTCTGGAACACCATGCCGATGCGCGCGCGCAGATAGACGAGGTTCACCGCCGGGTCGTAGATGTCCTCGCCGTCGAGGCGGATATCCCCGTCCACCCGGCAGATCTCGATCAGGTCGTTCATCCGGTTGAGGCAGCGCAGGAAGGTGGACTTGCCGCAGCCGGAGGGGCCGATCAGCGCCGTGACCTCGTGCGCGCGGATGTCGAGATCGACCCGGTTCAGCGCCTGGGCGTCGCCGTAGAAGACATTGACGCCGCGCGCCGTCAGCTTGGGCCGGATCGTGCCGGGGGACATGTCCAACGGGAGCGGGCCTCCTACCAGCGGCGCTCGAAGCGGCGGCGCAGAATGACCGCCGTCAGGTTCATGACGACCAGGAACGCCAGGAGCACGATGATAGCCGCTGCGGTCTTCTCGGCGAAGGCGCGTTCCGGGCTGTCGGCCCAGATATAGACCTGCACCGGCAGGGCGGACGCCGGGTCGAGCAGCCCCTGGGGCACGTCCACGATGAAAGCCACCATGCCGATCATGATGAGCGGCGCCAATTCGCCGAGCGCCCGGGCCATGCCGATGATCGTGCCGGTCATGATGCCCGGCGTGGCGAGCGGCAGCGTGTGGTGCAGCATGGCCTGCATCCGGCTGGCGCCGAGGCCGATGGCGGCCTCGCGGATCGAGGGCGGCACCGCGTGGAGCGAGGCCCGCGTCACGATGATGATGGTGGGCAGGGTCATGAGGGCGAGCACCATGCCGCCGACCAGCGGCGCGGAGCGCGCCAGCCCCATGAAGCCCAGGAAGACCGCGAGGCCCAGCAGTCCGAAGACGATGGAGGGCACGGCGGCGAGATTGTTGATGTTGATCTCGACGAGGTCGGTCCACCGGTTGCGCGGCGCGAATTCCTCCAGATAGATCGCCGCCATCACGCCGAGCGGGAAGCTCAGCGCGAGGCAGGTCAGGAGCGCGAAGAACGAGCCCGACATCGCGCCGAGGATGCCGGCAAGCTCCGGCTCCCGGCTGTCGCCGTTGGAGAAGAAGCGCCAGTTGAAGGCGCTGCGGATGCGGCCTTCCGCCTCCAGACGGTCGAGCCATTCCAATTGCTTCCCGGTGAAGCGCCCGGAATCGCGGGCGGTCACGCCCTTGAACAGCATGTCCACTTCATCGTCGGCCGGCGCCCAGACGCGCATCGTCCGGCCGATCAGGCCGGGGTCTGCGAGGACCAGCTCGCGCAGCTCGAACCCGGCGCCGATGCTCACCAGCTCCGTGAGCTTCCGCCGGTCCCGGCGCTTGCGCATCGCCTCGGGAAAGATCTCGCCGAGCGTCGCGCGGACGACGGCCCGGTAGTTGGCGGTCGAGAGGGTTTCGGGGTCGCGCGTGCCGGAAGGGTCGAGCACGCTCTCGTCGAGGGTGACGTCGAGGGCGATCTCGGTCTGCGAGAAGGCGCCGATGCCCTGGTGGCCGATCGCGCCGATCAGCAGGATGAGGAAGCCGAGCGCGATGCCGATGGCGGCGATACCGTAGAAATGGAACCGCGCCTCGGCCCGCCGCCGCCGCGGCAGCGACGCCAGGATCGTCTCGGTCGGGCTCTGCCGCGGGTCAGTCATAGCGTTCCTGGTAGCGGCGCACGAGCATGAGCGCGATGAGGTTCAGGATCAGCGTCGCGATGAACAGCAGGAGGCCGAGCGCGAAGGCGGCCAGCGTCTTCGGGCTGTCGAATTCCTGGTCGCCGGTCAGCAGGGCGACCATCTGCACCGTGATGGTGGTCACGGCCTGAAGCGGATTGACGGTCAGCTGGGCCGAAAGGCCTGCCGCCATGACCACGATCATGGTCTCCCCGATGGCGCGCGAGACGCCGAGCAGCAGCGCGCCGCCGATGCCGGGGAGCGCGGCCGGGAGCACGATGTCCCGGACGGTCTCCGACTTGGTTGCGCCCAGCCCGTAGGCGCCTTCGCGGAGCGACTGGGGCACAGCCGAAATGACATCGTCGGCGATGGACGAGACGATGGGCACGATCATCACGCCCATCACCACGCCGGCGGCCAGCGCGCTCTCGGACGACACCTCGAAGCCGGCGGCCTCCGAGCTGTCACGCACGAAGGGCGCGACGACGAGCACCGCGAAGAAGCCGTAAACGACCGTCGGGATGCCGGCCAGGATTTCGAGGATCGGCTTTGCGAAGGACCGGGCGCGGGGGCTGGCATATTCCGCAAGGAAAATTGCGGAGAACAGTCCGAGCGGCCCCGCGACGGTCATCGCCACGGCGGCGATGAGCCCGGTGCCGACCAGCAGCGGGACTACGCCGAAGGCCCCGCTCGACCCCACCTGATCCTCGCGAATGGCGATCTGCGGACTCCAGTTCAGCCCGAACAGGAAGTCGAACAGCGGCACCGCGTCGAGAAAGCGCAGCGTCTCGAACAGAAGCGAAAGCGCGATTCCGATCGTCGTCAGGATTGCGACGAGGGAGGAGGCGGCGAGGAGCCCGAGCAGGATGCGCTCGCCCAGCACCTGGCGCGCGCGCCGTCCTTCCGGCGCCGCAAGCAGCGAAGAGCGTTCGACCCTCTCCGCCGCTGCGACCGCCTGCGCCATGCCGGGCTCCGCCACCGCCGGGCCTTACATGGACCGGTTCTGAAGCCCGTTGGCCGCGGCGCGCCATTCCTCGCGCTCGGCGTCGGACATCGGGATCAGGCCCTTGTCGGCCAGATAGCCCTCGGGGCCCCAGGTCGCCTCGTTGGTGAACTCGGCGATGAACTCGGCGATGCCGGGCACCTCGCCGACATGCGCCTTCTTCACATAGAAGAACAGCGCGCGGGAGACGGGATAGTTGCCGTCGGCGATTTCCTCGAATTCCGGCGCCACGCCATTGACCATGCTGCCCTGCAGCTTGTCGTCGTTCTGGTCGAGGAAGCTGAAGCCGAAAATGCCGAGCGCGCGCGGGTTGGTCGTCAGCTTCTGCACGATCAGATTGTCGTTCTCGCCGGCCTCGATGTAGGCGCCGTCTTCGCGGATCGTGT
Source organism: Alphaproteobacteria bacterium (assembly GCA_022826185.1). Classification (GTDB taxonomy): domain Bacteria; phylum Pseudomonadota; class Alphaproteobacteria; order Bin95; family Bin95; genus Bin95. Next base: position 11,242 of record JAJDVH010000004.1, read on the forward strand.
GGCAGACCTTTTTGTAGGCCCTCTTGTCGGCCTTCTTCATGGCCTTGATGCCGGCAAACTGCTTGCAGCCGCCTTCCATGGCGAGCTCGACGAAGGCGTCGCGCGTGCCGGAGGTCGCGGGCGGGCCGAGCACCTCGATGCGCACGTCCGGCAGGTCCGGATTGACGTCCTTCCAGCTGTTGTATGGATTCGCCTTCATCGGGCAGGCGTCCGCGCTTTCGCAGGCGCCGTCCGGCACCTCGTGCGCCAGCGCCAGGAAGACGTCCCTGAGCGTCAGCGACATCTGCCCCGTGTCGCGGGAGTTGGCGAGCACGATGCCGTCATAGCCGACCTTGACCTCGATGACGTCGGCGATGCCGTTCTCGGCGCACTTCTTCACTTCCTTCGCCTTGATGCGGCGCGAGGCGTTGGTGATGTCGGGATGGCCTTCGCCGATCCCCGTGCAGAACAGCTTGAGCCCGCCGCCCGAGCCGGTCGCCTCGACGATCGGGGTCTTGAACGAGGTCGTCTTGCCGAACCGCTCGGCCACCGCCGTCGAGAACGGGAACACAGTCGAGGATCCGACGATGCGGATCTGGTCGCGGGCTTCCGCTGTGCCCGCAACGGCGACGCCGGCGAACAGCGCGGCGATCAGCGCGTTTCTCATTTGGGGACCATCCCTTGTTGGTGTTGTCATGGCGCCGGGCAGGTGTGCCGCGCCGCACGCCGGAAGAGTCGCGCACGGCGGTGATACGTCTATTGCAGTTTCGTTACAGAAATATGATGGCGGTCTATGCCGCCGGCGGGCTGTCGGCCGCGGGCAGATACACGTTGAAGCGGCTGCCCCGGCCGGGCGTGCTGGAGGTTACCAGCCGGCCCCGGTGGCGGTTGACGATATGCTTCACGATGGCGAGGCCGAGCCCCGTGCCGCCGAGGCTCCGGGAGCGGGCCTTGTCTGTGCGGTAGAAACGCTCGGTCAGGCGGGGCAGGTCGGCCCGGTCGATGCCGGGGCCGGCGTCGGTCACCGCAATGCAGGCGCCGGGCAGGCCGATGTCGGGAATGCGCGCGACCGCGGCCGCCTCCAGCCGCACGTCCTCGCCGCCATACTTGATGGCGTTGTCCAGCAGGTTCTCGAAGACCTGCGTGAGTTCGTCCGGGTCGCCGAGCACCGGCGGCAGCCCGTCCGCGATGTCGAGGGCGACCGGCCGGTCCGAGCGCGCCGCCAGCGCCTCCGCGACGCCCTTCAGCAGCGGCGCCAGTTCGAGCGCCGTCTCCGGCTGTATGTGCTCGCGCGCCTCGACCCGCGCAAGCGACAGCAGGTCGTCCACCAGCCGCGACATGCGGGCTGCCTCGCCGTCCATGATTTCGAGAAAGCGCTTCCGCGCTTCCGGATCGTTCGCCGCCGGCCCGCGCAGGGTCTCGATGAAACCGATCAGGGAGGCGAGCGGCGAGCGGAGTTCGTGGCTCACATTGGAAACGAAATCGGCGCGCATCCGCTCGTTCTGTGTGATCGCCGTGACATCGCGCATGATGATGAGCGCGCCGCCCAGCCCGCCGGGGGCGGCCACGGCCTGAAGGTCGAAGGCGCGCGCGATGGGCACCGGCAGGCTGACCTCGACGCCGTGCTGGCCGCCGTCCGCGAGCACGGCGTCCACCGCGCGGAGCGCATCCGGGTGGCGCAGGCTGTGGCTGAGGTCGCGGTCGAGGGCGCGGTCGCCCAGCACGGCGCGCGCCGCGGGGTTTATGCGCGTGACGGTCCGCCCGGCGTCCAGCAGCAGGACCGGATCGGGCAGGGAGTCGAGAATGTCTGTGGCGAGATTGTTCATGCGGCCCTAAAGTGCGTGAAATATATGACGATTCGGTGTGAGGACAGCCCTTCCGATGCGCGACTTCCATATTCCGGGCCGTTCGCCCGTGCGCGCGGCCAACGCGATGGTCGCCACCAGCCAGCCATCCGCGACGCTTGCCGGGGTGGAAATGCTGCGTTCGGGCGGCAATGCCGTCGACGCCGCGGTCGCCGCCTGCGCGGTGATGTGCGTGACCGAGCCGCAATCGACCGGGATCGGCGGGGACTGCTTCTGCCTCTACACGCCGGCGGGCGCCGACGCGCCGGTTGCGCTCAACGGGTCCGGCCATGCGCCGGCCGCGCTTTCGGCGGAGTGGCTGGCGGAGCGGGGCGTGAATGCGCTCGACGATTCGAGCCCCCATGCGGTGACCGTTCCCGGCGCCGTCGATGCCTGGGAGCGGCTTGTGCAGGACCACGGCACAAGGGGCCTCGACGAACTGCTGCAACCGGCGATCCGCTATGCGGAGGAGGGCTTCGCCGTCCATGCGCGCACGGCTGCGGACTGGAGCGATTCCGCCGGGCGCCTTGCCGCCGACGCCGACACGGCCGCGCGGTTCCTGCCCGGCGGCAAGGCAGTCGGCGAAGGCCGCATGTTCCGCCAGCCGGAGCTTGCCGCGACGCTGAAACGGATCGCCGGGGAAGGCCGGTCGGCGTTCTATGAGGGCGAGGTCGCGGCGGACATGGCGGGCAAGCTGCGCGCGCTCGGCGGGCTGCATACGGAGGAGGACTTCGCCGCCCGCAAGGCCGAGTATGTCGAGCCGATTTCCACCGATTATCGCGGATACACCGTGTTCGAATGCCCGCCCAACGGGGTCGGCGTCGTGGCGCTGCTCATGCTCAACATGCTGGAAGGGTTCGAGCCGGCGGACGACCCGCTGTCGCCCGACCGCATGCACCGGCTCGCGGAGGCGACGCGGCTTGCCTACCGGGACCGCAACGCCTTCGTCGCCGACCCGGCGGATTCGGAGGCGCCGCTGGATATGCTGCTCTCGAAGGACTATGCGGCGGCGCTCAGGGGCACGATCTGCGAGGACCGCGCGGCGCCTTCGCTGCCGCCGGCCGGCTGGCCCGCGCATGAGGATACGGTCTATCTGTCGGTCGTGGACAGGGACGGCAATGCCTGCTCCTTCATCAACTCGCTGTTCAAGTCCTTCGGCAGCGCGATCCTGGCCCCGAAATCCGGCGTGATGCTGCACAATCGCGGGCTCGGCTTCTCGCTGGAGCCCGGCCACCCGAACGCCGTGCGCCCGAACCGGCGCCCGATGCACACCATCATTCCGGCAATGCTGGCGAAGGCGGGCCGCGCCGTCATGCCGTTCGGCGTCATGGGCGGGCACTACCAGCCGGTCGGCCAGTCCTGGTTCCTGACCTCCATGCTCGACCACGGCCTCGACCCGCAGGCGGCGCTCGACCTGCCCAGGCTGTTCGCCTTCCAGGACCGGGTGGAGATCGAGCGCGGCATCCCCGAGGCGGCCTGCGCCGATCTCGCCCGCCGGGGCCACGCGCTCGCGCCGGCGAACCGGCCGCACGGGGGCGGGCAGGCGATCTGGATCGACCGGGAGGCGGGCACGCTGGTGGCGGGCTCGGACCCGCGCAAGGACGGCTTCGCACTCGGATACTGAACCCGGAGACGGATCGGATGGGCGGACGGCTGGACGGCAAGACCGTCGTGGTTACGGGCGCGGCCTCGCGCGGCGAGGGCGTGGGCACCGGCAAGGCGATTGCGCTGCTCTCGGCGCGCGAGGGCGCGAAGCTGGTGCTGGTCAACCGCTCCGCCGAACGCGCAGAGAGCCTCGCGGAGGAAATCCGCGCCGAGGGCGGCGAGGCGCTGGTCGTCGCGGGCGACGTGACCGAGGAAGCCGACGCCAATGCGATGGCGGAGGCGGCCGAGGCGCATTTCGGGCGCATCGACGCGCTGGTCAACAATGTCGGCGGCTCGCAGCAGCAGGGCGCGGTCATGGAGATCGGCCGCGAGGGCTGGGACGCGACCATCGCCGTCAACCTCACCTCGGCGATGCTGTGCTCGCGGGCCTGCATCCCGGCCATGCAGCGCGCCGGCGGCGGGTCGATCCTCAACATCTCCTCCGTGGTCGGCGCGCGCGGCCTGCTGAGCAGCACCGGCTCCGTCGCCTACGCCTCGGCCAAGGCGGGCCTGCACGGCCTCACCCTGTCGCTGGCGACGGACTATGCGAAGGACGCGATCCGCTGCAATTGCATCATCGTCGGCACGATCTTCACGCCGATGGTCGCGCACCAGGGCCCGGAAGCCCGCGCGCGCCGGGCGGCGATGGTGCCGCTCGCCACGGAGGGCACGGGCTGGGACATCGGCTGGGCGGCGGTCTATCTCGCCAGCGACGAAGCGCGCTGGATCACCGGCGTGATGCTGCCGGTGGATGCCGGCCTCCTCGCCATCCGCGACTGGCCGCGATAGGCGGGTCCGCCCGCTACTGCGGATTGAGGCGGAAGGCGACGCGCGCGCCGGCTCCTTCCCGGGTGACGGCGAGCGACAGCACTTCGCCCTCGCGGCGGAACAGGCCCTCTCCCGCCGGCTGCCAGCCGAGTTGCGGCAACGCTTCCCCGTACCAGCCGCGAATGCGCGCTGCCGGCACGGCCCCGGCCGCCGCCGCCTCGACGATGCGCCCGCCGGGCTTGTCGAACACCATGGCCGAGCCGGGCTCGATCTCCAGCCCCGCCATCAGCGGCAGGGCCTCGAACCCCGGCACGAAGCGCTCGCCGGCCTGCACGCCCGGGACGAGCAGGCAAAGGACGAGGATGAGCGCCGCCCGCATGGCCGGCTTGCGCCCGCATCGGTCGATCGCTGCCGTCATGCCCGGATAACCGCCTTTCGCTCGAACGAACGCCGCTTCGCGCCGCCGGAAATGACGGTATGCGCGACCGGTATCCGGCGCAAGGCCAGGCACTATCGCTGGCAGACCGGGCAGAAGAAGGTGGACCGGCCCGACTGGACTGTGCGCCGGACGATCGCGCCCTTGCGCCCGCAGGGGCAGGGGCTGCCCTCGCGCCCGTAAACGCGCCAGCTGTGCTGGAAATAGCCAAGCTCGCCCGACGCCTGCACATAGTCGCGCAAGGACGAGCCGCCGGCCGCCACCGCCTGCTCCAGCACCGCGCGCACGGCCTTTGCGAGCGCGCGCGCCTCCGCCGCCGAGAGCGCGCCGGAGGGACGGTCCGGGTGAAGCCGCGCCCGGTTCAGCGCCTCGCAGACATAGATGTTGCCGAGCCCGGCGATCCGCCGCTGGTCGAGCAGGGCGGCCTTGAGCGGCGCGCGGCGGCCGGCGAACAGGGCCCGCAGGCGGCGGCCGGCAAGCTCCGGCCCGAGCGGCTCGATGCCGAGCCCGGCGAGCCGGGGGTGGTCCGCCAGCGCGCCCGCCGCGATCAGGTCCATGAAGCCGAAGCGCCGCGCATCGCGGTAGATCAGGTGCTGCCCGTCATCGGTCTCGACGATCAGGTGGTCGTGGCGGCCGGGCGCGGGCGCGGGCCCTTGGCCCAGCATCATCCGCCCCGACATGCCGAGATGGGAGAGCCAGGTCATCCCGTCGTCGAGCGCTGCGAGGATGTATTTCGCGCGCCGGTCGAACCCTTCGATGCGCCGGCCCTGCAAGCGCGCCGCGAACCGCTCCGGCAGGGGAAAGCGCAGGTCCGCCCGGCGCTGCTCGACGCGCACAAGCCGCCGCCCCGCCAGCGCCCCCGCCAGCCCCCGCATCACCGTCTCGACTTCCGGCAGTTCAGGCATGAGCGCGAGGCTAACCCACATTTGCCACCGGGGTCACGGCCTGCCTCGCAAGGCCGTAGATGAAGCGCCCCGGCGTGGGCTCGAGAAAACCACTTGCATGCAGTCTGAACTTCGCCTATATATATTGCATTGGGATATATGCAAGATATAACGGCATAAGGAGCCAGGCAATGCAGGCCCGCATCGGAAAGCGGCTTCGGGCGTTGCGGGAGGCTAGGAAGCTCTCGCAGGACGAGCTTGCGCGGACCTTCGGGTTCAAGGACCGGCAGACCGTCTCCGCCATCGAGACTGGTGCCAGGCGCATGACCGCGGAGGAACTCGTGGTCGCCGTCGAAGAGCTGGGGGCGCCGCTCCGGTATTTCACCGACCCCTTCCTCCTTGTGGGCGAGGGCCGCTTTTCATGGCGGCAGGACGAAGTCGATGCCGGGCGGCTGGCGGCCTATGAGCGCAAGGCGGGGCAATGGATCGGCGCATACCGCCATCTGGCGGCGCAGGTCGGATGCCCAAGCCCGCTGCTGCGCCGGTCGCTTGCGCTTGCTTCTGACGCCTCGGCCCGGGATGTCATGCGCGCCGGGGAGCGGTTCGCGGAGGAGTTCAGACTGGGCGAGGCGCCCGCCGCCCGCCTGGCCGGGGCGATGGAGCGGGACCTGAATATCCTGGTGCTGATGGTGGACGCCGAACCGGGCATTTCCGGCGCGGCCTGCCGCCTGCCCGAACTGGATGCCGTGCTGATCGCGCGTCACGAACTTCCAGGGCGCCGGCATTTCGACCTTGCTCATGAACTGTTCCACATCCTGACCTGGGATACTATGCCGCCAACGCATACCGAAACCTCGGGAGAGACCGGCGGCAGGCGGATTGAGCGGCTCGCCAACAAATTCGCCGCCTCATTGCTGATGCCGACGGCCCGGCTGGAGCCGTTCGGTCGCTGGGCAGGGCTTGCCGGCGACTCCTTGATCGCACGCCTCAACACCGCCGCCGACGAGTTGCAGGTGAGCGCCTCTGCGCTCCGCTGGCGTCTTGTCGGGATGGGCGAGATCGACCAGGCGACGGGGCAGGGGATCCCGGAATCGGCATTGCACAAGAACGGCTCTCCGGACCGGGAATGCGCGCCGCCGTTCCGGTTCTCGCGGCGGTTCGTCGAGGTGGTCGGGCAGGCGCTGGAACAGGGCTGCCTGACCGTGCAGCGCGCCATCGACCTGCTGGCCCTGCCCATCGGGGAGCTTGAAGAGCTGTTCGCGGCGCATGGTATCGCGTGCCCGCCCGGCCTTGGCGTGGGGTGACCCGTCTGCCGCCAGGGCTTGTTCAACTGACCGGACTCAACAACAGGAGAAGACCCGTGCCGTTTCCCATCATCGTTCCGATCGCCGCCGCCGCTGCCGCCGGGACCGTAGGCTTCCTGATCGGCCGGGGCCTGGCCTCGACGCCGGAAGAAGACGGAGAGGTGATCTTCGCCTCCGACCCGGAAGACGGGCCGGCCGGCTGGGGAGAGGAAGAGGACGCGGCAACGCCCGGCATGACCGAAGCCGAGGCGCTCGGGATCCTGGAACTGGAGCCGGGCGCCACGCCGGACGCCATCCGGGAGGCCCACCGCCGCCTCATCCAGCGCCTTCATCCAGACCGGGGCGGGTCGGACTATCTTGCCGGGCTGGTCAACCGCGCGAAGGATGTGTTGCTCGCATAGCCGGTCCCGACGGGCCGTTTGCGCCGTCGCGGGCGGGAGAGTCTGCTTTCCTGTTTGTTGACCGTATTGGAGGGAGGATAGAAATGGAACTCATGATGGAAGGGTATGGACGGTATGCAGGATGGGTTTCCCTGCACGGCCTGTGGCGCCTGCTGCCGCAGTCTCGGCGGTTCACCGGCGATGGCCCCGCTCTGGGCCGGGGCGATGGCGTGTGCCGGCATCTGGACGAGGCGTCGAACCTCTGCCGTATCTATGAGGAGCGGCCCGAAATCTGCCGGGTGGCGGACATGCACCGGCATTTCGCTGGCCGTTTTTCCTGGCCGGAATTTGTGGAACTGAACCTGCGGGCCTGCGCCGAACTGCGCGCCCGCGTTTATGGAGAAGGAGAGGGTAACTCATGTTCGTGCAGAACCTGAACGAACGCCAACAGGGCGTGCTACTGCATTACGCCGACGAGGTGATGCGGGCGGACCGACGGATCGACGCGGCAGAGCTTATGGCGATGGACATGCTCCGCAACCAGGCGGAGCCGGGCGTGAAGGCGGAGGATGTGCCGGTCGAGGCGCTCCCCGGCCTGTTCGAGGACAGGCTGAGCCGCGTGTCCTTCCTGCTGGAGCTTGTCGGCATGGGCTACGCCAACGAGGATTTCGACCCGACGCAGTCCGAACTGGTGAATGACATCGCCAAGGTGTTTTCGCTCCACGAAAACGGGGTGATAGAAGCCATCGAGAAATGGGTGCAGGACGAACTCACCCTGATGAAGCAGGCGCAACAGTTGATGGAGGGCTGAGGGATGCCATTACCTCTTTTGCTGATAGGCGCAGCGGTTGCAGTGACTGCCGTGGGAGTCGGTGTGGCCCTTGCCGACGACAGCGACGACAACGACGCCAAATCGCAAGATCGAGGAAAATCTAAGCAGCAGGGACGCCGAACTCCACGTCGGGACGAGTCCAGCCTGTCGGGTGAGGAAGTCGCAGGAATCGGTACAGGTTCCGTAGGCAGCGGAATCAACTATGCCGACAACGTCAGGTTCGGAGCTCAGCGCGGACACGGCTTCGCTGCCGAGCGGGCAAATCATTTAAGGGATAAGCTTGCTGGTAGAGATGCACGACTTGAAGGAGATAACAATGCTCAGCATGGAGCAGATCGTATTGTTGATGGTATACGGATTCAAAGCAAGTATTGCAGTAGCGGTGCGAAGTGTGTAGCGGAGTGTTTCGAAAACGGTAAATTCAAATATGTCAATGGTGATGGTTCCCCCATGCAGATCGAGGTCCCCAGCGACAAGTACGAGGGAGCAGTCAAAGCGTTGAGAAAGCGCATTCAAAATAGACAAGTGGAGGGTGTTTCAGATCCAGAAAAGGCCAAGACGATCATTCGCAAAGGACATTTCACCTATGCTCAAGTAAAGAATATTGCCCGGTTCGGCACTGTTGAGAGCCTGACATACGATGCGGCCAATGGCGTAAGACTGGCCGCGCAGGCGATGGGTATATCCGCTGCACTGTCTTTCGCAGTTGCGATTTGGAACGGTGAGGATACTGAGACGGCGCTGAAGCAAGCATGCCGGGCCGGGATCAGGGTAGGAGGGGTCACTTGGGTTAGCAGTATCCTGACGGCGCAACTAGGCAGGACCGGGGTTGAACAGGCGCTGAGGGGTTCCACCGATTGGGTTGTCAGGCAGATGGGGCCGAAGGCGGCTTCGTTCCTGGCGAGTGCACTGCGGTCGGGCGGTTCGATCCATGGGGCCGCGGCGATGAATCATGTCAGCAAGTTGCTCCGTGGGAATCTTGTCACGGGAATCGCAACAACGGCGGTGCTGTCCTCCGTTGATTTCGCGCGCATGTTCCAAGGGAGGATGTCCGGCGTCCAGCTCTTCAAGAACGTTGCCACCACTGCTTCGGGTGTCGCTGGTGGCACTGGCGGATGGATGGCAGGCACAGCCGGCGGCGCGGCCGCAGGTGCGGCCATCGGAACGATGATCGCTCCCGGTGTGGGGACGGTCATTGGAGCCAAAGTTGGATTTTGGGTTGGTGGGTTGTCGGGTGCAACGGCCGGAGGCATCGCAGCATCAAAGGCTGCAAACGTCGTTCTCGACGAGTTCGTCGAAGACGACGCCAAGCAGATGATGGAGATTATGGAAACGGTCTTCGGGACTCTGTGCGTCGATTACATGTTGAACGAGGAGGAGGCGCGCGCTGTCCTTGAACGTGTGCAGGGCTTGGACTTGCCGGTCACTCTGAGGGATGTTTATGCCTCGGATGATCGGACCGCTCACGCGCGCCGCATTCTGGCACCTCTTGTAGAGGAACAAGCTAGGACGAGGAAGCGCATAGTGCTACCCTCAGGAGAAGACATGGCGAGGCACACTGGCCTTATTCTGCAACAGTTAGCTGAAGCAGCGAATTAATGGCAATGCCGCCCTCTAGAGCGAGACATTACAGCGACTAAATGTAGGTCGGTGTGAGGTGTTGATAGAAGCGCAGATGGCGATTCTATCCTAACCCATCACCGAGAGCAAATTATTTCGTACAGCGCAGTGTCAGGCTTCTGTGATACATGACAAAACACCATTCTCTTGCGCATAACTTCCAGCTGCACACTCTCGCTGGGGTGCCGGTAGCGAGACAGGTGGCCGGCCGACGCGGAGCATATTTTCAAATGCGGAAAGTCGAGTATGCCACCATGGAAATTGTGCTTTGAGCCATGATGCGGTAGAAGCAGCGTGCCCACATAGTCCTCGTAATGACGATAAGTGCCTTTCCATGCATTTCGAACCTTCTTTACGTTCAAGGTCGCGTCACCGGTACCGATCCAGCCGACCGAGCCCGTTTCACAAAACCAGAACATTTCCGGGCACAACTCGATCAGTTCATCGGTACGCCAATCTGATCTGTATAGAATCCGATGACACCACTCCTGCGGTGGTTCGATTGCAGCCGGGCCCGAATACAAGGACATGGACACCCGGTTGTGCATACGCCGCGCGCCGCGGGGGACTATTTCATCGTAACATTCGCGAAGATGTTCCCGATCACTCTTCTTGCGCATGGCGGCGGCTATCTGTGTAGAGAGTATTGGCTCTTCCGCTGACAATCCCAGTGTCTTTCGCAGCTCTTCTTCGAACCCGTCCAGCCTTTCGCACGGTGCGGGATCAACATGTGGCACCAGCGTCCAGTTGAGTGATTGGTTCGCGTTGGAAATAGGCACACGATAACCGGAATCAACGACTTCAACGACCGAAACCATCCCAGTTGCGTCGTCGATGTGTGGACTTCCGGCACTGGGATCGAACTTGGGCTCTGGCCGGGGGCGTTCCGGGTACACTCCAACATCGTCGTCACCGGGCCTTGGTGCTCCGTCGTCTGGTGAATGGCGTACTCCTATAACACGCCGGACACCTCTGCTTCGGAACCAAGTGACCGGGTCAATACTGGCTTCGATCAGAGACACGGAAAGTGTTCCGTCCAGCTCGGCGTGAATTAATTCCAGAACTAGCAGCACGTTATCGACGTAAGGGATGTAAACGGTATCAACTTCGACAACATTGAGCAGCTGGTCAAGGCCATTGACGTGGTCGTTGTCAAAATGTGAGACGAACAGTGCATTAACCGGAGACGCCCGATTTTTGTAGTTGTCGATTGCCTCAGCTAGAGCCGTTCGATTATCGGAGCCGCAATCGTAGATGTAACGAAAGGGGCGTTCATTGTGACAGATATCGTTCGTCTCATAAATGCTGCCGGTATGAAAACACCCTTGGCCTATGGGGTATTGCATGCGGGTAACGCGCATCATCAGCCTCCATGTTCGAGACTTCGTTCCTCAACTTGGGCATTGCGGTAGGGAACGGGGCAATCTCTATAAGCTGTGGTAATCGATTCAGCATTCAGCACCATGGAACGTCAACTCGTCTCTTGGTTCCAGCTGGAAATGTCGGCCCAATCGTTGTGGAGCGCAACGGCGACCCTCTCGGGTGCTACTCGGGTTCGAACAGCCAGACCCGGACATCGCAGGCGGGCAGGGCGGGCCTTGCGGAGGCGGGGAGCCTGAAATCCAGCTTTGCCTCGATAATCGGGCCGAAATCCTTGACCTTGAGTTCGAGGCGGCCTTGCGCGGCGGGAGCCTTGTTCGTGGGCATTAAATGACCGGCTGGAAGAAGCAGATGCCTGAACTCCGCGACAATATCCACTTGCGTGGCGTTCCGGCAAGGATGGTCCTGCGAGCCGCGCCGCCTATCCGGCCCGGCGCGGGCGCATTATGCTCCCGCCGATGAGCGGGCAGGGCGATGAGCGGGTCGATTTCGGCTTTCGGGACGTGCCGAGGGGGGACAAGGCCCGGCTCGTGCGCGGGGTGTTCGACAGCGTGGCGCCCCGCTACGACCTGATGAACGACCTGATGAGCCTCGGCGTCCACCGGCTCTGGAAGGCGGCGCTGGTCCGCGCGCTCCGGCCGCGCCCCGGCATGGCGCTGCTGGACGTGGCGGGCGGCACGGGGGATATCGCCGTCGCCGCCGCGAAGGCGGGCGCGCAGGCCACCGTCGTCGATATCAACGAGGACATGGCCGGGGCCGGGCGCGACCGGGCGTTCGACCGGGGCTGCCTGGAGGTCGGCTGGGCTGTCGGCGACGCCGAGGCGCTGCCCTTCCCCGACATGAGCCAGGACGCGGTGACCGTCGCCTTCGGGCTGCGCAACGTGACGGGCCGCGAGAAGGCGCTCGCCGAGATGCGCCGGGTGCTGAAACCGGGCGGGCGGTTCTTCTGCATGGAGTTCTCGCAGGTCGAGGCGCCGGCGCTGAGGGCCCTCTACGAGCGCTACGCCTTCGGCGTGCTGCCGCGCCTGGGCGCGCTGGTGGCCGGCGATGCGGACGCCTACCGCTATCTGGCCGAGAGCATCGCGCGCTTCCCCGACCGGGAGGCGCTCGCGGCGTCCATGCGCGCCGCCGGCTTCGGGCAGGTGCGCTGGAGCATCCTCTCGGGCGGCGTCGTCGCGCTGCATCGCGGCTGGCGCCTCTGACGTGCTGGACTTTGCGCGCCATGTCCTGCGCCTCGGGCGCATCGGCTGGACGCTCGCCCGGCACGACGCGCTCTGGCCGCTGGAGCTCGCCCAGGGGCTGGAGACCCCGGCCATGCTGGCCCGCCTCGTCAGCCGGAAACACCCGGAACGCCGCCGGGGCGAACGGCTCGCCGCCGCCCTGCAGGCGCTGGGGCCCACCTTCGTCAAGTTCGGCCAGGCGCTCTCGACCCGCGCCGACCTGCTGGGCGAGGAAGTGGCAGACGACCTCTCCGATCTCCAGGACCATCTCCCGGCGCTGCCCTTCGAGACCATGCGCAAGAGCATCGAGGACCAGTTCGAGAGGCCGCTCGGCGAGCTGTTCTCGGACTTCGACACCGAGGCCGTGGCCGCCGCCTCGATCGCGCAGGTCCATCTCGCGCGGACGCCGGAGGGCGCTCCGGTGGCCGTCAAGATATTGCGCCCGGGGATCGAGCAGGCCATCGCCAACGATCTGCGCCTCTTCCTCTGGGTCGCGCGCTGGCTGGAGCGCCTGGCGCCGTTTTCGAGGCGGCTGCACCCCGTCGATGTCGTGCAGACCTTCGCGGAGAGCGTGCGGATCGAAATGGACCTCCGGCTGGAGGCGGCCGCGGCGACGGAGCTTGCAGGGAATTTCAGCGACGAGGCGCATTTCCGGGTGCCGTCGGTGGACTGGCGGCGCACCGCGCGCCGCGTGCTGACCCTGGAGCGGGTGGAGGGCCTGCCGGTGGACGAGGTGGACGCGCTGCGGGCCGCCGGGCACGACCCCGACGCCATCATGGCGACCGCCGCCGAAATCTTCTTCAAGCAGGTGTTCCGGGACGGCTTCTTCCACGCCGACATGCATGCGGGCAACATTTTCGTGGCCCCCGACGGCGCCATCGTGCCGGTCGATTTCGGCATCATGGGCCGGCTCGACCGGCCGACGCGGGAATATCTGGCGGAAATGCTGCTGGGTTTCCTCTCGCGCGACTATGAGCGGGTGGCGGCGGTGCATTTCCGCGCCGGCTATGTGCCGGCCGACCAGTCGCAGGCGCTCTTCGCCCAGGCGGCGCGCTCCATCGGCGAGCCGATCCTCGAACGCCCGCTGAACGAGATTTCCGTCGCCCGCCTGCTTCGTCAGTTGTTCCGTGTAACGGCGCAGTTCCGGATGGAGACCCAGCCGCAATTGCTGCTGCTGCAGAAGACCATGCTGATGGCGGAGGGCATGGGCCGGCGGCTCAACCCCAATGTCAACATCTGGGAGATGGCGCGCCCGCTGATCGAGGAATGGATGCTCGACCGGATCCACCCCGTGCACCGGGCGCAGCGCGCGGCGGCGGAGCTGCGCGGGCGCTTCGAGCGCTTCTTCGTCACCATGGACCGGATCGACCGGGCGCTGGAGCGCATCGCGGAGGGCGAGACGAGCCGGCGGCGCGGCATCCCGGTCCAGATCCAGGGCCTGCTCGGCGGCCTCGCGCTGCTGATCCTGCTGGCGGCGATCCTGTTCGGCTGAGCGCATAATCCGTTCGGGTTGAAGCGGACCCGCCCGCACGACCCCAATCGTCACCCCGGACGGAGCGAAGCAGCCTGCCCCGGACCCGATCCCTACCGCATGCACACATCTCGGTCCGGTGACTTCGCAACGCACGCCTCCAACCGTCGCCCCGGACCCCGATCCGGGGCCCAGCCTCGGTCCTGGCGGCAGTTTCAGCGGTTGAGCCTGCTATCCACCGGCTGCGTCGGTGGCGCGAGTCAGGGATGGGCCCCGGCTCGGGGGCCGGGGCGACGGTTTCCGGTTCGGACCGGAACGCGGGCGAAGCCGCGAGCGCTTCCCCCACGGCCCCGACCGCACTAGATTGCCGCCCCATGCTGGACGGCAAACGCATTCTGCTGATCGTCGCGGGCGGGGTCGCGGCCTACAAGAGCCTGATCCTGGTGCGCCGGCTGCGCGAGCGGGGCGCGGCGGTGCGCGCGGTGCTGACCGCGGGCGGGGCCGAGTTCGTGACGCCGCTGTCGCTCGCCGCGCTGACCGAGGACAAGGTCTATCAGGAGCTGTTCTCGCTGACCGACGAGAGCGAGATGGGCCATATCCGCCTCTCGCGGGAAGCGGACCTTGTCGTGGTCGCGCCGGCGACGGCCGACCTGATGGCGAAGATGGCCGCGGGCCTCGCCGACGACCTCGCCTCCACGGCCCTGCTCGCCACCGACAAGCCGGTGCTGGTCGCGCCCGCCATGAATGTCGAGATGTGGGGCCATGCCGCGACGCAGGCGAACATGGCGCTCTTGGAGCGGCGCGGCGTGCTGCGCGTCGGGCCGGGGGCGGGCGACCTTGCCTGCGGCGAGACCGGGTCCGGGCGCATGGCCGAGCCGGAGGAGATCGTCATCGCCATAGAGGCCGCGCTCGCCGGCCGCGCGTCGGGGGCGCTCGCGGGCCGGCGCGCACTCGTCACCAGCGGCCCCACCTGGGAGCCGATCGACCCGGTGCGCTACATCGCCAACCGCTCCTCCGGCAAGCAGGGCCACGCGATTGCCGGCGCGCTCGCCCGCCACGGCGCGGAGGTGGTGCTGGTGACCGGCCCGACGCATGAGCCCGACCCGGCGCATGTCAGCATCGAGCGCATCGAGACGGCGCGCGAGATGCTGGACGCCTGCATGGCGGCGCTGCCGGCCGACATCGCGGTCTGCGCGGCGGCGGTCGCGGACTGGCGGGTGCGCGAGGCGGCGGGCGAGAAGCTGAAGAAGGAGAATGGCGGCCTGCCGGCGCTCGAACTCGCCGAGAACCCCGACATCCTCCACCGGCTCGCCGGCCTGGACAACCGCCGCCCGCCGCTGGTGGTGGGCTTCGCCGCCGAGACGGAGAATGTTGTCGCCCACGCCCGCGAGAAGCGCCGGCGCAAGGGCTGCGACTGGATTCTCGCCAACGATGTCTCGCCCGGCACCGGCACCTTCGGCGGCGAGCGGAACACGATCCACCTGATCGACGAGGAGGACCGGGTGGAGGACTGGCCGACGGCGGGCAAGGCGGAGGTGGCGGACCGCCTGGCGCTGCGCATCGCGGACCGTTTCGCCGCCGCATGACGGAGGCGGTCGAGGTCCGCATCCAGCGCCTGCCCCATGCGCCGGGCCTGCCGGAATACGCCACCGCGGGCAGCGCCGGCCTCGACATCGCGGCGGCCATTGCCGGGGACGAGCCGCTGGAGCTGCTGCCCGGCGCCCGCGCGCTGGTGCCGACGGGGCTCCGCCTCGCCGTGCCGGAGGGTTGGGAGGCGCAGATCCGCCCCCGCTCCGGCCTCGCGCTCCGCCACGGGCTGACCCTGCCGAACAGCCCCGGCACCATCGATTCCGACTATCGCGGCGAGCTGCAGATCATCGTGCTGAACGCCGGCGCCGAGCCCGTCCGCATCGAACGCGGCATGAAGATCGCCCAGCTCCTCCTCAAGCCGGCCCCCCGCATCGCCTGGCGCGAATGCACCGAACTGGACGCCACGGAGCGCGGAGAGGGCGGCTTCGGCTCGACGGGGACGGGGTAGGGGGAAGCCCCGATGGCAGGCGGCCGCAGTTGACGGCGCGCCGCCGGGCGGCGTAGCTTTCGGACATGGCGGTCGCCGCATACGATACCCTGGCCGCTGCCGAGGCCCTGCAGGACGCCGGCCTCGACGCGGAGAAGGCGAAAGCCATCATCGCTACCGCCCGCGACGCCGCCGGCGCGGGCCGCAGCGAACTGGCGACAAAGGCAGATCTCGCCGAGCTTAGGGCCGACCTTGTCGACCGCATAGCGGCGCTCGAGGCCCGCATGACCTGGCGCATGGTTGGCGTCATGGCGGTGCTGCTGGCCGCCCAGGGCGCGCTGATCGTCGCGCTGCTCCAGCCGGCGACCTCGTAGGTCCCGCGGCCCCGCCCTCATCCCGAACAGCGGCGCCAGCCGCGTATCGAGGGCTTGTCCTGAGCCTGTTGAAGGGGACGGCAATCTTGTCCGCACCGCAAGTGTGCGGCAGTCTGGCGTTTCCATGAAGGCGGTCCGGGACAGAGATGGCGAGCCTCACGATCCGCAACCTCGATGAAGACGTGAAGACGCGCCTTCGCATGCGCGCCGCCGGTCGTGGCCGTTCCATGGAAGAGGAGGCGCGGACCATCCTGCGCGACGCCATGCACCGGGAGGACGCCGGCCCCCGGAACCTGGCGGCGTTCACCCGCGACTGTTTCGCGCCCCTTGGCGGGGTCGAACTCGAACTACCGCCGCGCGGCCCCATGCGCGAGCCTCCGGACTTCTCGTAGGCCGCACACCGGATGTTCGTGCTGGACACGAATGTAGCCTCCGAACTCATGCGTCCGGCGCCGGCCGTTGCGGTCGCGGCGTGGATTGCGGAACGGGACGCCGGAGAGCTTTTCCTGACGGCGATAAGCGAAGCGGAACTCCTCTACGGCGTCGCCATCATGCCCGCCGGCAGGCGGCGAAACATGTTGGAAGCCGCCATGACCAGGTGGCTCGACCTCGGTTTCGCCGGGCGAATCCTGCCCTTCGACAGCGCCGCTGCCCGCGCCTATGCGGAAATCGCTTCGGGCCGCCGCCGCGCCGGCCGGCCGATCGGCGAAGCCGATTGCCGGATCGCCGCCATATCCCGTTCGCGCGGCGCTGCCCTGGTCACCCGCAATGTGCGGGATTTCGAAGAAACGGGCATCCATATCGTCGATCCCTGGACGGATGCGCGGGTTTGACGATCTGCGCCGGACAGGACGCCGATATGGAGTCGAAGAAGGCGGCTTCGGCCCGACGAGGATGGTGTAGGGGCCTATTCTTGACGCTCAACAAGCAGAAGGTCATGCTACCCAAGAGAGGGGAATTTTCAGAAGGTTTGCGCGATGGCCGGGTTCGAGCAGGCGTTCGACGATGTGGAACAGGCCGCCGAGGCGGCGCGGAAAGCCGCGGTGCGATTGGCATCCACTGCGAACGCGCTGAAAAAGGCTGCGCAGGCTGGCAACGTCGCGGCCATCCGGCGCGGGCCGGAGAGACTGGGCGAGGCGATGGAGGAGGCGCGGCAAGAGGTCGAGCGCGCCGCCGCCAGTTGGCCTTTCTCCGAAACCGAAGAAGCCGGCTATTTGAAGGATGGATACGCGGCGGAATTGCAGGCTGTGTCGGCAGAGAAGGGCCTGAGCCTGTATGAACGCGACGGACAACTGATATCCCCGCCATCTATCCTGAGAATCCTCCCCGACAGGCGTTCCGTTATGCTGGACCGGAAGAGCCGGTCCACGATCCGACCTTCATGGCTGGCGGAGCTTCTGCTTCGTAACAAGTGCAAGTCCAGCGGCTTCACGCCGGCGCAATTCCTGGAAGCGCTCTATGCCGTTTACGCCGACATAATCGGCCCATCGTCCTTGATGTCGAAGCAGGGAGGCGGCGTCGTGCCGCTGGCCCGTATCTACCGGCTGATGACTGCCCTGCCTGGTATCGGCCGCAACTACGACCGGATGGATTTCGGCAGGGACCTGTACATTCTGGATTCGAAAGGACCGCACCGGACCAGGAAGGGGGCGGAAGTGTCCTTTTCGTCATCTGGGGGCAAATACCGTCCTCGCGACCTTTTCTATTTCGTCGATCCCAACGGGGTTAGTATGGATTATTACGGGATTCGCTTCAGGGAAAATTCCGAATGAACAACAGGATTGTCCTCGACGACTGGCTTGAGGTTATCGACCGGGAGTATCTGGCCGACTTCATTGGCGCGGGTGGCGCGGCTGTCAAATTCGCTGTCGCCGAGGAGGAAGGACGGCTGGCGCTGTCCGGGGCATTGAAGTCTCGCGGCGAATCGTCAGGGTATCTGTTCGTCCGTCTGGACGCAGCTACCTGCCGGGCCCATATGCCGCAAGACCTCTTCTTCGGCATGGCGCGGCAGGTCGATTGGCGGTTTCTGGCTCGTCGCGCCATCCAGAGCTTTCTGGTTGAAGAAGGTTTTGAGGTCGGGGGAATCGATGCGCAGGAGCCTCGCATGATCGATTCCATTATCGCCGCAAACAGCTCCGGGCGTGACTATATAGGCCGTGTGTTGAGGCCGTATCTTGAAAACCGGATTTTCAGAAACGCCGATCTCTCGAAAGCGTTCCGCATCGCTATGCTGCACCTCTGCCGGTTTGAGATTCAGGATACCGCCGGGATGGAACGGTATCCGGGGCAGGCTCTTCTGGACTGGTTGACGGGTGAAGACAACAGGATCGGGCAGTTGCGCGATTTTCAGATCAGGACCCGGATCGACCGGACCACAGCTCGATATTTCCTGGAGTCCGCCTGCCACTGGATACGACAAACCGGCTATTCCGGCATGATTCTCCTTCTGGACAATGCCCGCGTGACCGTGGGACGAAATCCGAGGGACGGCTTGAGATACTACACCAAAGCCATGACGCTGGACCATTACGAGGTGCTGCGGGAGTTTATCGACGACGCAGACCGGCTGTCGGGCCTCCTGTTCGTCGTGGCGACCGACTACGGGTTCCTTGACGAGTCCTCGCGGAGCAGCAGGGGCTGGATCATCTATTCGGCCTTGCGTACGAGGATCATGGACGATGTTCGAGACAGGAATGTTGTCAACCCGGTTTCCTCTCTGGTCAGAATATCCTGAATGAAGGGGTAAGCCACAGCTATGCCTATGCAATCGAACGGCGACGCAGCAATTGCATCCAGACGTGCGATAGAGGCCCTCAGAAGCGGGGTGCCCAACCGGGATGCAGTACGCGAGCTTGGCAGCAGCCAGCCGGAGGCGGAGCGGCAATTCGTCGAAATGCTGGAACGCAGTATCGGTTTCGGGCGGCCGCTACCGGGAACGCGCGGGATGCTGGTTTCGGGAGATTTTGGAGCAGGAAAGTCTCATCTCTTGGCTCATTTCGAGCAGCTTGCGCTATCGAGAAATTTCGTTTCAAGCAGAGTGGTGATAAGCAAGGAGACCCCTCTATACGATCTAGGGAAAGTTTTTACTTCGGCAGTTGAAAATGGAAAAATTCCTGGGCGTAATGGTCGATTCATAGAGGAGTTATCCTTGGCGCTAAAACCGGGAACAGAAAATTACGATCTGTTTTCCGGCGCCATCGCCAAGGCGGCACTAGATAGCCAAATGAGCATGATATTTCCCGCAACTCGTATCGTGCATGAGCGATCTCAAGATCAAGATATAATTAATGAAGTTGAGTCCTTTTGGGCGGGAGACAGAATTGCGGTTGCGAGTGTAAGGAGAGGGCTGCGGTCGATTGGAGAAGCGCAGAATTATCGTTTTTCCGCGCCGAAGTCTGCTGAGTTGCCTTTGCAACGCTTGCGATTCGTCGCCGAACTCATACGGGGAGCCGGATATGCCGGTTGGGTCATCTTTCTGGACGAAATTGAGTTGATCGGCAATTACTCGATATTGCAGCGGGGGCGTTCTTATGCCGAGATCGCGCACTGGATGGGGTGTGCGCCGGAAATGGACCGTTCTGGTTTAATCACCGTAGGCGCGGTCACGGGCGATTTTGTGCCGGCGGTTATTGACGCAGACGGCAAGCAGGATGGGGACAAGATCGTTCCTCGGCTGCAGGAGAGCGCGCGATATGGAAGCCTTGCCGCTTCGGCCGATGCCGGTATGGATGTGTTGAGACGGGATGTCTTCACATTACAGCCCATCCGAGAGACGGATGTTGCGGCGACGCTGGAGAAGCTGCGCGACATTTATGCCAAGGCGTATAAGTGGCAGCCGCCTTCCGCTTCGGTGGCGTCGGAGACCGCCGGTTATATGAACCAGATGCGCTACAAGGTCAGGTCAGCAATCAATGAATGGGATTTGCTCAGGTTGCGTCCGGGTTATCGGCCGGAAATCGAAGCGCAGGAGTTTCAGCATGACTATGGCGAAGACTCCGATCTCGAAAAGCCGGCCGCGGATACCACGGAATAAAGGGCGGCGTTGACCGGCCGGACTCCGGTGGCCACCGGACGGGATGAGGTGGCGGCGCAGGCGAGCGTTGTCGCGTGGTTGCGGATAATTCCGGTCGGGGATCGCGACGGCGTTTGCGCGGCCCTTCTGGAGAGTACGCCGGAAGGGGAGTTGCTTGGCTTCGGTGTTGCGGGTGGCGGCGACTGGCGCGACGCCGGCGGGCCGGTCGCGGCGCTTTTTCGGACTGCGGCGCATTCGCCGGCGTTGGCGATCGCCCGCGCGGACGAAGTGTCCGTCGGCATGTTGCGGAAAATTCCGCAAATTACAGTGCCGTTCTGCCTTGCCGG
This sequence comes from Alphaproteobacteria bacterium, assembly GCA_022826185.1. Classification (GTDB taxonomy): domain Bacteria; phylum Pseudomonadota; class Alphaproteobacteria; order Bin95; family Bin95; genus Bin95. The sequence continues at coordinate 31,754 of JAJDVH010000004.1, forward strand.
CGCGTCGGGCGGGCGACCGGGCACCGCTGTGTCGTGGGCGGGCGCGCGACCTGCGTCCGCCTCGCCCGCCGCACACGCCTTCGCCGCGTTAATGGCTCGGCGCGATCCGTTCGAACCTCTGGAGCGCGCAGCGGCTGCGCTCCGCATGGCCTTCGCCGATGCCCAATTTCGACAGGCCTCAGGTATTCCGGGCCTCAATATACTGTTTTCGTTACCGATGGACGGCCCCCGTTCCGGCGGCGGCATAGAGCAGGACATAGGCAGCAGGCTACGCGCCGTGCTGGCCGCGCCTCCGGGACCGCCCCCGGTCGATGCGGACGCGCCGCTGGAATGGGCCGGTGAGTTGATGCCGTTTCAGCAGGACGGGGTGCGGGCGCTTCTGGAGATGGATCGGCTGTTGCTGGCGGACGATATGGGGCTCGGCAAGACCGTGCAGGCCGTCGCCGCGCTCCGCATTCTGGCGGCGCGGGACAAGGCCGGGCCCGCCCTGGTGGTCGCGCCGGCGAGCGTGCTCGACCAGTGGCGAAGGGAACTTGCCAAATGGGCGCCGGAGCTTTCCGCAATCGTCGTCCGCGGTTCGGCGGGCGACCGGGCATGGCAATGGCGGGCGCGCAAGGATGTGACGCTGGTCGGTTACGAGACGTTGCGTTCGGACGCCGGCCGCATCCGGGCGCTGCGGCCGCCGGGAGAGGTCTGGAGCGCGGTCGTCGCCGACGAGGCGCAGCGGATCAAGAACCGAAACGACACGAGCCAGGCGGTAAAGAGCCTTTCCAGAACCCGATCCTGGGCGCTTACCGGGACGCCTGTCGAGAACCACGAGGATGAGTTGGCGTCCATCATGGAGTTCGTGGACCATCGCAAGGACGCGCCGGCCGCGCGCTACCAACCCGGCCCCGCCCTGCTGAAACGTCACCGGGAATTGCAGCTACGGCGCAGGAAGGTCGACGTTCTGGCGGACCTCCCGCCCAAGCTGGAGACGAAGTTGACGGTCGGCCTGCGCCCTGACCAGAGGCGGAGCTACGATGCCGCCGAGCGGGAGGGAATCGTCTATCTCAGGTCCCTTGGCGCAAATGTTACGGTCCAGCATATTCTGGAGCTCATTACCCGCCTGAAACAGATATGCAATTTCGACCCGAAGACAGGCTCGTCCAGCAAGATGGACGACATAAAGGACAAATTGCAGGAAATATCGGCGCGCGGGAACAAGGCTCTCGTTTTCTCGCAATACGCCAATGACATATCGGGTGTCGGCGCAGCGGTCAGGCATTTGCAGGAATTCGACCCGCTGGCCTTGACGGGCGAGATTCCGGTGGAGGAACGCTTTTCCATCGTCGAGCGGTTCCGGACTTCGGACAGGCACAAGGCGATGGTTATATCGCTGCGCGCCGGCGGCGTTGGCCTGAATCTTCAGGAAGCGTCATACGTTTTCCATCTGGATCGCTGGTGGAACCCTGCAGTGGAGCGGCAAGCGGAAGACAGGGCGCATCGAATCGGGCAGACGGCTAAATTGAATGTCATAAAATATATTTGTGCGGATACTATCGAAGCGCGTATCGACCGGATTCTTGAAGAAAAGCAGCAATTGTTCGATGAGCTTGTCGACGATGTAACTCTGGACCTTTCGATAAGGTTGAATCGCAAGGAACTGTTGGGATTGTTCAACATATAGGCGAACCTGAGCGCCTTGTTTACTCGCCGGGAATGGCACGTCGCTTTCGCGATCCCGGAGGCTAGGTGTTTCTGTTTGTTCGTTATTTTTAGAAATAAATCCTGTAACGGGCTTGAAATCCACGCCGCCGCCCCCAAGGTATGGCGGGAGGAGGCGGTTGTCCGGAGGCCGCTTCGGGTTGCGATGGCGCGAAAACGGCCCCGAGGGAGCAGGCGGGAGGGGTGCGCTCTGCGCCCGGCACGCGCGCGCGGGCAATCAGGCGCGCGAACCGCGCCGGCGCC
>JAJDVH010000219.1 GCA_022826185.1 Alphaproteobacteria bacterium
GAGAGGTGCGTGCGCCGTCTCGCGCGCGCAATCAGGTGCGCGAACCGCGCCGGCGCCGACACCCGCCCGCGCCCGCACGCGCGCCCACGCGAAACGCGCGCAAAACAGGGACCCGTCCCGCCCTTTGCCTGGAAGGAGGCACGCATGACCGAAACCGACCCCGCCCGAACCGGCGGCGACGCTGCCGGAGCGCCCCGCGCCCGCCGCCGCAGGCCGACCGCGCCGACGACCGGACCATGACGAAACATGACATTCCATGACGCCCTGCAAGGCTGTGGCCGATGGACAGGGCCTTCGTTCGTCATCCCGGCTCCCGAACCCCGCCGGATTTACACATCTGTCTCGGTCGGCTCAGCGCTGCACGCCCCCAACCGTCGCCCCGGCCCCCGAGCCGGGGCCCAGCCTCGGTCCTGGCGGCAGTTTCAGCGGTCGATCCCGTTCTCCACCGGCTGCGGCAGCATCGGGAGTCATGGATGGTCCCCGGCTCGGTGGCCGGGGTGACGACAGGCGGGGGCCGGGGCGACGAATCGGCCTGGAGGCGGCCGGATCATGACGAAACATGACACTTCATGACATTCCATGACACTTTCCCGTGTCCCCTTCCAGAGGCGGCGGAGGGCGCAGCGGGGCGCGCGGAGGCGGCCGGTTTTGACAGCCGGCGCGACAGGCCGGACAATCGGAACGGGGCGTGGAGCCGCAGGACACATTGAGGGGAGAGGGTTCGATGGGAATGCTGGAAGGGCGGGTGGCGATCTGCACGGGTTCGGGGCGCGGCGTCGGCGCCGAAGTCGCGAAGATGATGGCGGCGAACGGCGCGAGCGTCATTGTCAACGATCCCGGCGTCGGCGGCGGCGGCGAGGGCGGCGACCGGACGCCGGCCCAGACCATTGCGGACGAGATCAAGGCGGCGGGTGGGCGGGCGGCCCCGAATTACGGCTCGGTCGCGCGTTTCGAGGACTGCCTCGACATGGTGCAGCAGGCCCGCGACGAGTTCGGCGGGCTGCATATCGTCTTCAATCCCGCCGGCATCCTGCGCGACCGCATGTTCCACAAGATGTCGCCGGAGGACTGGCAGGCGGTGATCGATGTCCACCTGACCGGCCATTTCAATGTCAACCGCGCGGCGATCAACCTGTTCCGCGAGCAGGAATACGGGCGCATCATCATGGTCTCCTCGACCTCCGGCCTGCTCGGCAATATCGGCCAGTCCAACTACGGCGCGGCGAAGCTCGGCATCGTGGCGCTCGCGCGCATCGTGGCGATGGAGAACGCATCGAAGAACGTGACCGCAAACGTCATCGCGCCGTCGGCCGACACGCGCATGACCCGCAGCGTGCCGACGCCGAAGGACCCGCAGGCAGCGGCGATCCGGGACGAGCGGCTCCGCCTCAGCCGGGCGGACGCCATCGCCCCGCTCTGCACCTTCCTCGCCTCGGAGGGCGCGGGCTATGTCAACGGCCAGGTGTTCCACCAGCGGGCCGGCGAGCTCACGCTTTACGGCCATTCCCGTCCGGTGCGCACGGTCCACCGCAACGGCAACTGGACGCCGGAGACGATCGCCGACATTGCCATGCCGTCGCTTTCGGGCCAGTTTTCCGAAATCGCAAACTCCCGCAGCGTCCATGCCGGGATGCCGATGGCATGAATGTCGGCGCGCCGCATAAAGGAGGAACCGCCATGCAGTCGAACGGATGGATCGGGAGCGAGGCCGAACTGGAGGCGCTCTACGAGATGCCTCCCAGGCGGCGCGCGATCCTCAAGGAGATCGACCATATCTCCGACCACTACCGCGCCTTCATCGACGCCGCGCCCTTCGTCGTGCTGGCGACGGTCGGGCCGGAAGGGCTCGATTGCAGTCCGCGCGGCGACCCGGCGGGCTTCGTGCAGGTGCAGGACCCGAAGACCGTGCTGCTGCCCGACCGGCGCGGCAACAACCGGCTCGACAGCCTGCGCAACATCGTCCGCGACCCGCGCCTGTCGCTGCTCTTCCTCATTCCGGGCGTCGGCGAGACGCTGCGCATCAACGGGCGCGGGCGCATCGGCACCGACCCGGAGCTGCTGGCGCGGTTCGAGATGAGGGGGCAGTTGCCGCGCAGCGTGCTCTCGGTCGCCGTGGACCGGGTCTATATCCAGTGCCCGAAAGCGCTCGTCCGCTCCCGCCTCTGGCGTCCGGAGGTGCGCGTGCCGCGCGACTCCCTGCCGACCCTCGGCCAGATCATGGAAGCGCTCGACACCGAGGGCGAGTTCGAGGCCAAGTCCTGGGACCGCGCCTATTCGGCCGAACTGGAGAAGACGATCTACTAGGCGGACAGGCCGGGGCGGCGGTCGGCCCAGGGCGCGATCCGTTCGAAGGCGGCGGCGGCCTGCAGCACCCGCCGGTCCTCGTGCAGGCGCCCGACGATCTGGAGGCCGATGGGCAGCCCGTCCCGGGTGAAGCCGCAGGGCACGCTGGCGGCCGGGTTGCCGGTCGCGTTGAACGGGAAGCTGAACGGCGTCCAGGCAAACAGGTCCTCCGCCTCGAACCGGCCGGGCTCCGGCGCCACCTGGCCCACCGGGAATGCCGGAACCGCCGTCGCGGGCGTGAGAAGCAGGTCGTAGCTTTCGAAGAACTTCGAGACCCGGTCGCAGAAGGCGAGCCGTTCGATACGGGCCTGCACATACTCGACCGCGCTGTATTCCATGCCGCGGCGCACCATGTGCACGAGGCCGGGGTCCATCTCGGCCTCCCACTCGTCGAGATACTGGACCAGGCCGCCCGCGACGGCGCTCTGGTAGAGCACGATGAAGAAACCGGTCGCATTGCCGATGCCGGGATCGCCCTCCTCCACTTCGGCGCCGAGCTCGGCGAAGCGGGCCGCCGCCCGCGCGGTGGCGTCCGCGACTTCCGGGTCCACCTCCGCATAGCCGAGGGTCGGGCTCCAGAACACCCTGAGGCCGGCGACCCCGTCATGCAGGCCGGCAAGGAAGTCCTGCGGCGGGCCCGGCTGGCTGAAACGGTCGCCCGGGTCGTAGCCGGCGATGGCGCTCAGCATGAGGGCGGCGTCGGACACGGTGCGGGTCATCGGGCCGAGATGGGACAGCAGGCCGTTATGCGGCATGGGCACATAGGGCACGAGGCCGATGGTCGGCTTGATGCCGAAAATGCCGGCGAAGGAAGACGGTATGCGGATCGAGCCGCCGCCGTCGCCGCCCTGGGCGAGCGGCCCGAGGCCTGCCGCAATCTGGGCCGACGCGCCGCCGCTCGACCCGCCGGGCGTGCGCTCCAGGTTCCACGGGTTGCGGGTGATGCCGGTGACGGGGCTGTCGGTCGCGCCTTTCCAGCCGAACTCGGGACTCGTCGTCTTGCCGAGGAAGACGCCGCCGGCGCCCTGGAGGCGCCGTTCCAGCGGCGTGTCGTCGTCGGGCACATTGTGCTCGAAGATCTTCGAGCCGCGCATGGTGCGCACGCCCTTGCTCGGCTGAAGGTCCTTGATCGAATAGGGGATGCCGTGCAGCAGGCCGAGGGGCCGGCCGCGCATCACCGCCTCTTCCGCCGCCTGCGCCTGCTCCAGCGCGATCTCGGGCGTCGGCGTGCAGAAGCAGTTGAGGGCGGGATTGAGCGCCTCGATCCGGGCGATCACCGCCCGGGCAAGCTCGACCGGCGATAGGCGGCGGGCGCGGATGTCGGCGGCGAGATCGACGGCGGAGCGAAAACAGAGGTCTTCGTCCTGCATGGCAAGGCTCTCCAGATCGAAATGGCGCCCGCCGCCCTTTGCGCAGGGCGGCGGGCGAACGGCAGACGCGGCGGCGCCTAGTTCTTCCGGATGTTCCAGAAGAAGGCGTCGGTCGATTTGATGACCCCGCTCACATCGTCGCGGTAGGCGCGGTAGAAGAAATACTGCCCGAGCGGAATGTAGGTGACATATTCCATCGCCCGCTCCTGCATCCGCCGGGACAGCGTGACCAGCATTTCCGGGTCGGATTCGCTGGAGAACTTCGCCCTGAGCTCCTGGAGCTCGTCGTCGCAGGGCCAGCCGAACCACGCCGCGTCGCAGGCGCCCGAGACGCCGTTATGCATCATCGGGTTGAGCAGCATGTTCGCCGGCCAGGCCGTGTGGAACAGGTTCCAGCCGCCGTCGGCCGGCGCCTTCTTCTCGGCGCGGCGCGAGGTCAGCGTGGACCAGTCCATCGCCTGGTCGTCCACATTGACGCCGATCTCGCGCAGGAGAGCGGCGCTCACCAGGCTCGCAGAGTGGAGCTGCGGAATGTCGGTCGGGTGCAGGAGAACGACGGGCTCGCCGTTGTAGCCGGACTCGGCCAGCAACTTCTTCGCTTCCTCGAGGTTCTGCTGCATGAGCCGTTCGGACCCGAGGTCGCTGGCATGGGGCGTGTCACAGATGAACATCGCCGGACAGGTGCGCCAAGAGCCTTCCAGCGAGCTGTTCGCCAGCTGGTAGGTGGCCTGGTCCGCCATGAGCTGGAGGGCCTGGCGGGCCTTCACATTGTTGAAGGGCGGATGAAGGTGGTTGATGACCAGCCAAGGCTGCCAGCCGAGCCCGTCCGTCGGCTCCACGGTAACGCCCTCGGCGGCGTTGAGCTGCGGCACGAGGTCGGCCGGCACATTCTCGATGAGGTCGATTTCGCCCGCGACGAGGGCGTTCGCAGTGGTTTGCGAATCCGGAATGTACTGCCAGACGAGACGGTCGAAATGGACGGTCTTGCCGCCCGCCGTCTCGCTTGCGGCTTCCGCGCGCGGCACATAATCGACGTTCTTCTCGTAAACGACCCTGCTGCCCGGCACCCATTCGTCCTCCAGGATCCTGAAGGGTCCCGAACCGGTCATCTCCTTGATCTGCTCGTGCGGATCGGTCATCGCGACCCGCTCCGGCATCATGAAGGGCACATTGGCGTTCTTCTTGCCGAGAGCGTCGATGACGAGCGCCCAGGGCTCCTTCATGGTGATGGTGATCGTGCGGTCGTCCGCCGCCTCGATGGTCTCGACCCGTTCCAGCAGGAGCTGCCCGAACACGTCGCGCTGGCCCCAGCGGTTGATGGAGGCCACGCAGTCCTTGGCGGTCACCGGCGTCCCGTCATGCCAGTTGAGGCCGTCCCGGAGCGTGATGGTGTAGACGAGGCCGTCATCGCTGACCGTGTAGCCTTCGGCCATCTGCGGCTGGATGTTGAAGTCCTCATCGGTGGCGAACAGCGTATCATAGACCGCGTAGCCGTGATTGCTGGTGATGAGCGCCGTGGTCCAGATGGGGTCGATATTCTTGAGATCGGCGTGAATGGCCACGTTGAGCTCGGTCTGGCTCGCCGCCGGGAAGGCAATAGCGAGGCTGAGCGCCGCCGCCGGCACAATGCCCCGCGCCTTTCGAAACAGCCAGTTGCGAGATGAGGTCTGCATTGTCCGGACTCCCTCCGAGTTGTGCTGGATCGCCCCGCTGCACCCCTTCGCCGCGCCGGGGCCGGCGCTGCAGCGCAATCCTTCCAGCAGCATTAAAACGCGACAATCCCGCGCGCCGCAATCCATGCGAGGCGATTGCGCGCAACAGGGTCCGCCGCCGAACTGCCTAGATGTCCGTCTCGACGAAGCGCATGGCCTGGCGGGCCGTGCGGCGCACCATCTTGCGGCGCACCGGCGAATGCAGCAGCCGGTTGAGCGCGGCGAGCGCCAATTCGCCCGACCGGCCGGTCTCGCCGGACGACAGCAGGCTCCGCACTGCGAGAGATGTTTTCAGCAGGTGGACGGAGACGATGTACCGGTCGTAACCATGGTCGAAGAGCGTCCGTTCAACCTCGGCGAAGAAGGCGTCCGGATCCGGGACCATCCACTCTTCCGGGTCCACATCGGCGTCCTGGCGGCCGATATTGCGGCCGGAGAAGCAGGCCATCTGCAGCAGGCCCGCGGGCCACAGTTCCGGAAATTTCGAGCAGATAGCGAGCACGGCCTCTGAGAAGGTAAGGCTGTGAGTCAGGTCGAGCCAGCCGAAATCGCTGCCGTAGGGCTGGTCGAGATCGTCAAGATGCGCGAGGTCGAACTGCACCATGTTGAGCGCGTTGGCCCCAAGCAGGCTGCGAAAGAGGTCGAGCGGCGGAGCGGTCCCGTGCTCTGCGGTGAAGGCGACCGCCCTGTTGGCATTCAGCAACGAATAGTCTGCGGCCGCGGGCGTCGCTCCGTTGGGCCTCGATCCGAAACCCTCCAGGGCCGCGCCATAGCCGCGGAACTCGGGAATCAGGTCCTCGCGGAAAGCCGTCACCAACCCGCGCACGAGCGGCAGCAGCACCGGCTCGGCGATATCGTCGCCCAGCCGGCGGATCAGGGCGCCGGCCTTGGTCACGTAAATCGCGGAGTGGCCGAAACCGGCATAGTGGGAGAGCGCGGCACGGGCGAGTGCGCGCTCCATGGCGCCCCAGGCATCGCCCGCGGCGAGCGCGCCGCGGGTCAGGCGGATGGCGCGAGCTTCGTCTTCCTCCTCGACCGCCCGGCAGAAAGCGTCCTCGTCCCATGCCTCGACGCCTTCGGCATAGGGGTAGCGCCGCTCGCGCAGGGTGTCCTCGGCCATGTGGCCGACGGCCTCCAGCAGGCAGATGAGCCGGTCTTCGGCCTCGCCCGCATGCTCGTCGTAGAGCGCCAGCCAGTCCGCCGCGCCGGCATAGGCGTGCGTCCAGCCGAATTCCAGCCTGTCATGCGACCAGCGGATCGCTTCCCTGACGGCGAGTGCGGGATCGACGCCAAGCTGCGCGATCCGGGCGATCTCGCGCGCCAGCCGTTCATAGTCGTGGTCGCGGAATCCTTGCTTCAGGTCGTCGAGCGATTTCGACAGGCGCTCCTCGACGGGCGGATCGACGATCTCGACCCAGACGTCGCCGCCCCGCACCTCGACCGGATAGACGCGCAGCCTGTCGCCGTCGCGCTGGTTCTCGCCCGTCTCCAGGTCGAACTTCCAGTTGTGCCAGTTGCAGGTGAGCAGGCAGTCGCCGTCGAGCGTCCCTTCGCGCAGCGGATAGCCCTCATGC
>JAJDVH010000048.1 GCA_022826185.1 Alphaproteobacteria bacterium
TATGGTGTAGAATGAAAGTAGAGAGAGGCGGCTTCCGGGGCCGCCTTTCGGCGTTTCTGCAGAAAGCGACCGGCTGGGGGCCGCGAAAAAGACCCCGGCGGGAACGGACGGGCGAGGTGCGCCCTGCGTCTCGCGCGCGCAATCAGGCGCACGAGCCGCGCCGGCGCCGACACCCGCCCGCGCCCGCACGCGAAACGCGCGCAAAACAGGGACGCCCCGTCCCGCCCTTTGCCTGGAAGGAGGCACGCATGACCGCAGCCGACCGTCCCGCCCTTTGCCTGCAAGGAGGCATGCATGACCGAAACCGACCCCCGCCGCCGAAACCCTCGCCGCAACCCGGCGGAAACGGCCCGCATGACAAAACATGACACACCATGACACTTCCGCAGGGGTCCCCGCCGCCCGCGCCCCCGACCGCCGCCCCGGACTTGCCTGCCCCCGCGAAGGCGGGGAGGGCAGACCCCGGCGGTTCGGCCCACTCTCCACCGGCTGCGGCGGCGCCGATCAGGGATGGGCCCCGGCTCGGTGGCCGGGGTGACGAAAAGGGGCGCCGGGCGGGAGCGGAGCCCCGCGGAACGCCGCCGGGACATGGGTGCTGCATCGAGCATCCCGGCATAATCCGTTCTATGCTGCGTTACGACCCGACGCGAAGGCGAGTTTCGAGGAGGCGGACAGTGGCTCTGGACAAGCGCGGTTTGAAACTGACTGCAGCCGGCGACGATGCGGCGGCCGCACTCGATGCGGCGCTGGACGACTTCCTGGCCTTCGGGCGCGGCGCCGGGCCGTTGCTCAAGACCGCCTTCGAGACCGACGGCGACATGCCGATGGCCCATGTTCTCAGGGGCTGCTTCTTCCTGCTGATGGGGGTCGGCGCGCTGCGTCCGCGCGCCGCGAAGTCGGGCGAAACGGCGGCGGGCCTGCCGGCAACCCCGCGCGAGCACGCCCATGCGGACGCCGTGTCGCGCTGGGCCGGCGGCGACACGGCCGGGGCAGTGCGCCGCTATGAGGACATCCTGCTGGACCACCCGCGCGACATTCTCGCCATCCGCCTCGCGCACTATCTGCACTTCTATCACGGCGCCCTAGTCCAGCACCGGGACAGCACCGCGCGCGTGCTGCCGGCCTGGGACGAGACCGTGCCCGGCTATGGCTATGTGCTGGGGATGCGCGCCTTCGGGCTGGAGGAGATGGGCGACTATGCCCGCGCCGAGGAGTTCGGCCGCCGGGCGGTCGCGATCGACCCCTCGGACGCATGGTCGGTCCACTCCGTCGCCCATGTCATGGAGATGCAGGGGCGCGCGCAGGAAGGCATCGCCTGGGTCCGCGAGAACGAGGCGCACTGGGAACACAAGGTCCACAATTTCCGCCACCATCTGTGGTGGCACCAGGCGCTGTTCCACCTGGCGCTGGACGAGGAGGATGCGGCGCTCGACCTCTATGACGGCCGGTTCAGGACCGACGCCGCGAGCGACGACGTGCTCGACATAGCGAATGCGGCCTCCATGCTGCTGCGGCTGCATTTCCGGGGCGTGGACGCGGGCGGGCGCTGGGAGGAGCTGGCCGGGCACGCCGCCATGCGCTTCTCCGACGGCATCTTCCCCTTCTTCGACGCGCATTACATGGCGGCGCTCGCGATGGCCGGCGACAGCGACCGTGTCCGGGACCATCTGGAGGCCATGGCCGGGCGCAGCGGCGTGGCGACGGCCGACGCCGTCTATGACGATGTCGGGCTGCCGCTCTGCAAGGCCATCGCGGCCTTCGGCGCCGGCGAGCCGAAGCGCTGCTTCGAACTGCTGGAGCCGGTCCGCTACGAGCTCTACCGCCTCGGCGGCAGCCACGCCCAGCGCGACGTGTTCATGCAGCTCCTGATCGCCGCGGCGAAGCAGGCCGGACGCGACCGCGAATGCCGGGCGCTGGTGGCCGAACGCGCCGCCCAGAAGCCGGGCGCGGTCCCGGCCTGGATGCATTAGGGCCGGACCCGGCGGGAGGCCGGCCTTGTCCGGCATTTCCTGCGAGCGCCGGGACGGTTGCGTGCAGGTCCGCCTCGCCGCCGGCGATGCCAACGCCCTGACGACGCCTGTCATCCGCGAGCTTGCGAATGCCGTCGAGGAGGCCGGCCGCACCGCGCGCGGCACGATGCTTTGCGGCGGCGACAGGTTCTTCTGCAACGGCTTCGATCTGGACTGGGGCCTCGGGCAGCCGCGCGACGCGATGCGGGAGATGTTTCTCGAGCTGGGGCGGCTCATCCTGGCCCTGCTGGAATCGCCCGCGCCGGTCGTCGGGGCGATCAAGGGCCATGCCGTCGGCGCCGGGCTGGCCCTGCTCCTGGCCTGCGACTACCGCTACGCCGCGTCCGGCCGCGTCCTCATCGGCAAGCCGGAGATTTCGCTGGGCGTGCCCAACCCTTATTTCGGCGACCAGCTATTGCGCTTCGTCGCGGGGGACTTCGCCGCCTCCGACCTGATCTATACGGGCAGGCTCATCCACGCCGAGGAGGGCCGCGCCCTCGGCCTGGTCCACGAGACAGGGCCGAAGGAGGAGATCGAGGACCTGGCGTGGGAGAAGCTGCTCTCGCTCTGCGGCCCCGCGCCCGCCGCGTTCGCCGAATCGAAGCGGATGCGGCTCGGCAGGTTCTGCGCGGACCTGCGGGACCAGATGTCCGCCCGCGTCGCGCGCCAGGTCGAAATCTGGCAAGGCGACGACGCGCAACGCAGGCTGCGCGCCGCCGCCGAGCGGCTGCGGCCCTGACTCGACCGAGGTCCGGACCGGCGCCGGACAACGCCTGTCGGGACTGGACGCTAGTAGAACACCTCGGGCGCGCCGCCGAGGAGGACATGGCCGGCGGCCTCGAAATGCTGCGGGCGCGCCTGGATCTGCTGCGACAGGGTGTGGATGTCGCGAAAGCGCCGCTCGAACGCGCTGCCGGCGAAGATGGCATCGATGCCGGCGAGCCGGTAGAGGGCCGCGGCCGTTTCCACCGCGCCCTGGATGGCATGGCTGCAGGCGAGCCTGACCCGGGCCCGGGTGGGCACGTCGATACAGGCAATGTCGTGCGCGCCGTCATAAACGGCATCGACGGTCTCCACCAGCCAGGCCCGGGCCGACCCGATGCGCGCGAGGCAGCGCGAGACCTCCGCCTGGACACCGGGGTTCTCGGCATGGCGCGCGAGGCCGCGCGGCGTCTTCTCGCGGGCGAGGTCCATGAAGGCGTCGAGCATCGCGTCGGCCAGGCCGAGCGCGACCCCGGCCACGCCGACCGCATAGAGGCTTTGCTGGGTAAAGGCGTAGAGGGGGCCGGATTCCCGGCGCTCGGCCGGCTCCTCGCGCGTGGCGCTGAACCGTTCGGGCACGAACACGTCGTCGACAGAGTAGCTTTCCGACCCGGTCCCGCGCAGTCCGATGGGGTTCCAGTCGTCGAGCAGCCGCGCCCGGTCGGCGGGGAACAGCAGGCTGCGAATGGCGGGCCGCCCGGCGCTGTTGCGGCGCAGCGACCCGTCCGGCTCCAGCACCTGGCAATGCGCGCCCATCCAGGTGGCGTGGCGGCAGCCCGAGGCGAAGCTCCACCGGCCGTCCACCCGGTAGCCGCCCTCGACGGCGCGGGCCTGGTGCGAATTGGGCGGTCCCCAGGCCATCAGGGCGTCGGGGCGGGCATAGATTTCGCGCGCGGCGTCGAGGGGAAGAAACGCGGCGAGGAGCGCGGCGCTGTTGGCCACGAAGATGTTCCAGCCGACCGAGCCGTCATGGCGCGCGAGTTCGATCAGCGTGTCGAGATAGACGCCGGGCGCGATCTCGTCGCCCCCGACCGAGCGCGGCAGGAGCATCCGGGAGAGCCGGGCCTCGTGCAGGCGGTCCACGAGCGCATCGGGCAGCCGCCGGTCGCGCTCGATGGCGTCGGCATGCGCCCGGATCGTCTCGCCAAGCGCGCGCGCCCCGGCGATGGAGGCCGGTTCGTCGGGGCGCGATTTCGGTGCGATCATGCAGCGGCGTTCGGCAGTTGTTGCGAAATCCTACCGGAAGAACCGGTTGGACGGACGCGGCACGCCGAGATTCTCGCGCAGCGTGGCGCCCTCATAAGCGCGTCGATAGATGCCCCTGCGCTGCAACTCTGGCACGACCCGGTCCACAAAGGCGTCCAGGCCGCCGGGCAGGTAGGGGAACATGACATTGAAGCCGTCGCTGCCCCGGGCCTCGAGCCAGTGCTCCATCTCGTCGGCAATGGTGGCCGGCGTGCCGACCATGGCGAGCCCCGAATAGCCACCGAGACGGCGCGCGAGCTCGCGCACGGTCAGCCCTTCGCGCCGTGCGAGCGCAATGGCGCGCTCCCGGCCGCTCTTGCTCGCATTGCTCTCGGGCACCTCGGGCAGCGGTTCGTCGGGGTCGAAGGCCGAAGCGTCGTGCCCGAGCGCGATGGACAGGCTCGCAATCGCGCTGTCCTCGTTGACCAGGCTGTCGAGATGCGCCCGCTTTTCGCGCGCCTCCTCGACGCTGTCCCCGATGACGACCAGGACGCCGGGCAGGATCTTCATATGGTCGGGATTGCGTCCGATGCGCTCCATCCGGCCTTTCACATCGGCGTAGAAGCGCTGACCCTCGGCCAGCGTGCCCTGTCCGGTGAACACCATCTCCGCGGTTTCGGCTGCGAGCTGCCGCCCGGCCTCCGACGCGCCGGCCTGCACGATGAGCGGCCAGCCCTGCACGGGGCGGGCGATGTTCAGCGGCCCGCGCACGGAGAAGAACTCGCCGCGATGGTCCAGGACACGGAGCCGGTCGGGATCGAAGAACTGCCCCGTCCCGACATTGCGCGTGAAGGCGTCGTCGGCCCAGCTGTCCCACAGGCCGGTCACCACGTCGAAATATTCGCGCGCCCGGCGGTAACGCTCGTCATGCGCCATCTGCTCGGTCTGGCCGAAATTGAGCGCGGCGTCCGGGTTGGAGGTGGTCACCAGATTCCAGCCTGCGCGCCCGTTGCTGATGTGATCGAGCGATGCGAAACGCCGGGCGACCGTATAGGGCGGCTCGAACGTGGTCGATGCGGTCGCTATGAGGCCGAGGCGTTCGGTGACCATCGCCAGCGCCGGCAGGAGCGTGAGCGGATCGAACGAAGTGACGGTGGCGCTGCGCTTGAGCGCCTCCATCGGCATGTTGAGCACCGCAAGGTGATCGGCCATGAAGAACGCATCGAAGCATCCGCGTTCGAGCGTCCGGGCGAACGCGACCAGATGGCCGAGGTTGAAATTGGCGTCGGGCGCGCTGCCCGGATAGCGCCACCACGCCGTATGGATGCTGACCGGGCGCATGAACGCCCCTAACCGAAGCTGGCGGGTTGCGGTCATGGGCCCCCTTGCGGCGGTAACGGCGGGGCGGGCCGCCCCCTGTCCCGACGGCTCCGGCGTCAGATCGGTGCGGATACGGTTGCCGGCAAGGCTACACCCGCTCCAGCACCGCGGCGATGCCCTGCCCGACGCCGATGCACATGGTGCAGAGCGCGTAGCGGGCGTCGCGCTCCTGGAGCTCCTGCGTCGCCGCGCCGGCGAGGCGCACGCCGCTCATGCCGAGCGGGTGGCCGAGCGCGATGGCGCCGCCGTTGGGGTTCACATGCTCGGCATCGTCGGGCAATCCCAGGTCGCGCGTGACCGAGAGCGACTGGGCGGCGAACGCCTCGTTGAGCTCGATCACGTCGATCTCGCTGAGCGAAATGCCGAGCCGGTCCAGCAGCTTGCGCGTGGCCGGCGCGGGGCCGATGCCCATGATCCTCGGCGGCACGCCCGCGGTCGCCATGCCGAGCACCCGCGCTCTTGGCGTCAGCCCGTGGCGCTTCACCGCCTCCTCGCTGGCGACGATGAGCGCGCCGGCGCCGTCATTCACGCCCGAGGCGTTGCCGGCGGTCACCGTGCCGTCCCTGTGCAGCGAACGCAGCTTCGCCAGGCTTTCCGCCGTCGTGCCGGGCCGCGGATGCTCGTCCTTGTCCACGACCACCGGTTCGCCGCGCCGCTGCGGGATCGTCACCGCGATGATCTCCTTGGCGAGCCGCCCGTTCTCCTGTGCCGCAACCGCGCGCTGCTGGCTGCGCGCCGCGAAGGCGTCCTGGTCCTCGCGGGAGATCTGCCACTCGGTGGCTAGGTTCTCGGCCGTCTGCGGCATGGAGTCCGTGCCGAACTCCTCTTCCATCCGGCGGTTGACGAAGCGCCAGCCGATGGAGGTGTCGAACATCTGCATGTCCCGGCCCCAGGGCGCGCCGGACTTGCTTACCACATAGGGCGCGCGCGACATGCTCTCGACGCCGCCCGCGATCATCAGGTCCGCCTCGCCGAGCCTGACGGCGCGCGCCGCCGAGCCGACCGCGTCCAGCGACGAGCCGCAGAGGCGGTTCACCGTGCTGCCCGGCACGGACTGGGGCAGGCCGGCCAGCAGCACCGCCATGCGCGCGACATTGCGGTTGTCCTCGCCGGCCTGGTTGGCGCAGCCATAGATCACGTCTTCTATGGCCTCCGGGTCGAGGCCCGGATTGCGCTCCATCAGCGCCTTGAGCGGCAGGGCGGCGAGGTCGTCCGCCCTGACCGCGGCCAGCGCGCCGGAATGGCGCCCGACGGGGGTGCGGACGGCGTCGCAGATATAGGCATCGCGCATGGGTGGCAGTCCTCTTGCTTTCGTTATCCGGTCGAGGTGATGGCGCGGAAGTCTTCCATCAGCGTGCGGGTGATGTCGCCCGGGGTGAAACGGTAGTCGTCGATCTCCGCGACCGGCGTTACCTCCGCGGCCGTTCCGGTCACGAAGACCTCCGTGGTGCGGGCGAATTCCTCCGGCAGGATCGAGCGCTCCACCACCGGGATCTGGCGCTTCTCGGCAAGGCCGATCACGGCCTGGCGGGTGATGCCGTTGAGGAAGGAGTCGGGCGTCGGCGTGTGCAGCTTGCCGTCCTGGACGAGGAAGATATTGGCCCCGGAGCCCTCCGCGACGAAGCCGCGCGTGTCGAGGAACAGGGCGTCGTGGTAGCCCTCCGCCTCGACCTCGTGCTTGTTGAGCGTGCAGATCAGGTAGTGGCCGGTCGCCTTGGCCTGCACGGGGCCGCATTCGGGGCCCGGCCGGCGATAGCGGCCGGTCTTCATGCGGATGCCGGACATCTCCGTGCCGTCGCCGAAATAGGCGCCCCAGAACCAGGCCGCGATCGCGACATGGATCGTGGCTTCCTGCGCCGACACGCCCATCATCTCCGCCCCGCGCCAAGCCACCGGGCGGACATAGGCGTCCTCGAGGCCGTTGGCCTGCAGCACTTCGCGCTTGGCGCTCTCCAGTTCATTCACCGAGTAGGGTATTTCGAAGCCCATCAGCCGGCCGGAATTGCGCAGGCGTTCGGTATGGGCGCGCGAACGGAAGATGTGCCCGCCATAGACACGTTCGCCCTCGAAAACCGCGCTGGCATAGTGCAGGCCATGGGTCATGACATGCAGCCTGGCGTCGCGCCACGGGACCAGCGCGCCGTCCAGCCAGATGAAGCCGTCGCGGTCGTCATAGGGGAGCAGGTCCACCGCCATCGCGCATTTCTCCTCGTTCTTCGGGCACGATATGATACCGGAACGCAGCGTTGCAGCTTATGGCGGATTTCTGACCATGCGTGAAGCGATTTCGCCGGCTCATTCGCAGGACCTTCCCCATATCCTGCTGGTGGATGACGACGAGCGGCTGCGCGCCCTCCTGAAGCGCTACCTCTCCGGATCGGGCTTCCGGGTCACGGCGATGGAGGAGGCCGAGGCGGCCCGGCGCGCCATGGCCGGCGTCGCCTTCGACCTGGTGGTGCTGGACATCATGCTGCCGGGAGAGTCCGGCCTGGAGCTCAGCGCGGCGCTGACGGAGGCCGGCAACGCGACGCCGATATTGCTGCTGACGGCGATGGACGAGCCCGAGGACCGGGTGCGCGGCCTCGAAGCGGGCGCGGAGGACTACATGGTCAAGCCCTTCGAGCCGCGCGAACTGGTGTTGCGCATCCGCACGATCCTGCGCCGCCGCGGGCCTTCGCGCCGGGAGAGGCTGCGCTTCGGCCCGCTGGCGTGGAGCGCCGGGCGCGAGACGCTGGAGCATGAGGACGGGTCGGTTCGCCGGCTGGCCCCGGCGGAGGCGCTGCTGCTGAGCGCGCTGTCGCTGCGGGGCGGCGACACGGTCTCGCGCGAGGAGCTGGCCGTCATGAGCGTCGGGACCGGCCGGGCCGTGGACGTGCAGGTCGCGCGCCTGCGCCGGAAGCTGGAGCCGGATCCCAGGCATCCCCGTTACCTCGTCACGGTCTGGGGGCGCGGCTACGCGCTGCGGCCCGACTGATGGCCGGGCGTCTGGACCGCTTCCTGCCGCGCACGCTGTTTGCGCGCTCCCTGCTCATCATCGTGACGCCGCTGATCCTGCTGCAGATCGTCTCGACCTGGATCTTCTACGAGCGCCACTGGCACATCATCATGAAGCGGCTGGCGGCCGGCGTGGCGGGCGAGATCGGCCTGGTCATCGACGCGATGGACCGGTTCCCCGGCACGGACGCGCAGGGAGTGCTGCTGAAACTGCTCGCCCAGCGCACCGACCTTCGCGCGACCATCGCTCCGGGCGCCATTCTGCCGAACCGTCCGCAGCCGGTGCCGAAGGGCGGCCTGGACCGGCTGCTCGCCCGGGAGCTGACCCAGCGCGTGCGCCGGCCCTACCAATTCGACACGACCGCGTTCGAGGACGAAATCGTCATCAAGGTGCAGCTCGAGGACAGCGTGTTGCATGTCGTGGCGCCGCGCCGGCGGCTGTTCAGCCAGACCACGACCTTCTGGGCGCTCTGGATGGTCGGCACCTCGATGATCCTGTTCGCGGTCGCCGGGCTGTTCATGCGCAACCAGATCCGGCCCATCCGCCGCCTCGCGGAGGCGGCCGACGCCTATGGCAAGGGCCGGGAGGCCAAGGACCCGAAGCTCGCGGGAGCAACGGAGGTGCGCCGGGCGACCGTCGCGTTCCGGCGCATGCGCGAGCGCATCCGGCGCCAGATCAGCCAGCGCACGGAGATGCTGGCCGGCGTCTCCCACGACCTGCGCACGCCGCTCGCGAGGATGAAGGTGGCGCTGGCCCTGCTGCCCGAAGACGACGATGCGCGGGGGTTGCAGGCCGACATCGCCGAAATGGAAGCGATGCTGGAGGCTTATCTGGCCTTTGCCCGGGGCGAGGGCGGCGAGGCGGCCGTGGAAACCGATCTCGGCGAACTGGTGGAGGACGTCGTGACCGGCGCGCGCCGGGCCGGCGGCTCCATAGACCTGCGCATCGCCAGCGCCCCGACGATTCCGGTGCAGGCGACCGCCGTCCGGCGCTGCCTCGTCAACCTCATCGACAATGCGATGCGCTACGCCAACCAGGTCTGGATCGTCTGCCGGGAACGGGGCGAATGGTTCGAGATCGAGATCGACGATGACGGGCCGGGCGTGCCGGCGGCGGACCGCGACAAGGTGTTCCGCCCCTTCTACCGGCGCGACCGGGCGCAGGGAGGGAAAACCGCCGGAATCGGCCTCGGCCTTTCCATCGCCCGCGACGTGGTCCAGAGCCATGGAGGCGACATCTTCCTGGGCGAGTCGCCCGAGGGCGGCCTCGGCGTGCGTGTGCGGCTCCCCGTATGATCGCCGCCATCGGCGATAGAGGACAGAAGACATGATGGACCGTTTTCCGCCCCCGGCAGAGGAGCAGGTCACGCTCGCCAATTGGCGGACGGCGCCCTTCAACCGCTGGGCCTTCCGCCATGTGCGGGAACTGATCCCCTCGGCGGACATCGCGAACGATCCCGCCTCGGTGCGTCCCCTGCCCGAGGCCCCTGTTTCCGTGCCCGGCTTCGAGGCAATGGCGGAAGGCTGCGACGCCCTGCTGGCGCTCCACCGCGGCAGCGTCGTGGCGGAACGCTACGCCGACGGCATGACCGCCGCCACGCCCCACATCCTGATGTCGGTCTCGAAATCCATGCTGGGGCTGCTCGCCGGCATCCTCGCGGAAGCCGGCCGGCTGGATTTGAAGGCTCCGGTCTCCCGTTATGTGCCGGAGATCGCGGACACGGTCTATCGGGGCGCAACCGTGCGCCATTTGCTCGACATGCGCGTGGGCATCCTGTTCGACGAGGATTATCTCGCGACCAGCGGGCCGATCATCGCCTACCGGCAGGCGAGCGGCTGGAACCCGGTGGACCCGGACGAGCCGCTCTCGGACCTGCGCTCCTTCTATGCGCAGCTGACCGAGCCGGACGGAGAGCACGGACAGCGCTTCCACTATGTCTCTCCCAATACCGACCTGCTGGCCTGGGTCATCGAGCGGGCGGCGGGTGAGCGCTATGCGGACCTGATGGGCAGCCTGCTCTGGGCGCCGGCCGGGGCCGAACGCCCGGCCTATATCACCGTGGACCGCCTCGGGGCGCCCCGGGCCGCCGGCGGCATGTGCGTCACCGCGCGCGATCTCGCGCGCATCGGCCAGCTGATCGTCGAGGACGGCCGCCGGGACGGCCGGCAGGTGCTGCCGGAGCGCTGGATCGACGACATCGAAACGGCCGGCGACCCGGAGGCCTGGGATGCGGGCGACTTCGCCCCCTTCTTTCCGGGCCGCGCGATGCACTACCGCTCGCAATGCTACGTGCTGCGCGGCGACCGGCCCCTGATCTTCGGCATCGGCATTCACGGGCAGAACCTCTATGTCGACCGCCGCGCCGAGGTGGTCGTGGTGCGCCTGTCCTCGCGGGCCCTGCCGCTGGAGGCCGACCGCGAATTGGCGGGGCTCGACGAAGCGCTCGCCATCCGCGACTTCCTGGCCGGGACGTAAACCCGGCGCTCGCCGACTGGAACCCGTGGCGTTTGGCGGCGGAAATCTCCCGGCTTGCAGGCTCCCCCGCCATGCCCGAACGCTCCCCTCCGTCATGCCCGGAACAAGTCCACGGCTGTCCGGTTTAGGTTTGGGTCCATTGAAAGGCGGTTTGGCTGTTGCATTTTGGGGGTGGGATGTTGTGTGCGATGAGGCGGTCGATGCGCTTTCTGTG
>JAJDVH010000012.1 GCA_022826185.1 Alphaproteobacteria bacterium
CCCGCGCCACCGAGCCCCGCCAGTCCACCACCGTGCCGAACACATCGAACAGAAGCGCCTTCACCATCGCCGGTCCTCCCCTCCGCAACCGCGCCGACAGACTGCCTCCGCACCGCCGCGCCCGCAAGCGCGGGCCATGCCGGCGAGAGGCGAAATGCGCTAGGCTGCGCGCGCCGGCGGCAGCGGGGGAAGAGCGGGGCGATGCCAGTCTCCATCATCGACAGCGGGATCTACGGGAACCTCTTCGGCGCGGACGCCATGCGGGCGGTGTTTTCCGAGCGCGGGCAGGTGCAGAAATGGCTGGATGTCGAGGCGGCGCTGGCGCGGGTTCAGGGGCGGCTCGGCATTATCCCGGAAGAGGCCGCGGCCGAGATTTCCGCCAGGGCCGACGCGGACCTCATCGACATGGACCTCATGCGCGAGGAGGTGGACCGGGTCGGCTACGCCATCATGCCGCTGGTCCACCGCCTCGCCGCCCTTTGCGAGGGGAATGCGGGGCGCTACGTCCATTGGGGCACGACCACGCAGGACATCAAGGACACGGGCGTCGTCCTCCAGATCCGCGATGCGCTGGCTCTCGTGGAAGCGGACCTGCTCGCCGTCCGCGAGGGGCTGGCGCGCCTTGCCCGCGAATACCGGGACACGCCGATGGCCGGACGCTCGCATCTCCAGCACGCGCTGCCGGTCACCTTCGGCTACAAGGCGGCGGTGTGGCTGGCGCCCGTCGAGCGGCATCTGGAGCGGCTCGACCAGCTCCGCCCGCGCGTGCTCACGGGCCAGTTCGCCGGCGCGGCCGGCACGCTCGCCTCGCTGCACGGGCGCGGGCTGGAGGTCGCCGATGCGCTGATGGAGGAGCTGGGGCTCGCGCGGCCCGCCATCGCCTGGCACACGGCGCGCGACACCATCGCCGAGACGATGGCCTTCCTTGCGCTCGTCACCGGCTCGCTCGCCAAGATCGCGACCGACGTGGTGCTGCTGACCGCGACCGAGACGGGCGAGGTGTTCGAGCCGTTCGCGCCCGGCCGCGGCGGGTCCTCGACCATGCCGCAGAAGCGCAACCCCGTTTCCAGCGAGCTCATCCTCGCCTGCGCCAAGCAGGTGCAGAGCCGGACCGCCCTCGTGATGGACGCGATGGCGGCCGACCTCGAACGCTCCACCGGCCCCTGGCATGTGGAATGGGCGGCGCTGCCGGAAGCCTTCGTGCTGGCGTCGGGCGCGCTCGCCCAGGCGCGGTTCCTCGTCGAGGGCCTGCGCGTCGATCCCGAGGCCATGCGGGCCAATATGGACATGACGCGCGGGCTGATCGTCTCCGAGGCGGTGATGATGGGCCTTGCGCCCGCGCTCGGCCGGCAGGCGGCGCACGACCTCGTCTATGAGGCCTGCCGGATCGCCACGGACGAGCGGCGCGCCCTGCTCGACGTGCTGCTCGACATGCCGGAGGTGACGGCAAAGCTTGACCGCGACGCGCTCGCGCAGCTTTGCGAGCCCGGCAATTATGTGGGCGAGGCGCCGGAGATGGTGGACCGGCTGCTCGCGGGCCTGGCGCCGCGCGGATGAGGGCGCCCGACCGGCGCCTGGCCGCCCGGAACAATGTCGTCGGCGCGCTCTGGATGTGCGCCACGGTGCTCTGCTTCATGGCGATGGCGGTCGCCGCGCGGCAGCTCTCGGACACCATGTCGACGGCGCAGATCATGGTGCTCAGGAGTTTCGTCGGCCTGTTTGCCGCCCTGCCGCTGGCGCTCGCCGCCGGTCGCATCGCCACCCGCCGGCCGCTGCTGCACCTTGCGCGCAACGGCGTCCATTTCGTCGGGCAATTCGCCTGGTTCTACGGCATCGCCATGCTGACCCTGATCGACATGAGCGCGCTGATGGCGACCACGCCGATCTGGGCGACCCTGTTCGCGGTCGCCTTCCTCGGCGAGCGCGCGGGTTTCCGGCGCTGGGCGGTCATCGCGCTCGGCTTCGCGGGCGTGCTGGTCATCCTGCGCCCCCATGCCGTGCCGGTCGAATGGGCGGCGCTGGTGTGCATCTTCGGCGCTGCCGGCTATGCGGGCGCCAATGTGCTCTCCAAGGAGCTGATGCGCACCGACACGCCGATCCAGATCGTGCTCTGGATGCTGGTGATCCAGCTTCCGATCGCGGCGCTCGCCAATTGGGGCCAGTGGACGCCGGTCGTCTGGGAGGACGCCGGCTGGATCGCCATTGTCGGCTTCACGGGCGTGCTCGCGCATCTCACCATGAACCAGTCCATCCGCCTCGGCGACATCTCGGTCGTGGTCCCGGTCACCTATATCCAGCTTCCGCTGCTGGGGCTGGTCGGCTTCGTCCTCTACCTGGAAGTCCCGGAGACGATGGTGCTCCTCGGCGCCGGCATGGTCGTCGCCGGCGCTTGGTGGAACCTCGCGGCCGAAACGCGGATCGCCCGGGGCCGGTGAGGGAACGGGGCTACCGTCCCGCCTGCACCATCACGATGCCGGCCGTGACGACCGCGAGGCCCGCGAGCTCCGGCCAGGCGAGGCTTTCGCCGAGCAGCAGCGCGGAGAAGAGCGCGCCGAGGCCGGGCACCAGGCCCGCGAAGACGCCGGTGCGGCCCGCGCCCAGCACGCCGATGGCATGGCTGTAGAGCCAGATCGAGACGATGCCGCCCAGGATGCCGTGGACGAAGGCCTGCCATGCCAGGGACGCGACGGGAATTTCCAGCAGCCGGCTCTCGCCGAACAGGAAGAAGAGGGGCAGGAAGGCCGCGGTCGAAACCGTGCTCAGGATCGCCGCGGCATGGAGCGGCGAAACCTCCGCCCTCCGCGCCGTCACCGTGTAGATGGCCCACATCCAGGCGCCCAGATGGAACAGCGCATAACCGCCGAGACCGCCCGGCGGCGCGTGTCCGAGCGCGGAGACGGCGGTGAGGCCGACGCCAACCGCCGTGAGGCCGACACCCGCAAGGCGGAGCCCGCCGGCCTGCTCGCGCAGCAGCAGGATGCCGAGCAGCGCGGTCAGCGCCGGGAAGGTGCCGGGGATGAAGATCGCGGCGTGCGCGGCCGGTGCGTGGAGCAGGCCCGTGCCCAGCACCAGGGCGAAGGGAATGCCGATGGTGCCGGCCATCGCCGCCGTGCCCCACCAGCCCGCCTTGCCCGCCTTGAAGCCGAGCCTGAGCGCGACCGGCAGCAGCAGCACGGCCGGCACGCCGACGCGCAGGATCGCCAGGTCCTCCGGCGTGATCGACTGGGTGACGGACAGCCGGGAGAGCGGAAACCACGCGCCCCAGAACACCATCGCCAGCAGCGCCGCCGCGATGGCGCGCGCCTCGCGCCCTCCGGGCAAGCGCGCGGCCGCCTGCAGCGTCAGGCCGACCCGCGCCGGGAGAAGCTGCCGCGGACGCGGAACCGTTCGAGGTAGGACGGGATGACGGTTTCGATGTCCGTCGGCTCGATGCCGAGCTCCGCAAAGCCCTCCGCGCCTTCGGACACCACATTGTCATATTTCAGCAATTCGACCTGGTCCGGCGTGATCGGCGCGCCCGGCACGAACTGGATGAAGGCGGCCTTGGCCTGCATGACGGCGAACGGCACCGGCACCAGCAGGCGCTTGCGGCCGATCTCCGCCAGCAGCAATTCCATCAACTGCCTGAAGCTGTAGACCTTCGGCCCGCCGAGCTCGAACAGGCCGCCCGCCCGGTCGAGCGCCGCAACCGCCGCATCCGCCACATCGCCCACATAGGCCGGCTGGAAGCGCGTGAAGCCGCCCCCGACGAGCGGCAGCGCCGGAGCGAGCCGGGCGAGGAAGGCGAACCGGTTGAAGAAGTCGTCCTCCGGCCCGATGACGATGCTCGGACGCAGGATCGCAGCCTCGGGAAATGCGCCGCGCACAGCGGCTTCGCCGGCGGCCTTGGAGCGGGCGTATGCCGCGGTGGACTCCGCATCCGCCCCGATGGCCGAGATATGCACGAGCTTGTCCGCGCCGGCCTCGGCCGAGGCGGAGGCGACCGCGCCCGCGCCCGCCGCATGGATGGCGGCGAAGGATTGCGGCCCGCGGCTCACCAGAACGCCCACGCAGTTGACGACGGCGTCGACGCCTTCAACCGCCGCGCGCACGCTCTCCGGGTAGCGCAGGTTGGCCTGCACCGGCACGACCTGGCCGACACTGCCGGCGGTCTTCAGGAACTTCGCCCGCTCCGGGTCCCGGCATGCGACCCGGACGCCCGCGCCCGCCGCCGCAAGCCGCTTGACAATGTAGCGCCCGACGAACCCGGCGCCGCCGAATACCGTGACCCGCATTCCCTGCATGACCGTTCCCGGACCCCGTCCTGCCGCGCGCCGGAGTTTAGCCCGCATTTCTCACCAATGTCATGGCCTGCGCGGCAGCGCCGCCCTTCGGGTCGCGCCCAGGCGCCCGCCCGCTGCGTCGCGAGCCTCAAGCGTAGGCGCCGCTACGCTTTTCGGCCCGCTCCTTGCGGATCGAACGCCTGGACGCGACGCAGGCCGTGACATTGGTGAGAAATGCGGGCTGGCGCACGGCTTCCCGGCAGCAAAACGCTTCGCTACGCTGACGGCTGCAAACGCAGGGGGAGTCCGCGCCATGGCCGGGAAGCAGTTGCGCAGCCGAAGCTGGTTCGACAATCCGCACAATCCGGGCATGACCGCCATGTATATCGAGCGGTACATGAATTTCGGCATCACGCGGGAGGAGCTGCAGTCGGGCAAGCCCATCGTCGGCATTGCGCAGACCGGCTCCGACCTCTCGCCCTGCAACCGCATCCACCAGACGCTGGCGGAGCGCATGCGCGCCGGCATCCGCGAGGCGGGCGGCATCGCCATCGAATTCCCGGTCCACCCGATCCAGGAGAGCGGGCGCCGCCCGACCGCCGCCATCGACCGCAACCTCGCCTATCTCGGCCTGGTCGAAGTGCTGCATGGCTATCCCATCGACGGGGTGATCCTGACCACTGGCTGCGACAAGACCACACCGGCGATGATTATGGCGGCGGCGACGGCGAACCTGCCGGCAATCTCGCTCAATGGCGGGCCGATGTTCAACGGCTGGTGGAAGGGCCGGCGCGTCGGCTCCGGCACCATCGTCTGGGAGGCGCGCAAGCTGCAGGCGGCGGGCGAGATCGGCTATGAGGAATTCATTGAGATGGTGGCCTCCTCCGCGCCGAGTCCCGGCCATTGCAACACGATGGGCACGGCCACGACGATGAACTCGCTCGCCGAGGCGCTCGGCATGTCGCTGCCGGGCTCCGCCGCCCCGCCCGCCCCGCACAAGGAGCGCGCCCAATACGCCTACGAGACCGGGCGGCGCATCGTCGCCATGATCCATGAGGACCTGACGCCGGACCGCATCCTGACCCGCGCCGCCTTCGAGAACGCTATCGCCGTCAACAGCGCCATTGGCGGGTCCACAAACGCGCCGATCCACATCAACGCCATCGCGCGCCATATGGGCGTCGAACTGGCCCTGGAGGACTGGCAGGCGTGCGGCTACGACATCCCGCTGCTGGTCAACTGCCAGCCGGCCGGGGGCTATCTGGCCGAGGACTACCACCGGGCGGGCGGCGTGCCGGCGGTGATGGGCGAATTGCTGCGTGCCGGGAAGCTGAACGCGGACGCGCTCACCGTCACCGGCAGGACGACCGCGGAAAACATCGGCGGTGCCGCCCCGCTCGACGAGGACGTCATCCGCCCCTACGCCCGGCCGCTGAAGGAGCGCGCCGGCTTCGTCGTCATGGGCGGCAATCTGTTCGATGCCGCGGTGATGAAGACGAGCGTCATCTCCGAGGAGTTCCGCGCGCGGTTCCTGTCCAACCCCGACGATCCGGACGCCTTCGAGGGCAGGGCCATCGTGTTCGACGGGCCCGAGGACTATCACGCACGCCTCGACGACCCGGCGCTCGGCATCGACGAGACCAGCATCCTGGTGATGCGCGGCGCGGGGCCGGTCGGCTATCCGGGCTCGGCCGAGGTGGTCAACATGCAACCGCCGACCGCACTCATCCGCCGGGGCGTGACCGAGCTGCCGACCATCGGCGACGGCCGCCAGTCCGGCACTTCGGGTAGCCCCTCGATCCTGAATGCGAGCCCGGAGAGCGCGGTCGGCGGCAATCTCGCCATACTGGAAACGGGCGACCGGCTGCGCGTGGACCTTCGCCGGCGCCGCGTCGATATCCTGCAGCCGGAGGAGGTGCTGGCCGCGCGGCGCGCCGCCTACGACCCGCCGCCGCTGGAGAACCACACGCCCTGGGAGGAGCTCTACCGCAGCCATGTGGGCCAGCTCGCGGACGGCGGCTGCCTGGAGTTCGCCACCCGCTACCGCCGCGTCGCCGCGCAACCGCCCCGCCACTCGCACTGAGGCGGGGACGGCAGGCTGCCGCGCCCTTTCGCCCGCCTGCCCCCCTTTCGTTACTCCGGACCCGCCTTCGCGGCGGCAGGCAACTCCCGGGCGACGGAGGGGGACGGCAATACAACGCCACCGGATGGAGATGGGTGATACCAACGGCATCGACTTTGGACTCATGGGAAGATTGCGGCCCATATCGTCGCCCCGGCCCCCGAGCCGGGGCCCATCTCTGGCTCCCGACGCCACCGAAGCCGGTGGAGAACAGGCTCAGCCGCCGAAGCTGCCGCGAGGACCGAAGCTGGGCCCCGGCTCAGGGGCCGGGGCGACGGTGGGGGTGGCTCCGCCATCGGTTCCGGTCAACGACCGCCGGTATGAGTCCGGCGGGGCTGCGGGCGGTTGGCGGAGGAGAGTGGGAGTCGAACCCACCTGGCAGCGATGCGCCGCCGCAGCGGTTTTGAAGACCGAGCCGGCCACCGGACCGGATTCCCCTCCACAGCCCGATTAGTGGCAAGTCCGGACGGGGCGGGTCAAGCGGTGAAGAGCGGGCGCAGCCTCGCCTTCTCCTCCGGGTCGCACCAGGCGCCCTCCAGGGCGGCCGCCGCCAGCCTGCGAATTTCGGCGCGGCTGAAGCCGAATATGTCCATCAGCACGGCATATTCGCCGGCGAGGCTGTTGTGGAACATGCCCGGATCGTCGGTGTTGACCGTGATGTCGAGGCCCCGCTCCCAGTAGCGGCGCACCGGGTGGTCCTCGATGCGCCCGATGACGCCGGTGGCGAGGTTCGAGAGCGGACAGAGTTCCAGCACGACGCCGGCCTCCGCCAGCAGATCGACGACGCCCTCGTCCTCCTCCGCGCGCAGCGCATGGCCGATGCGGTCCACCCGGAGCGCCTCGACCGCGCCCCGGACGCTCGCCGCGCCCGCCGCCTCGCCGGCATGGGCGCTCGTGCGCAGCCCGGCCTTGCGGGCGGCCTCATAGACCGGCGCGAAGGGTTCCGGCGGATAGAGATGCTCCGACCCGCCGATGCCGACGCCGAGAATGCCGGCCTCGTCGGCAACCTCGACGACCTCGGCCAAGGTGACGGCCGCCCGCTCCGGCCCGTGGTCGCGGACGAGATCGGCAATCAGGTAGAGGGTCACCTCCGGCACCTGCGCGAAACCGCTGCGGATGGCGGTTGCCAATCCGGCAGGCTCGAGCCCGTGCTGCGCAAACCGGCTCGGCGAAAAGAACAGTTCGGCATAGCGGATGTTCTGGCGCGCCAGGTCCGCCGCCACGGCCTCGGCGATGAAGGCGAAATCACCATAGGTCCGCAGGAAGCCGTTCTTCCACAGCCAGGCGTCGATGAAGGCCGGGAAATCGGGATAGACGAGCCGCGCCCGCAATGCCTCGACGGTCGGCACGGCCGGGTCCCCGCCGGCGGCCCGGACCAGCTCGAACAGCGCCGGCACCGGAATGGCGCCTTCCAGATGCAGATGCAGCTCCGCCTTCGGCAAGCCGGCCAGCCAGTCGTCCCGCTCCGTCATTCGGACACTCCTTCAGACGACAGGCTGGATGGCGTCCCCGGCCCCTCCGGAGCGACCGTCAGGAACGCCGCCGCCAGCGCCAGGAAAACCGCGAGCGCGAGCGCAAGGCGGCGGCGCTGCCACGGCGTGTCGGTGTGCGGGCGCTTCTTCGCGCGCACAAGCTTCACCGCCGCGTCCACCGCAATTCCGAGCGCGATGAGGACGGCAAGGGCGAGAATCTGGTGAAAGGCCATCGCCGTCCTTATAGCAGCGGTCTTCAACCGGCGCAGACGGCGGTGTCGGTGTATTTCAGCGCTCGCTTGCAGGCCGCACGGGTCGCCGCGGAGGCCGCCTGACGATCCGGTCAGCCCGGTCCACGGCTCCCGTCTTCTTCGGGCAGGTCCATCTGCGTCCGGAAATCTCGCAGGCAGCCGGAGAGGCGCGCTGCGAGAATCCTCGCGGAAGCAACTGCCGTTTCCGCCGGCCCCACATGGAAATTGTCGTAGTTCCGCGTCGCGACATTACGGAAACGACGGGTTTCGTCAGCGTGGTGGCAAACGTCCGGCGGCAAGATGGCGATGCGGGCCTCGACCGCCATGCAGGCCCGGCGCAGGAGGTCACGGTGCCAGAACTCTCCTTGCGGGCGTTCTTCGCCGAAAAGGTCGAGAATCCTGACAAGGCCGGCTTCCAAAGACGTATGGCCGGACTGCATCGCGTGCATGAAAGCCATGGAGGCCCTGTATCCGTCTATCCCCCGCTCGTCGAAGCCTCCCGCATCGAACAGGGTGGCCGCGCCCGAAAAATGTTCGCAGGCGGCTTTGAAGTCCCTCTCTATTTCGATCCAGCGCGCATCGCTCATGCAAGGACCTTCGAACCGGGCAGGACCCGTTGAAGGAACGCGGCGCTGCACCAGGCCCGATCGACGATATCGCAGGCCACGCCAAGTTCCTCGCAGGCATCCTCTGCGGCCCGGATAGCGGCGGAAACGCTGTGCCGGGGAAAATCCGCAAGCAGGTCGACATCGCTGTCGGGGCGCATTGCGCCGCGGGCGGCGGACCCGAACAGCCGGTAACAGCCGCCATGCTGCGCCGCCGCGGCGGCGAGAACGGTTTCAAGCCGAGCCTGCGCCGCCTTGCGGCGGGCGAGGGCTTGCGCCTGACGTTCCTTGAGGGTGACGATCGCGGCCATGGCCGGACCTTATACAGGGGCCGCCGAGTTCCCGTCGACCTCGAACACGTCCCGCGTGTGCGCGCCGAGGGCGGGGGCGGCGCTGCGGACCGGCGGGCGCTCGCCGTCCAGGCTCACCGGCAGGCCGAGCAGCGGGTAGCCCGTTTCCGGTTCTGTCAGCACCGCGCCGAGCGCCGCCGTCTGCGCGTCGTCGGCGGCCTCGCTCACCTTGTTGATCGGCGCATGGGGCACGCCCGCCGCTTCCAGTTCCGCCCGCCACGCCGTTCGCGGCCGGGTGAGGAACGCAAGCTCGACGAGCGGGATCAGCTGGGCGCGGTTGGTCAGCCGGTCCCGCACGGTGGCGAAGCGCGCGTCCGTTCCCCATTCCGGCCGGCCGAGCACATCGCAGAGACGCCGGTAGAGCCGGTCGTTGCCGGCGGCGACCATGATCGGGCCGGTCGCGGTCTCGAACACCTGGTAGGGCGTGAGCATCGAGTTGCCGTTGCCCTGCCGCTCAGGCTCGCGGCCCGTGAACCGGTAGTCCGAGACCGGCTGATAGACCCAGCCGAGGCCGGTCTCGAAGAGCGAGACATCGACCCGCCCGCCCTCGCCGGTCCGCTCGCGGCGCCGCAGCGCGGCGAGGATGCCGATGGCGGCCCACATGCCCGTGCCGGGATCCACGATGGAGGCGCCGGCGCGCATGGGCGGCCCCTCGACCGGCCCGTTCATCGCCATGATGCCGGCATAGGCGTGGGCCAGCGGCTCGTAGCCCGGCTTGGCGGCGAGCGGTCCGGCCCGCCCGAACGCGCCCACCTCGCAATAGACGAGGCGCGGATTGCGCGCCTTCAGCGCTTCAAAGCCGATGCCGAGCGTCTCCGCGAGGCCGGGGCGCAGATTGTGAAGCAGCACATCCGCCCGCTCGACCAGCCCCAGGAAGCGTGCGAACGCCGCCTCCTCCTTGAAATCCACCACCGCCGAACGCTTGTTGCGGTTGAGTATGTGGAAGGCGAGCGGATGGCGCTCCCCGTCCTTCTCGACGAACCAGAAGCGGGCGTCGTCGCCGCCCGGCTTCTCGATCTTGATGACGTCGGCGCCGAGGTCGGCAAGGATCGTGCCGGCGAAGGGGCCGGCGATGTTCTGGCCGATCTCGATGACGGTGAGGCCGGAAAGCGGCATGGGGACACGCGCTCCATGAGGGGGGCCGACGGCGGAGGGGACGGAAAGCCTTGACCCCGGCGGCGGCTGACGATTCGATGGCCGGGAACTTAGCAGGGGCGTTCCATGGAGCCTAGAAAACTGGCCGCGGACCTCTTCGACGAGCTTGCCGAGGCCACTCATGACGGCGTCGGCATCACGCGGGCGAGCTATGGCGAGGGCGAGGCGTTCGCGCATGGCGCGGTCGCGCGCGCGGCCCGGTCGCTCGGCCTCGAAGTGGAAACCGACCCGGCCTGCAACACCTACATGACCCTGCCGGGCGCCGACCGCGCGGCGGCGGCGGTCATCATCGGCTCGCATCTCGATTCGGTGGCCGAGGGCGGCAATTTCGACGGCGCGGCGGGCGTGGTGGCCGGGCTGGCGGCGATCGCCTCCCTGCAGGAAAGCGGAACCGCGCCCGGCCGCGACATCCGCGTCATGGGCATCCGCGCCGAGGAGAGCGCCTGGTTCGGCACCTCCTATATCGGCAGCCGCGCGGCGCTGGGCGCCCTGCCGCCGGGCGCGACGGAGACCGCGCGGCGGGCCGATACCGGGCGCACGCTCGCCGAGCATATGCGCGAGGCGGGCGGCGACCCGGACGCGCTCGAGCCGCCTTTTCTCGACGCGAGACGGGTCCATTCGTTCCTGGAGGTGCATATCGAGCAGGGCCCGGTGCTGGTCGAGCAGGGCCTGCCGGTCGGAATCGTCACCGGCATACGCGGCAACCGGCGCCTGCCGGCCGCGCGCTGCCTCGGCGCCTACAGCCATTGCGGCGGCATGCCGAGGCGCTCGCGCCAGGACGCGGTGATGGCGGTGATGGACCTGATCGCGCGCCTCGACACGCTCTGGGACGAGCGGGAGGCGGCCGGCGAGGATTTCGCCTTCACCGTCGGCAAGCTCGCCACCGACCCCGAGCGCCACGCCATGACCATCGTGCCGGGAGAATGCCGCTTCTCGCTGGACATGCGCTCGCTCGACGCCTCGTTCCTCGACGATCTGGAAGGCCGGGTCGCGGAGGCGGCGCGGGAGATCGAGGCCCGCCGGGGCGTCGCCTTCGAGCTGGGCGCGCCGACCCGCGCCGCCCCCGGCGTGCTGGACGAGACCATCCGCAGCGGCCTGCTCGACTGCGCGCGGCGCCTCGACATTCCGCATAACGAGATGGCGAGCGGGGCCAGCCACGACTCCGCCGCCTTCGCCGCCGCCGGGGTGCCGACCGCCATGCTGTTCGTGCGCAATCCGAACGGCAGCCACAATCCCGACGAGGCGATGGAGCTCGACGACTTCATGGCCGCCGTAACCATACTCACCCGCTGGCTCGCCACCGAAGGAGCGCGCGCATGACCCGCATCGCCATTCTCGACGACTACCAGGGCATCGCGCTCTCGATGGCCGACTGGGACGGCCTGCCGGACGGGTGCCGGGTCGAGGTCTTCCACGACCATGTGGCGGACCCGGCGGTGGTGGCCGACCGGCTGAGGGACTTCGAGATCGTGTGCATCATGCGCGAGCGCACGCCCTTCCGGCGCGAGCTCATCTCCCGCCTGCCGAAGCTCAGGCTGCTGGTGACGACGGGCATGCGCAACGCTGCGGTCGATGTGGAGGCGGCGCAGGAGCAGGGCGTCACGGTCTGCGGCACCGCCGGCAGCGCGCACACCACGCCCGAACTCACCTGGGGCCTGATCCTGGCGCTCCAGCGCCATATCCCCGCCGAGGACCGGGCGATGAAGGCCGGCGCCTGGCAGACGACCGTCGGGCGCGGGCTCGCGGGCGCCACGCTCGGGCTGCTGGGCCTCGGGCGGCTGGGTTCCGAGGTCGCGCGGGTCGGACAGGTTTTCCGCATGAACCTGATCGCCTGGAGCCAGAACCTGACGGACGAGCGCGCGGCGGAGCACGGCGCGGTGCGGGTCGGGAAGGACGAGCTCTTCCGGCAGTCGGACGTGCTGTCGATCCACACGCTGCTGAGCGGGCGCACGCGGGGGCTGGTCGGCGCGCGCGAGCTCGGCCTGATGAAGCCCTCGGCCGTGCTGGTGAACACCTCGCGCGGGCCCATCGTGGACGAGGCGGCGCTGGTGGACGCGCTCCGCAACCGCACCATCGCCGGCGCCGGCCTCGATGTGTACGACACCGAGCCGCTGCCCCGCGGCCACCCGCTCAGGAGCCTCGACAACGCCGTGCTGACGCCGCATCTGGGCTATGTGACGACGGACACCTTCGCGGTCATGTATCCGCAGACGCTCGAATGCGTGCAGGCCTGGCTGGCCGGGAACCCGGTGCGCGTCATCTCCGGGTGAAGTCCACTGCTGTCCGGTTTAGCCATCGGGCGAAGCCGGGCGGGGGTTTTGGGCGCGCGCAACGGGCTCCTGTCCCTTCGCTTTCCGTCGTGTCTGAATGCGCCCCCTCCGTCATGCCCGGACTTGTTCCGGGCATCTCCCTCCACGTTCCCGACGGACGGCCGCATGGATGCCCGGAACAAGTCCGGGCATGACGAGGAGTGGGTTGGGATGCCGGGCGCTGATCCGTGTCCCGATCCGACGGAACCCTTTGAAATCCTGTTGAATCCAGGCCATGCACCTTGTCCGCAAAATCTAAACCGGACAGCAGTGGAACAAGTCCGGGCATGACGAAGAGCCTGTCCTGAGCCTGTCGAAGTAGGGGCGTTCGGTTATGCCTGACAAGGAGCGGACCGGAGGCGCCGCGCCTGCCCGAAAACCCGGCCGGCACCCAAACGGCCTCGCCCGATGGCCGAGCCGGACAGCAATCCCCCCGCCGCCGCCATCCGGACCCCCGCTGGACAAGCCGCCGGGCAGGCTCCAGACTGGCGCGTCGATAGCGCGGCGGAAGCGGGCGTCCTGCCCGCGGGCAGCGGCCGGCGGCGTCGGGAGCGCCGCGGCGGCCGGGGCGTTCGCTGCGTTCCGGCAACCCTGTTTCGTCTCAACCACGGGAGGACAAACATGAGATCGAAAAGACAATTTTCACTCCGCAACCTGGCGATCGGGGCGGCGGCGGCCATCCTGATGACCGGCACCGCCTCGGCCCCGGCGCAGGCCGGCGGCACGCTGCGGGTCGGCATGACGGCGGCGGACATTCCGCTGTCCTGGGGCCAGCCCGACCAGGGCTTCGAGGGCTTCCGCTTCATGGGGCTGATGCTCTATGACGGACTCATCAACTGGGACATGAGCTCGGCCGACAAGGCCTCCGGCCTCATTCCGGGCCTCGCCGAGAGCTGGTCGGTCGACGAGGGCGACAAGACCAAATGGACCTTCAAGCTGCGCAAGGGCGTGAAGTTCCATGACGGTTCGGACTTCGACGCCGACGCGGTGCTCTGGAACTTCGACCGGCTGTTCGACAAGGACTCGCCGCAATACAGCGCGCGCATGGCTTCGCTGGTCAACTTCCGCATTCCCTCGCTCGTCTATGACGCGGACACCAACACGAAGGGGTGGAAGAAGATCGATTCGCATACGGTCGAGTTCACCACCAAGTCGCCGGACAGCTTCTTCCCCTACCAGATCTGCTACATCCTGATGTCGAGCCCGGCGCAGTTCGAGGCGACCGGCAGCGACTGGAACAAGTTCGCCCAGAACCCGTCCGGCACGGGCCCGTGGAAGCTGACCCAGATCGTGCCGCGCGAGCGCGCCGAGTTCGTGCCCTTCAAGGAGCACTGGGACGAGACGCGCCAGCCGCAGCTCGACAAGGTCGTCACGATCCCGATTCCGGACCCGAACGCACGCACCGCCGCACTGCTTTCAGGGCAGGTGGACTGGATCGAGGCGCCGGCGCCCGACGCCATCCCGAGGCTTGAGGAACGTGGCATGGTGATCTCCTCCAACCTCTATCCGCATGTCTGGTCCTGGCATCTGAGCCGGGTCGAAGGCTCGCCCTGGAACGACATCCGGGTGCGCAAGGCGGCCAACCTCGCCATCGACCGCGACGGCATCCTCTCGCTGCTCGGCGGCTATGGCGTCAAGGCGAGCGGGCATGTGTCGCCGGCCGATCCCTGGTACGGCTCGCCCAGCTTCGAGCTGCGCTACGACCCCGATGCGGCGAAGGCGCTGCTGGCGGAGGCCGGCTTCGGGCCCGACAACCCGGTGCAGGTGAAGATGATGATTTCGGCCAGCGGCTCCGGGCAGATGCTGCCCCTGCCGATGAACGAATACATGCAGCAGAACCTGAAGGAGGTCGGCATAGAGGTCGAGTTCGAGGTCATGGAGTGGCAGAGCCTGCTGGACCGCTGGCGCGCGGGCGCCAAGGCCGAGCAGGCCCAGGGCGCCAACGGCATCAATGTCAGCTACACGACGCAGGACCCCTACAGCAGCTTCACCCGCTTCCTGCGCTGCGACCTGCATGCGCCGGCCGGCGTGAACTGGGGCTACCACTGCGACCCGGAGATGGACGAGTTGCTGAAGAACGCCTCGCTCGCCTTCGATCCGGCGGAGCGCGACGAGTGGCTCGCCAAGGTGCACACCCGCGAGGTGGACAATGCGCTCTTCCTCTGGGTGGTCCACGACGTGGCGCCGAGGGCGATGACGAAGCAGGTCAAGGGCTTCATCCAGGCCCGCAACTGGTTCCAGTCGCTCACCCCGGTCACGATGGAATAGTCCGGAAACCGGGACGGGCGGTCCGCACCCCGCGGGCTGTCCGGCCCGGCCCGGGCTGACCGGATGCTGAACTACATCATCCGCCGCGTCCTCTACGTCATCCCGATCGGCCTCGGGGTGACGGTGCTCGTCTTCGCCCTGGTGCACATGTCGCCGGGCGACCCGCTGAGCGCCGTCGTGCCGCCGGACGCGCCGGAAGAGATGGTGCAGGACCTGCGCAAGGCCTACGGCTTCGACAAGCCCCTGCCGGTCCAGTACGTCACCTGGCTCGGACGGGTGCTGGTGGGCGATCTCGGCGTCTCCGTCGCCCGCGGGCGCGAGGTCGTGGAGGAACTGCGCATCGCCGTGCCCAACACCTTCATCCTGGCGGCCGGAGGAACGCTGCTGGGCTTCACCCTGGGGGCGATCCTCGGCGGCATTGCCGGCTTCTTTCAGGGGCGCTGGATCGACAAGCTCGCCACCTCCATCGCCATCACCGGCGTCAGCGTTCCGCATTACTGGCTGGGGCTCGTGCTGGTCATCGTCTTCTCCGTCGAGATGAACGTGCTGCCGTCCATCGGCATGGGGCCGGGCGGCTCCACCGCCTGGGAGTGGGACGCGGAGCACATGCGCCATCTGGTGCTGCCCGTCATCACGCTGGCCGTCATCCCGATGGGCCTGATTACCCGCACGGTGCGCGCCACCGTGGCCGAAATCCTCAACCAGGAATTCGTCCAGGCGCTGCATGCGAAGGGCCTGTTCCAGCGCCAGGTGCTGGTCCACATCGTCCGCAATGCCGCGCCGACGACGCTGGCGGTGATGGGCCTCCAGCTCGGCTACCTGCTGGGCGGCTCCATCCTGGTCGAGACGGTGTTCCAGTGGCCGGGAACCGGCTCGCTCCTCAACAGCGCCATCTTCGAGCGCGACCTGCCGCTGCTCCAGGGCACCATCCTGGTGCTCGCCATGTTCTTCGTGCTGCTCAACCTGATCGTGGACATCCTGCAGTCGGCCATCGACCCCCGGATGTCGCGCCGATGACGACCGCGCCCGCCCTCGACAGCAAGCAGCAGGCCGCCGTCGATGCAGCCCAGGTCGCCGTGCAGTCGCGCGGCTACTGGACCACGGTGGGCGGCCGCATCCGCGACGACAAGGTCACGATGGTCTGCGGGTTCGTCGTGCTGCTCATCGTCTTCTCCGCCGTGTTCGCGGACCTGATCGCGCTCGCCGACCCCTACAAGGCGAGCATGCTGAAGCGCCTCGCCGAGATCGGCGCGCCCGGATACCCGCTCGGTGCGGACGAGATGGGCCGGGACATGATGACCCGCCTGCTCTACGGCGGCCGGCTGTCGCTGTTCATGGGCATCAGCCCCATCGTCATCGCGTTCGTCATCGGCGGCACGCTCGGCCTCGTCGCGGGCTTCCTCGGCGGCCGGGTCAACATGGCGATCATGCGCGTGATGGACGTGTTCTACGCCTTTCCCTCCGTGCTGCTCGCGGTCGCGATCTCGGGCGCGCTCGGCGCCGGCATCGGCAACGCCATCGTGTCGCTCACCCTGGTCTTCATCCCGCCGATCACGCGCGTGACGGAGAGCGTGACCACCCAGGTCCGCTCGCTCGACTATGTGGAGGCCGCCCGCGCCAGCGGCGCCCGCAGCCTCACCATCATCCGCGTGCATATCCTCAGCAATGTGCTGGGGCCAGTGTTCATCTACGCCACCAGCCTCATCAGCGTCAGCATCATCCTGGCGTCGGGCCTGAGCTTCCTCGGCCTCGGCACCGAGCCGCCGGAGCCCGAATGGGGCCTCATGCTCAACACGCTCCGGCAGTCGATCTATGTGAACCCGTGGGTGGCGGCGCTGCCCGGCGTGATGATCTTCTTCACCTCGCTCTCCTTCAACCTGCTGAGCGACGGGCTCCGCAGCGCCATGGATGTCAGGCTGTGACCCGGGCTCCGGACGCGAAGGACGGCGCGCTGCTCGAGGTGCGGGAGCTGCGCAAGTATTTCCCGGTCCGGGGCGGCATCCTCAACCGCGCCGTCGGCTGGGTGCAGGCGGTGGACGATGTCGATTTCGACGTGCTGCCGGGCGAGGTGCTCGGCATTGTCGGCGAGTCGGGCTGCGGCAAGTCCACGACGGCGCGCCTGCTCATGCACCTCATCCGCGCCGATGCGGGCCGGATCGCCTTCGACGGCGAGGCCGTCCGTCCCGACGACGCGGCCGGGTTGCGGGAACTGCGGCGCCGGATGCAGATGGTGTTCCAGGATTCCTACTCCTCGCTCAATCCCCGGCTGCCCATCGAGGACACGATCATGTTCGGGCCGAAGGTCCACGGCGTGTCGGCCGCCGAGGCCCGGGAGCGCGCCCGCGAGCTCTTCTCGCTGGTGGGGCTCGACCCCGCGCAGTTCATCCGCCGCTATCCGCACGAGCTTTCCGGCGGCCAGCGCCAGCGCGTGAACATCGCCCGCGCGCTCGCGCTCGAACCGAGGCTCCTCATTCTCGACGAGGCGGTCTCGGCGCTCGACAAGTCGGTCGAAGCGCAGGTGCTCAACCTGCTGCTGACGCTCCGGCGCGAGCTCGGCCTCACCTACATCTTCATCTCGCACGACCTCAATGTCGTGCAATATATGAGCGACCGGGTGCTGGTGATGTATCTCGGCAAGGTGGTCGAGATCGGCCCGACCGCCGAGATCTACGAGCGCATGCAGCACCCCTATACCGAGGCGCTGCTCTCCGCCATGCCGTCGATGGACCCCGACCGGCGGACCGAGACCCCGCCGCTGGTCGGCGACCCGCCCAACCCCATCGACCCGCCGCCCGGATGCCGCTTCCACACGCGCTGCCGCTTCGCCGAAAGCGTGTGCAGCCGCGCCGAGCCCCGCCTCGGGCCGGCGGCGGGACAGGACAGGGCGAACGGCGCCGGCCATCTCGTCGCCTGCCATATGCGCGTGGCGGGCTCCGGCCACAGCCAGGCGCCGGCACGAACATGACGGCGGAGGCGACGACGCCGGTCCTCCGCGCCGAGGATGTCACGGTCCGCTTCACCGGGCGCGACGCCACGGTGAATGCGGTGAACGGCGTCTCCTTCACCCTCGATCCGGGCGAGGTGCTCTGCATTCTGGGCGAATCCGGTTCCGGCAAGAGCGTCACCCTGCGCGCCCTGATGCGCCTGCTCCCCGCCCGCCGGACGCAGCTTTCGGGCCGTATCGAGCTGGCGGGGCAGGATGTGATGGCGATGAGCCACCGCGCGCTCGCGGACCTGCGGGGCACCGAGGTCGGCATGATCTTCCAGGAGCCGATGGTGGCGTTCGACCCCGTCTATACCGTCGGCAGGCAGATCACCGAGACGATCGTCCGCCACGAGGGCACGAGTCGCGAGGAGGCGCGGCGGCGCGCGATCGACCTGCTCGACCGGGTCCGCATCCCCTCGCCCGAGCGCCGGCTCCGCGCCTATCCGCACGAGCTGTCCGGCGGCATGCGCCAGCGCGCGATGATCGCGCTCGCGCTGTGCTGCAATCCGACCCTGCTGCTGGCCGACGAGCCGACCACCGCGCTCGACGCGACGGTGCAGATCCAGATCCTCCTGCTGCTCAGGGAACTGCAGCGCGAGCTCGGCATGGCGGTCATCTTCGTCACCCACGATGTGGGCGTGGCGGTCGAGATCGCGGACCGGATCGCGGTGATGTACGGCGGGAAGTTCATGGAAACGGGGCCGGTGCGCGAGATCATGCGCAATCCCCGCCATCCCTATACCCAGGGGCTGCTGTCCTCGACCGTCCACGGCTCGTTGCGCGGCAAGACGCTGGAAGCCATTCCGGGCTCGCCGCCGGACATGACCCGGCTGCCCCCCGGCTGCGCCTTCGCGCCCCGCTGCCGCTTCGCCGAGCCCGGCTGCGAAACCCCGCCCGCCGCCACCCAGCTCACCCCGCAGCACATGGTCCGCTGCATCCGCGCGGCGTAGATTCGCGGAGAGCCGTAAGGAGCGGCCGGCTGCGGCAGGCCTATCGCAACTCAATCTCTGCCGTGCGCTCGATCCGAAAGGGACCTGCGGGCGCCTCCCCCGAGACCAGAAAGCGTACGCGGTAGACGCCCGGCATCCAGGGTCCGCCCTTTCTGCGTTTGCCGGCATAGCTGAAGTAACGGGCCCGGTCTTCCCCGATCGAACGCCGGTTGCTGAACAGGGTGCGGCCGTCCGGTCCTGAAATAACGGTATCCACCGTCGTGCCCGATACCGCGCCCAGCAGGACCGCATATCCGACGAGCGCCGGCGCCGTTACCGGCCCGGCCTGCGGGTAGCCCTCATGCAGCGCCCGCTCCTTGTCCGGAACGTCTGTCGCCAGGCCTGCGCGGTGGAAGATCGTCGGCGCATAGCTCCCGACATCCCCGGCGGACCGCCACAGCATCTTCCGCCCCGAACCGGAAGCGGACGCATCGCAGGGCGGCGGGTCGGCGGCCTCTGCGCCGCTGAACGGATCGACCGGCCGGCCGTTCCTCTCGACCTGGAAGTGCAGATGCGGGAGCTCCGAACGGCCTGAGCTTCCCGTTCGCCCCAGCGTATCCCCTGCCGAGACCCGCGCGCCCTTGCGCACCGAGACGCTTCCGCGTTGCAGATGGCAGTATTGGGTTGTCCAGCCGCCGCCATGGTCCAGCCGAACGCCGTTGCCGCATTCCCTGCCCGCGCGGCCCGGATCGGGGCCCTGCGCCGGGCGGTCGTCCATCCCGTCGCGCGTGCCCAGCACGACGCCGCCGGCCGCGGCGATGACGGGCAGCCGGGCGCCCGGATCGACGGGAGCGATATCCGTTCCCTTGTGCCCCTCATAGGTCCGGAGTCCGCAGCGGTGGTCCCGGTAGCCGGGACCGGACCGGAGATCCATGTAGCTGAAATACCAGCAGTCCCGGCCGATGTCGCAGCGCACGGGAAAGAGAAGCTCCGGGGCGTCAGCCGCTCGCGCATCGGTTCCGGCCAGCGCCGCGCAGACCGCGAACGGCATCACGGCGCGGCGAACGCGCCGGGAGGACCGCGACCGGCGTTCAACCCGCATGTATCGGCGGGCGGCGGTGGGCCCAGGGCGCGGCCTGCTCCAGCGCCGAGGCGATGCGGAACAGGGCCGCTTCGCCGCCGTAGGGCGCGACGAACTGGACGCCGATGGGCAGGCCGTCCGCGTTCCAGTGCAGCGGGATGGAGGCCGCCGGATTGCCCGATGCGTTGAACACCGAAGTGAAGGCGATGGTGCGCATCACGTCCCGCCACTGCGCCTCGGCGTCCTCCCGCGACGGCGAGAGCAGCCCGAGCGGCATCGGAGGAACGGGCATGGTGGGCGTGATGAGGAGGTCGAAATCGAGGAAGAAGCGCGCCACCAGCCGGCCGAGCGCGTGGATGCCGTTGAGGGCGCGCACATAGTCGGCGCCGGTGCTGCGGTCGCGGCGCGCCATCGCGAGGTTGTTCTTCTCCACGTCCTCCCCGGTCGCCGGGCGGCCGAGGACCTGCTCGACCAGTTCCACCGTCTCGCGGGC
Source organism: Alphaproteobacteria bacterium (assembly GCA_022826185.1). Lineage (GTDB taxonomy): Bacteria > Pseudomonadota > Alphaproteobacteria > Bin95 > Bin95 > Bin95. The sequence continues at coordinate 20,284 of JAJDVH010000012.1, forward strand.
ATTGCTGTAGATAATCTGCATGTCGGCATCGAGCAGCGCCCGCGGAATGGGCAGGCTCGCCTCCTCCACCTCGAGGCCGAGCCCCCGGCACAACTCTGCCGCCCTGTCGACGGCGGCCAGGCAGTCGGGATGGGTTTCGACGCCGAACCAGGCCTCGCGAACGATGGCGGCCTTCATGCCGGCGACCTCCCTGCCCAGCTCTTCCACGAACGGCCGCTTCGGCGGCGCGGCCCAGTAGGGCGCGCCGATATCGGGGCCCGCCGTGCAGTCGAGAAGCAGCGCGCTGTCCCGCACGCTCCTCGAAACGGCATGGACCGTCGCAAGGCCGGACCAGCCTTCACCCACCAGCGGCCCCATGGGATTGCGCCCGCGCGTCGGCTTCAGCCCGAACAGGCCGGTGCAGGACGCCGGCACGCGGATCGACCCGCCGCCGTCGGACGCATTCGCAATCGGGAGGACGCCCGCCGCCACCATGCTGGAAGCGCCGCCCGACGAACCTCCCGATGTCAGCTCCGGGTTCCAGGGGTTGCGCGTCCGGCCGTGGAGCGCGGACTCCGTGGTCGTGGAGAGGCCGAATTCCGGCGAGGTCGTGCGCCCGAAAATGCTGAGGCCCGCCGCCTTGTAGCGGCTGACCATTTCACTGTCGCTTTCGGCGACGGTTCCCGCAAGCGCGCGGCAGCCATTGCTCTGCTTCTGGCCTTCATAGTCCTGGTAGAGGTCCTTCAGGAGGAACGGGACGCCGTGCAGAGGCCCTTCGGGCAGGCCGTCCCGGATGCGCGCCCATGCATGGTCGTACCAGGGATAGACGAGCGCGTTGAGCGAGGAATTGACACGCTCCGCCCGCTCGACCGCCTCCTCCAGAACCTCAAGGGCGGAAAGCTCTCCGCGCGCGACCAGCCCCGCAAGATCGGTTGCGTCGAGGTCGGCATAGCCTTCAATCGTCATCGGAACCCCTCGCGAAAGACGGCGAAGACAACACTATAGTATGGCCGCAGCGGAGGGAGGCATTGCTCATGGGGCTCAAGGGACAAATCGTTCCGGTCACGCCGTTACAGCAGAATTGTTCGATCGTCTGGTCGGAGGCGACCATGACGGGTGCGGTGATCGACCCCGGCGGCGACCTGCCGCGCATCCTCGCCGCCGTGGAGCAGGCGGGGGTGACGGTCGAGAAGATCCTGCTGACCCACGGCCATGTCGATCATGCCGCCGGCGCCGGCGCGCTCGCCGACCGGCTGGGCGTGCCCATCGAAGGCCCGCATGAGGCCGACCGCTTCCTGATCGAGGGCCTGCCGGAGCAGGCGAAGCAGCTTGGCCTCGGCCCCATGCCCGCCTTCGAGCCCGCGCGCTGGCTCGACGAGGGCGACGAGGTGACGGTCTCCGACCTGGTGCTGGAAGTGCGCCACTGCCCCGGCCACACGCCGGGCCATGTGATCTTCTTCCACCGGCCCTCCAACCTGGCCGTGGTGGGCGACGTGCTGTTCCAGGGCTCGGTGGGCCGCACCGACCTGCCGGGCGGCGACCATGAGGCGCTGATCCGCTCGATCCGCACCAAGCTCTGGCCGCTCGGCACGGACATCGCCTTCCTGCCGGGGCACGGGCCGATGTCCACCTTCGCCGCCGAGAGGGCCGCAAACCCCTTCGTCGGCGACGGTGCCTAGAGTTCCGTTCCGGTCTGCAGGATCGAATGTTCCGCGACGCGGCTCATGCGACGGAAGTCATCAGGCCCGACGACCGGCTCCGGGACGACATCACATATCTGTCGAGTTCCAGGGCCAGCCGGGGGTTGTCGTTCTCCAATACCCGCCGGGCGACGGGCGTCAACAGCATGATGCGGCATCGGCCGTCGGCCACCGCATCCGCCGGCGCCGGGTAGTCTCCGAACGCGGCCTGAACCGAGAGAACGTCACCCGGGTCGTTCTGACGCAGCCTCTTCCCGTCTTCGTCGAACACGGAGGGCCGCCCCTCCACGACAAGGCTCATGCCGTCCTGTTTCCAGCCTGCCGCCGCGACCGTCTGTCCGGCGGCGTATGTGCGGCTTTCGAGCCAGGGATCGAGCCGCCCGACCAATTCCTCGAAAATCACCTGCCTGTCCAGATAGCGCATCGTATCGGCGATCATCCGCGTCCTGAGGCCGTCCGATCCGGCGCCCCGCAAACCCCTGGCGATCACCATGTCCTCGCACAGTTCCAGCGCGCGGTCGATCTCCCGTTCCACGAGCAGACCCGCGCCCGGCGGCCTGTCGGAGATGCTGCGTTGCAGGTCCGTCCGCTGACGCTCCGCCGGCGCGACCGCGACGACCCGGACGCCCAGTGAAGACGCGGCGGCGACGAAATCGCCGAGGGCATCCAGGGCCGACGTATCGAAACCGGCAACGCCGGTGCAGTCCAGCAGGATGCACAATGGCGGCGGATCCTCCCGCAGGGGGGTCCTGAGCCGGTCGACGAGCGTGTGCGCGCTGCCGAAGAATATGTAGCCGCGCAACTGATAGACCCGGACGCTGTCGCCGCGGTCCAGCAGGATGGCCCGGTGCGACATGGGGCGCTTTGCGGTGCTGTGGCGCTCCCGCAGCGTATAGGCGGCTTCGACCACGTCTATCCGGGCGAGGCGGACGGCCAGGAGTATCGCCGCAATCGCCAGGCCCGCCACCACTCCTTCCAGGAAGCCGAAGACGGCAACGGCCAGGAACACAAAAACAACGATGGCATAGTCCGCCGAGAGCCGCCTCATGCGGCCGCCGATCAGAAACTCCTTCAGCAGATCGAAGGCGACGAAGAGAGTCAGGCCGCCCATCAGCGACACGGGAAACCATTGCAGCAGACCGCCGCCGCCGAACAGGACCGCGGCCACAAAAGCCGCGGCGACCACCCCCGTCAGCCGGCTGTAGGCCCCGAACATGCGGCTGGGCAGGGAATAGCAGATGGTGTGGTGGCCGGGCGGGCTGCCCCCGCCCAGCGCAGCGATCATGTTCGCCAGCCCGGCCGCGCGGAATTCCCGGTCGAGATCGAGTTCGACGCCGCTTGCCGCCTGAATGCCCCTGAGGTCCATCAGCAGCGAAATCAGTACCACCGGGACGACAACCAGAATGTTCGGCGCCTGCTCGATCACGACGCGCCAGTCCACATGGGCGAAGTCGCCGGGATGGAAGGCGGGCCACAACCGGTGTTCCGCAATGTTCGGGAACAGGAGTCCGGCCGCGGCGGCTTCCGCGTCGGAGATGCCGAGCAACGCCAGTCCGAAGTGGTACAGCCCGGCGGCAAGAACGAAGGACAGCGGCATGACGAGGAAATGGTCCCAGCGCGCCAGGACAAGACGCAGCGCCACGGCGTAAGCGACGCCGGGCAGCCACTTCCAGAGCGCGGGCGGTTCCACGAAACGGGGCAACGACTCCCAGTCCGGAACGATGCCCGACATGATGGTGAACGCGGCGACCGCCAGGATCCAGCCGGCCCCGGCGAGATACCCGCCCACCACCGGGTAAGGGACGAAGCGGAGAACGCCGGTGATGCGAATCCGGCCGACCAGCGTGATGCAGGCCCCGGCCGCCGCCGTCGTCAGGATCAGGATGACGACGAGGGTCATGAACAGGGTCTCGCTGGCGGCGGCGGCCATGCTCGCGCCTGCCGCCGCCGCGACGCTGACCACCACGGCGACCGGAGCGTCCTGCGACATGGAGACGGCGCCCCTGTAGCCGCCGGTCAGGGCGATGGCCAGACACAAGACGAAGGTGCCGAACAGCACCAGCCCGGCGCCGCGAATGGCAAGCGGCGCCATCGTCCCGGAAAAAATCAGGGCCGAGATCGCAACCGCGCCGATAACGAGAAGAACGCCCATCGCAAGACCGACGAACACCGCCGCGAACAGTTTCGCCGAGGCGGCGTCGGCGCGCAGTTCGGCAAGGAGCGTCACGCCCGGCTCATCACTGTCAAACTGTCTCCCCCAAGACAGACGTCCCCCGGCCGGTCAGTGCACGCACCACGCCGGATCGAATTCATGCAGGCGCCGGATTGCCGGTCGACTATACGGCGGGGATTCCGCGAGACAAGGCCCGGAAACCGGTCGATACGCCGCCCCGCCGGAGGGGGAAAGCGACGGCCGGCGGCGGTCAGGCTGCCGCCGACGCGGCGCCTACTCCTCGAGCTTGAGGCCGGGGATGCCGAGTTTGCCGGTGCGCCCGATCTTGGCGAGGATGCGGGCATCGTGGCGGAACCACTGGCCCGCCTCCTTGTCCGGATTGGCCTTGGCCCATTCCTTGACGAACCAGTTGCCGCGCGCCCACTTGCCATCCGGGTCCGCGGATTTCTTGAACTGGACGGCGAACATCGGCAGCTTCGGGTTCTCGATCAGCAGCCCGTCCACGATCGTCTTCTGCCCGCAGAAGGGCACGAGGTCGGCCTGCGTGCCGGCGAAAGGATCGAAGTTCTTCGCGGCCGGGATGAGCCGGCCTTCCTCGGTCACGAGGCCGAGCTGGCGCTTGCCGCCGCCGCAATTCTCCGGGCAGTTGCCGGTCAGTTCGCAGACGATATCGACGACCGTCACGGTCAGCCGCGCCTTTTCCTCATATTCGATGCCCCATTCCTCGGCGGCGGATGCGGGGCCGGCGATCAGCGCGAGGCCCAGCAGGGCGGACAGGATACGCATGGCGCTCACTCCCCGAACGGCATGATGCCGTATTCTTCATGGGTCAGGTTGACGACGCCGCCGTCCTCGGCGACCTGCGTCACGATCAGGTAGTTGACGCCGTCGCGCTTGTAGAGGTCGCCGTCCACCGTCACCCGGTGGGACTGGATGTCGATGAGGCGCGGATTGTCCACCGGGTCCTCGTCCTCGATGCGGAGCACCATATAGACCGTCCCGTCGTCCGCCTTGACGCTGACCGGGATGCCGCCCACCGCGCACCAGACCGCGCACTGGTGATGCGCCGTGCCCTCGGCGAACATGATCTCGGTGACATAGCACCATGTGTCGATGACCTCGCCCGCGATGCGGACGCGCTCCGGCGCCGCCGCCTGCGCCCCGGAAACGCAGGCGAGCGCCAGAATTCCCGCCAGCAGTGCCCTCATTCAACCGCACTCCTCAGATAAGCGATGACGGCCGCGCGCTGTTCGGCTTTCCTGAAGCCCGGAAACGCCATGCGCGTGCCCTTTGCGAACGCCCTCGGCTTGGTGAGCCAGGCGTCCAGGTTTTCCTCGGTCCAGGTCTTGCCCATGTGCCTGCCGAGACCCTTGGAATATTTGAAGCCCGGCGCCGAGGCGACGGGCCGGCCGACCACGCCCCAGAGGTTCGGGCCGACCTTCTTCTTGCCGGTCTCGTCGAGCCGGTGGCAGACCGTGCATTTCTTCTTGAAGAGCTTCGCCCCGTCGATATCGGCCGCTGCCCCCGGCGCGGCCATGCCCGCAAACAGCGCGGCCGCAACGGCAAGTCCCAGAATTCGCATCACCCGGAGTCCCCTCCTCCCGAGGCGCCCGGCGTCAAATTACAGCCCGGACGAGGCCGGCGCCAGCGTCCCGGCCGGACCGGTTCATCACTTTTCCGTGTGCATCCGGGTCGCCTTTCCGTTACACTGAAGGTTCGGCCATTGCGACCGTGGCACGCAAGATGTTGTGGGTAATGGCAAAAGACTGCGCACTGGTTGTGTGTGTGGAGGCGGAAGATGGACGGCGCAGGCGCATTGGAGCTCCGGGACCGCGCGGCGGACGACGCGGCGCCGCTGCTGCGCGGCCTCACCGCCCATGAGGTCTATCAGAACGAGCGCGGAATCCGCGTCACGCTCGACCGCGGCCGCGACGCGCTGCTGACGAAATTCGGCAGGGAAACTCTGGAAGACCGCTACCTGATGCCGGGCGAGTCCTACCAGGACCTGTTCGCGCGCGTCGCCGGGCATTTCGCCGACGACAGCGCGCATGCCCAGCGTCTCTACGACTACATTTCCCGGCTCTGGTTCATGCCGGCCACGCCCGTGCTCTCCAACGGCGGCACGAAGCGCGGCCTGCCGATCTCCTGCTTCCTGAACGAGGCCGACGACAGCCTGGAGGGCATCGTCGGGCTCTGGACGGAGAATGTCTGGCTCGCGGCGCGGGGCGGCGGCATCGGCAGCTACTGGGGCAATCTGCGCTCCATCGGCGAGAAGGTCGGCCAGAACGGGCGCACCTCCGGCGTCATCCCCTTCGTGCGGGTCATGGATTCGCTCACCCTCGCCATCAGCCAGGGCAGCCTGCGGCGCGGCTCGGCGGCGGTCTACATGCAGGCAAGCCACCCGGAGATCGAGGAGTTCGTGGAGCTGCGGCGTCCCACGGGAGGCGACCCCAACCGCAAGGCGCTCAACCTGCATCATGGCGTGCTGGTGCCGGACGCCTTCATGCGCGCCGTCGAGGCGGACGAGGAATGGGCGCTCATCAGCCCGCGCGACCACAGCGTGCAGAACCGCATCCGCGCCCGCGACCTCTGGATCCGCATCCTCACGGCGCGGATCGAGACCGGCGAGCCCTACCTCATCTTCATCGACCATGTGAACCGCGCCCGGCCGGAGCACCACAAGCTGGCGGGCCTGGAGGTGAAGACCTCGAACCTCTGCGCCGAGGTGGTGCTGCCGACCGGCCCCGACCATCGCGGCGGCGAGCGCACGGCCGTGTGCTGCCTCTCCTCGCTCAACCTCGAGCGCTATCTGGAATGGGAGAAGGCGCCGGGATTCATCGAGGACGTGATGCGCTTCCTCGACAATGTTCTGGAGGACTTCATCGGGAACGCGCCCGACTCCATGAGCACGGCCGCCTATGCGGCGATGCGGGAGCGCTCGGTGGGCCTGGGCGTGATGGGCTTCCACAGCTTCCTGCAGAGCATGGGCGTGCCGCTCGAATCGGTCATGGCGTCGGTCTGGAACCGGCGCATGTTCTCGCATATCCAGGCGGATACCGGCGCCGCGTCGAAGCGGCTGGCAGGCGAACGCGGCCCGTGCCCGGACGCCGCCGATTTCGCCGTGGCCGAGCGCTTCTCCAACAAGACGGCGATTGCGCCGACCGCCTCCATCTCGATCATCTGCGGCGGCGCCTCGCCCGGCATCGAGCCGCTTGCGGCCAACGCCTATACCCACAAGACGCTTTCGGGCTCCTTCGCCGTGCGCAACCGCTATCTGGAGGCCGTGCTGGACGCAGCCGGCCGCAACGATGAGGAGACCTGGTCCTCGATCACGGTCAATGAGGGCTCGGTGCAGCATCTCGACTTCCTGACCGAAGACCAGAAGGCCGTGTTCAAGACGGCGTTCGAGCTGGATCAGCGCTGGATCGTGGACCTCGCCGCCGAGCGCGCGCCGATGGTGGACCAGGCCCAGTCGGTCAACCTCTTCCTGCCGGCGGACATCCACAAGCGCGACCTGCACGGCCTGCACCACATGGCGTGGAAGCGCGGCCTGAAGAGCCTCTATTACTGCCGTTCCAAGTCGCTCCAGCGCGCCGAGGCGGTGGGCAGCCGCCGGGTCGCCCGGCAGGAGGAGGCCCCGCTCCGGGTCGATTACGAAGAGTGCCTCGCATGCCAGTGAGCGGCGGCGGGCCGCTTTCCGGAAAGACAGCCCTCGTCACCGGCGCCAGCCGCAATATCGGCCGCGAAATCTGCCTGCGCCTTGCGCGCGAGGGGGCGCATGTCTGCGTCAACACGCGGCGGGCGGAGGAGGAGGCCCGCGCGGTCGTGGCGGAGGTCGAGGCGGCGGGCGGCTCCGCCTCGCTGCACATGGCGGACGTGACGGACGAGGCGGCCGTCGCCGCGATGGCGGAGGCGGCGGGTCCCGTGGACATCCTGGTCAACAACGCCGCCATCCGCCGCCATGTGCCCTTCCTCGACTCGACGCTCGCAGACTGGCGCGAGGCGCAGGCGGTCGTGCTCGAAGGGGCCTATCTCTGCGCCCACGCCGTGCTGGGGTCCATGCAGGCGAAGGGCTGGGGGCGGATAATCAATATGGGCGGCGTCTCGGCGCATATGGGCATGGCGGAACGCGCCCATGTCAGCGCCGCCAAGGCGGGGCTGATCGGCTTCACCAAGGGGCTGGCGAAGGAGTTCGGCCCGGACGGCATCACCGTCAATTGCGTGGTGCCGGGCGTGATCGATACGGTGCGCGACCCCGGCGGGCTCAGCCCCGGACAGGCAAGCGCGGTGCCCATCGCCGTCGGCCGCCAGGGCCGCCCGGAGGAGGTCGCGGAAACCGTCGTGCATCTCTGCCAGCCGACCAGCGCCTACATCACCGGCGCCACTATCCATGTGAACGGAGGCGCCTACCTGCCCTAGACCTTCGGGAGACAAGCCATGACCGGACATACACTGCTGTGGGCTCTGGTTGCCCTCTTTGTCGTGGTGCTCGTGGTCATGCCGCTCGTCTGCCTCTGGATCGGCTGGCGCATCGGCAAGGACAGCGGCAAGCCCCTTGAAGGCACCAAGGGCCTCTACCTCCCGGAAGGATCGATCAGGGCGATGCTGGCGCTTGCGATCGTCGGCGCGTTCATCATCGTCGTGGTCCTGGGTCCCCTGATCGACGGCCTGAAGGAGAGCTTCGACAAGATTCTCGCCGCCTTCTCCGCCCTGACCGGCGCCGTCACCGGTTTCTACTTCGGCAATCGGGGCGGAACGTCGAAATAGCGGGCGCTGGTGAAGGCTGACCCTTGGTCGCTTACCTCTCCCCGGCCGGCGGCAGTTCCCTCGGCCGGTAAAGCCGGTACCAGGCCCAGGCGAGCAGCTGGAGGGCGAGCAGGCCGCCAAAGGCCGCCCGGTACGCCTCTTCCGGATAGCGGCCCTCCTCGGCCTCCCAGAAGTCCAGCGCGCCGCCGATGGCATACTGGATGGCGAAAGCGCCGAGGAAGACCAGCAGGTTGAGCGCGGTGTTGGCGCGGCCCGCCAGCACGGAGCCGAAATAGGCCGAGAGATAGGCATAGGAGAGAATGGTCATCTGGCCGGTCATGGCGAACACCGCCCAGAATGCCGTGGCGGGCGGCCAGAGGCCCAGCACGATGGCGAGCAGCGAGACGACGAAGACCGCCACGATGGCCTCGACGACCGTCATCAGGGAGATGCCGCGCCGATTCGCCCAGTCGCCGAGCGCGCCGGAGAGCAGGATGCCGACGATGAAAGCCATCGCCATCAGGAAGAGCGTCGAGGCGACCTCCCCCGGGCCGAGGCCGCCCACATCGCGCAGCCAGGGGGCGGCCCAGAGCGTCTGAAGCGCGATATGGGCTCCGCAGGTTCCCGCGATGATCGGCGCGAGGCTCCAGAAGGTGCGGTCCCGATAGACATGGGCGATGCCGGCGAGCTGCGCTCGGAAGCCGCCCCGGCTCAACATGTCCGGCTTCTCGCGCGGCGCCAGCAGGAAGATGGCGGAGGCCGCGAGCGCGACCGCCCCGCCGAGCCCCGCGAAAACGGCCCGCCAGCCGTAAGCCGCCACGGCCATGTGGGCAGGCTCCGTCGCCGCCAGCACTCCGAAGCCGCCGAAAACCATGACGAGCGAGTTGAACAGCGGCACGCGCTCGGGCGGCGCCCAGAGCACCACGGCCTTGAAGGACGCCATCAGCCCGCCGGCGAAGCCGAGCCCGATCAGGAGGCGCGCGCCCACCAGCATGTCCGCCGACCCCCCAACCGCGAACAGGACGGAGCCGAGCGCCGAGACCATGAGCAGGCAGGCCTGCACCCGCCGCGGCCCGAACCGGTCCAGCAGCACGCCGAGCGGCAGCTGGAAGGCGCCGAAGCCGAACAGATAGGCGGCCGTAATCAGCCCGAGCCCTTCGGCCGTCACGCCGACATCGCGCTCCAGGTCCGCCACCACCACCGCGTTCACCGCGCGCAGCAGGTAGGACATGAAATAGCCGAGGCCGAACGGCGCGACGACCGCGGCCCAGAGGCGCCAGGGGCTCATGGACGCGCTCTCACATCGCGGCGATGCCGCCGTCCACGAAGAGCTCCGAGCCGGTGGTGAAGCTGCTCTCGTCCGAGGCGAGGTAGAGGATGGCCCAGGCCACCTCCTCGGCCTGCCCGACGCGCCCGATGGGCACCTGGCGGGCCAGCTTGCGCAGCGCCTCCTCCGTGCCGAACTGCTCCTTGTAGCGGTCGAGGATCGGGGTATCGATGAAGGTCGGATGCACGGAGTTGCAGCGGATCGGCAGGCCCTGCCGGGCGCAATGCAGCGCCACCGACTTGGAGAGGTGGCGCACGCCGGCCTTGGCGGAGTTGTAGGCGGCCATGTTGTGCCCGGCGATGACGCCGGCAATCGAGGAGATATTGACGATGGCGCCCGAGCCCTCCGTCTCCCGGCAGTGGGCGGCGATGGCGGGGATGGCGTGCTTGCAGCCGAGGAACACGCCGTCGAGGTCTATGGCATGCACGAGGCGCCATTCCTCCAGCTCGATCTCGGTCACGGGCTTGGTGAGGCCGATGCCGGCGCTCTGCACCAGGATGTTCAAGCCGCCGAAGCGCTCCACCGTTTCCGCCACGGCCGCCTCCCACGCCGCCTCGTCGGTCACATCGTGGCGGATGAAGGCCGCATCCGGCCCCAACTCCGCCGCGAGCGCGTTCCCCCTCGCCTCGTCGATGTCGGTGATCGCGACCCGCGCGCCCTCGCGGAGGAACATCGCCGCCGTCGCCGCCCCCAGCCCCGAGGCGCCCCCGGTAATCAGCGCAATCTTGCCTTCGATCCGTCCGGTCATTCCCGGTCTCCCTATTTCGCGCAGAAGCCGCCGTCCACGACGAGCTCGGTGCCGTTGACGAAGCTGGAGTCGTCCGAGGCGAGGAAGGCCACGCATTGCGCGACCTCCTCCGGCCGGCCGATGCGGCCGAGCGGGATCGCCTCGGCGCGGGCGTCGATGGC
>JAJDVH010000128.1 GCA_022826185.1 Alphaproteobacteria bacterium
GGGGGCGATCGGGCGGTGGGCGTCGAATCTGTCATGGGTTCCGGTCAACTACCGCGGGTATGAGGCGGGCGAGTCGAGGGCGGCGGGAGAAGGCTTCGGCCTCATCTCGCCACATAGACGATCTCGGCGGACTCGAGAATCCTGTTCCTGCGGATGTGGTTGGGGCTCCGCTCGACGGCCGAACGGGTCAGCACATCGACCGGCCTTCCGAACAAGCACGACATTTCCTCGGCCATGCTGACGAACCGGAGGCCAGGGACGCCGTCCGGCTCGAACTCGACCATGACGTCGATATCGCTGTAGGAGCCGAAATCGTCGCGCAACACCGACCCGAAAAGCGCCAGTTCCGAAATGCGCCAGCGCCGGCAAAACGCTTCGACAGCTTCCGGCGGCGCGGCGATACGAGCGCCCGCCTTCCCTGTGCTTCCCGAAGACTCGACCATGACCGACTCCCCGGCCGCCCTGCATCGGGCGACTGCATCCTTGTAACCTTGGGCGCGGCGCGCCGCAATCGGCCGGCCCCTGCTAAGGCTCGTAGGCGAGGTTGGGGGCGAGCCAGCGTTCGGCTTCGGCGAGCGCCATGCCCTTTCGGCGGGCATAGTCCTCCACCTGGTCGCGGTCGATCCGGCCGACGCCGAAATAGCGCGCTTCCGGGTGGGCGAAGTAGAGGCCGGCGACCGAGGCGACGGGAGTCATGGCGCAGCTCTCCGTGAGAGCCATGCCGGTGTTCCGTTCAGCATCCAGCAGCCGGAAGATGGTTTGCTTCTCCGTGTGGTCCGGGCAGGCAGGATAGCCGGGGGCGGGCCGGATGCCGCGATAGGCCTCGGCGATCAGCTCCTCGTTGGAAAACCGCTCGTCGGACGCATAACCCCAGAGCTCGCGGCGCACGCGCTCATGCAGGCATTCGGCGAAGGCCTCCGCCAGCCGGTCGCCCAGCGCCTTCGCCATGATGGCGCTGTAGTCGTCGCGCGCGGCCTCGAAGGCGCGAGCGCGTTCTTCGATGCCGTCGCCCGCCGTCACCGCGAAGGCGCCGACATAATCCGGCGTGCCGGCGGGAGCCACGAAATCCGCCAGCGCCAGATTGGGTCGACGCCGCCGGCCGCGCTGCATCTGCTGGCGCAGCGTATGCAGGGTAGCAATGCGCCGCGAGCGGCCCTCGTCGGCAAACAGCGCGATGTCGTCCTCGCCGTCGCGGTTCGCCGGCCAGAAGCCCGCGACGCCGCGCGGCCGGGTCCAGTCCTCGGAAACAAGCCGGTCCAGCATCGCCAGCGCATCGGTATGGAGGCTGCGCGCGGCCTCTCCGACCTCCGCGTCATCGAGAATGTCGGGAAAGCGCCCCGCGAGCTCCCAGGCGGCGAAGAAGGGCTGCCAGTCGATATAGCGCACCAGCTCCGACAGGTCCCAGCCGTCGAACACCCGCAAACCGGGAGCGGCCGGGACCGGCGGCGAAAAGGCCGTCCAGTCGATCTCCATGCGGTTGGCGCGGGCTTCCTCCAGCGTGGCGCGCGGGCGCCGTCCGCCGGACTTCGCGTGCGACTCCCGCAGGCGGTCGTAGTCGGCGCGGATTTCGCCGGCATAGCCGGCGCGGCGCTCCGGCGACATCAGCGTGCCGACCACGCTGACGGCGCGCGAGGCGTCCGTCACATGCACCAGCGGGCCGTCATAATTGGGCGCAATACGGACCGCGGTGTGCGCCTTGCTGGTCGTCGCTCCGCCGATCAGCAGCGGCAATTCGAAGCCCTCGCGCGCCATCTCGGCGGCGACGAAGCACATCTCGTCGAGGCTCGGCGTAATCAGGCCGGAGAGGCCGATAATGTCCACGCCTTCCCGTTTCGCCGTTTCCAGGATGCGGGCTGAGGGCGTCATCACGCCGAGATCGACGATCTCGTAATTGTTGCACTGGAGCACGACGCCGACGATGTTCTTGCCGATATCGTGGACGTCGCCCTTGACGGTGGCGAGCAGCACCTTGCCGGCCGACGAAGACTCGGCGCCGGCTTTCTCGGCCTCCAGGAAGGGGGTGAGCCAGGCGACGGCGCGCTTCATCACGCGCGCGCTCTTGACCACCTGCGGCAGGAACATCTTGCCTTCGGCGAACAGGTCGCCGACATGGTTCATGCCCGCCATCAGCGGCCCCTCGATGACGGACAGCGGCCGGCCCAGCGCCAGCCGGGCCTCCTCGACATCCTCCTCGATCCACTCCGCAATGCCCTGCGTCAGCGCGTGCGAGAGGCGCTCGTCCACAGCCAGCTTTCTCCAGGAGAGGTCGGCGGCGATTTCCTTCGACCGGCCCCGGTAGCTCTCCGCGAGCTCGACAAGGCGCTCGGTCGCATCGGGGCTGCGGTTGAGCAGCACGTCCTCGACTGCCTCGCGCAGTTCCGCCGGAATGTCCTCATAGACCGGCAGCCGCCCGGCATTGACAATCGCCATGTCGAGCCCGGCGGGGATGGCGTGGTAGAGGAAGGCCGCGTGCATGGCCTCGCGCACCGTGTCGTTGCCGCGGAAGGCGAAGGAGACGTTGGAGAGCCCGCCCGAGACCTTGGCGTGGGGCAGGTTCGCCTTGATCCGCCGGGTCGCCTCGAAGAAGGCGACGGCATAGTCGTCATGCTCCTCGATGCCGGTCGCCACCGCGAAGATGTTGGGGTCGAAGACGATGTCCTCCGGTGGAAAGCCGGCCTCGTCCACCAGCAGGCGGTAGCTGCGTTCGCAGATCTCGAATTTGCGTGCGGCCGTTTCCGCCTGGCCCTCCTCGTCGAAGGCCATGACCACTGTGGCCGCCCCGTAGCGGCGGATGCGCTTTGCCTGGTCCAGAAACGGCCCCTCGCCCTCCTTCAGGCTGATCGAGTTCACGATGGCCTTGCCCTGCACGCATTTCAGCCCCGCCTCGATCACCGACCATTTGGAGGAGTCGATCATGATCGGCACACGCGCAATGTCCGGCTCGCCGGCGATCATGTTGAGGAAGACGGTCATGGCCCGCTCGCTGTCGAGCATGCCCTCGTCCATGTTGACGTCGATGACCTGCGCGCCGCTCTCGACCTGCCGGCGGGCGACGTCGAGCGCGGCCTCGTAGTCGTCCGCCTCGATCAGCCTGCGGAAGACCGCCGAGCCGGTGACATTGGTGCGCTCCCCGATATTGACGAAGCGGGCGCTGGCGCGCGCGTCGCGTTCGCTCATGCCGCTTCGACGAAGGGTTCGAGCCCGGCGAGCCGCATGCGCCGCTCTACCGGGGGCGGCTTGCGGGGGGCGACGCCGGCGACCGCGTCGGCAATGGCGGCGATATGCTCGGGCGTGGTGCCGCAGCAGCCGCCGACAAGGTTCACGAGCCCGTCCCGCGCCCAGGCGCCGAGATGGCGGGCGGTCGTCTTCGGGGTTTCGTCATAGCCGCCGAAGGCGTTGGGCAGGCCGGCATTCGGATAGGCGGAGATGAGCGTGTCCGCCACGCGCGCCATGTCGGCGAGGAAGCCGCGCATCTGCTCTGCGCCGAGCGCGCAATTGAGGCCGACCGCAAAGGGCGCGGCATGGCGCACCGAATACCAGAAGGCCTCCGGCGTCTGGCCGGAGAGCGTGCGGCCGGAAAGGTCCACAACCGTGCCGGAGACGATGACCGGCAGGCGGGCGCCGTGCGCCTCGAACGCCTCCTCGATGGCGAAAAGCGCGGCCTTGGCGTTCAGCGTGTCGAACACCGTCTCGACGATAATGAGGTCCGCCCCGCCGTCGATCAGGCCCTCGGCGTTCTCCCTGTAGGCCGCCCGGAGCGTGTCGAAGTCGGTGTTGCGCGCCGCCGGGTCCTCGACATCGGGAGAGATGGAGGCCGTGCGGTTGGTCGGCCCGATGGCGCCCGCGACCCAGCGCGGCCTCCCGTCCCGGCGCCCGTCCACGACCCTGCGCGCAATCCGGGCCGACGCCTCGGCGACCTCGCGGGCGAGGCCCTCCATGCCGTAATCGGCAAGGCTTATCCGGTTGGCGTTGAAGCTGTTGGTCTCGACGATGTCCGCGCCGGCGTCGAGGAAGGCGTTGTGGATGTCGGCGATGGCGTCCGGCAGCGTCAGGCTCAACAGGTCGTTGTTGCCCTTTACGTCCTGAGGCCAGTCGGCGAAGCGCGCGCCGCGGTAGTCGGCCTCCTCCAGGCCGAGCTGCTGGATCATGGTCCCCATCGCGCCGTCGAGCACGAGGATGCGTTCCGCCGCCGCCGTCTCCAGCGCAGCGCCGCTCGTTTCCGTCATAGCCTCCAAACCCGCTTCCGGGCCGTTTCTCGCCCGCCCGGAGGTATAGCCCCTTCCCCGCGCCGCGCAAGCCGCGCCGCCCGGGCCGGATGCCGAAGGGGAGAAAACATGCTAACCGGGCCGGGCCATGAGACTGTTCGCAATCCTTGCCCGCGCCGCCCTCTTCCTGCTTCTGCGGGGCCGCCGCCGGCGATGGACGCCGGGCAGGCGGCGCGCGCCCGGCCGCAGGCCTGTGCCGGCGCCCGAAGCCGGCAGCGTCATTGCCGGCAAGGCGTGGGTGACGGATGGCGACGGGCTCCGCGTCTCCGGCCACAGGGTCCGCTTCGCCGGCCTCGATGCGCCGGAACTGGACCAGTGGGCGAAGCATGGCGACGGCTATTGGTTCAAGCACGGCAAGCGGGTGAAACGCGCGCTCATCCGCACGGTCGGCGGCCGCCATGTCGAGGTCACGGTGGAGGGAGTGGACCAGTACGGCCGCGTGCTGGGCCGCGTGACCTGCGGCGGCAAGGATGTGGGCGCCTGGCTCGTCCGCAACGGCCACGCCATCGCCGCTTACAGCGACCGGTACAAGGACATTGAAAGCGAAGCCCGCCGCGAAAACCGCGGCCTCTGGAGCTACGACGTGGCTTTTGATCCGAGGGACTGGCGGCGCAGGCAGGCGAGGCAGGGGTAAAGACGGCGGGTTCCGGTTACAATGAGGCGGACGGAGCTTTCCGGGAGGATCGGACCGTGGAGCGCAGCACCGGCAGCATGGGTTCGGAATACCGGACCTTCCATATCGATCCGGAAGCCCTGCCGCTCTTCCGGGATTTCGACTGGAACAGCCTTGCAAAACAGGTGTTCGTCGACCCCCTGACCGGCCTCGTCGCCCTCATGACGCCGTCCTCTCAGCATGAGGGCTACGGTTTCGGCGCGCATGATCTCGTTCGCGCCCTTACCAGGGAGCTGGCCATCGACGCGGTCGGGCTGGGCTCGACGCGCTGGCGCCGGCCCGGCGATCCCGAAAATACCGGCGCTGAGCCGGACGCCTGCTTCTATCTCGGCGACAAGGCCGAACGCCGCGGCTACGCCCGCCGGGCCGGAGACGCGGCGCTGGAGGCGTTCGAGGCCGCCACGCCGCCAGACCTTGTGGTGGAGGTCGAGCGCAGCCGGACAAACGACAGGAAGCCGGACTTCTACAGGGAGGTGGGCGCGGTCGAAATGTGGCGTATCGACATCCGGCGCGAGGACCGCAAGGTGGAGATTCTGGACCTGCAGGCCCCGGACGGGCCGGCGGCGCTTCCGGCCTCGGCCGTGCTGCCCCTCTGCACCCCGGAATTCGTGCTCGAAGCCCTCGAACTGGCGGTGGACGGCCGTATCCGCGAGCTCGACGCGCTGATCGACCGCCGGGCGGAAACGCAGGCGCTGGAGAGCGGGGACGGCGCTAGCGATTCATAGAGGTCGTTTCGACTGGATGGCGTGCGCGCCGGCGGGCCGCGCGCGGGCCGTGCCCCCCGGCTCCGGCGTCATGGCGCGCTTTCCTGCAACTGGAACAACCGCCGGTCCCACCACACGGGCACCTCCAGCGACACCTGTATATCCCGGAATTCCGGGTGAAGGCTGTTGATGACGGCGTTCCGCTCCATGCGCGCCACGAGCGAGGGAACGAACAGGACAAGGCTGCGCTTTTCCGCATACCAGGCGGCTGCGAAGCGGCGCGACGCCCGGTGGTCCGGCCTGTCCCAACCCGGCACGATGTCGGGCGTCGCCACCTCGTAGGACGCGCCTCTCGGGATCGCGGCCTCCACGAAATGCTGGTTTCCGGGCAGGATCCCGTTCCACTGGACGAGCTTTTCGAGCATGGCCGCCGCGTAGCTTTCGCAGGCATAGACCACCGCGGCCCCGGCCTCATGCCACCGGCCCGAAACCCTCCGGGCGCCTTCCGCGCTCCAGACCGGGAATCGCCCCTCCGGGTCGCCGATCCGGAAGACCCGGACCGTCTCCGGCAGCCTGCGCGGTCCGGTCAGGGCGAGACGCCCGCCTCGGCCCGCCGGATAAGGTTGAGGACCGCATCCGCTCCCGCCGGACCGGACCGCGCCATGTCGAACGGCGTCTCCCCCTCCAGCAGGGGATGCGGGCGCGTCATGAAGGCTTCCATCCGCTCCCGGTCGCCGCGGTATGCGCGGGCCACGGCGACCGCGACCCGGGCGATTTCATAGAGCCGCCCGCTGTGCTCCCTGGACAGCCTGCCGGCCTTCCGCGCCCGCCTGAAGGTCGCTTCCGGCACGACAGGCCCCACGATCCGGTTCCTGTCGCCTCCGAACGCCTCGGCGATCGCTGCCACCGCGGCGGGCCGCAGACCGCCGGCAACGCACCGCGCGAGACTCACGTCGCTGCAATCGTCGGGATCCGCGATGGCGAGCAGCCTCGCCATGCCGACGGTTTCGCCCGTGTCGGCCGGCGAAAAGACGGTGCCGGGCCTCGCGGGACTCGGATCGGCAGTAGCAGGGCTTGCCATCGATGCCTCCTCGGCAGTCGTCATATGACGACAATAAGCCGATCGAACGACGCGCGCAATCCAGAAGCCGCGTGGGGGCGTTCGCCTCCGCTCAGCCCCCCGCCTTCTTCCGCGACTCGTACAGGTCGATCAGCTTGAGCGCGTCGGCGGCGTCGATGCGGCCGAGCGGGCCGTCGCTGTAGCTGGAGACCTCGACCGCGCCGGTCTCGTTCAGGATGAACTCGGAGGGCTGCACGATCTGGCGGCGGTCTTCCCACCAGGCTCCGATCCGGTCGGCATCCGCGCGTGTCATGCCCCAGGCGAAGGGGAAGCTCTTGCCGTCCGCGATCTTTCGGGCGTTGTCCTCATCGTCCACGCTGCCGGCGAGGATGGACACGCCGCGCGCCTCGAACTCCGGCCATAATTCCTGGAAGCCGTCCAACTGACGGCGGCAATAGGGTCACCAGTGGCCGCGGTAGAACAGCACCACCTTCCACGGCCCCGGCATGTCCGCGGGCACCTCGGCCGGCCCCCGGTCGAGCAGCGTCAGCGAAAGCGCCGGAAACGCCGCGCCGATGCCCAGCTTTTCGCCCATGGCGGTCCCCCTCTCCTTGCGTCGGGCAGGACGGCCATCCTGACATGCGGACCGGGGCCCGGCAATCGCCGTGACAGCCCCGGCCGCCCCGGCTATTTTCCCGCCGCCCCCGGTGCGTCCGGGTCCCCTGTCTGCAAGGAGGACGCAAGGCTCATGCGCGTCGTCATCACCGGCGGCGCCGGCTTTATCGGCCGGCGGCTCGCGCTCAGGCTGCTCGAACTCAACGCGCTCGCGGATGCCGCGGGCCGGGAGCAGCCGGTCGAACGGATCGTGCTGTTCGACCGCGCCGCGCCCGACCCGCGCCTCCTGCACGATCCGCGCGTCGAGGCAGTCATCGGCGATATCGGCGACCCGGAGCAGGTGCGCGCCGTCATCGCTCCCGACACGGGCGCGGTGTTCCACCTGGCCGCGGTGGTGAGCGCCGGGGCGGAGGAGGATTTCGACCTCGGCATGACGGTCAATCTCCAGGGCACGATGAACGTGCTGGCCGCCGCCCGGAGCCTGCCGGCGCCCGCGCGCCTGGTGTTCGCAAGCTCGGTCGCGGTCTATGGCGGCGCGATGCCGGAGACGATCCCGGACGGGTTGATCCTGAACCCGCAGACCTCCTACGGCACGCAGAAGGCCGTCGGCGAACTGCTGGTGCAGGACTATGCGCGCAAGGGCTATGTGGACGGGCGGGCGCTGCGCTTCCCGACGGTGGTGGTGCGGCCCGGCAAGCCTAACAAGGCGGCCTCGACCTGGGCGAGCTCCATCATCCGCGAGCCGCTGCAGGGCGAGGAGGCGGTCTGTCCGGTGGAGCCGGACCAGGCGATGTATGTGCTCTCGCCGCGCAAGGTGGTGGATGCGGTGCTGAAGGCGGCCGCCATGCCGCCGGACGTCTGGGGGCCGGCGCGGATGCTGGCGCTTCCGGGCCTGACCGTCACCGTGCGGGAGATGCTGGCGGCGCTGGCTTCCGTCGCGGGCGAGCGGGTGGCGGCGCGCGTGCATTTCGAGCCCGACCCCTTCATCCAGCAGATCGTGAACGGCTGGGCCACGCATTTCGACCCGGCCAGGGGAACGGCGCTCGGCTTCGAGACCGATACGGACTTCGAGGAGATCGTGCGCATCTTCATCGAGGACGAGCTTGGCGGGAGCTATGCCGCATGAGCCGCACCACGCACTGCGAAGAGCATGACGCCATCGTGATCGGCGCCGGCATTTCCGGCCTCTACCAGCTTTACCGGCTCAGGGAACTCGGGCTGCGGGTCCGGGTGTTCGAGGCCGGCAGCGATGTCGGCGGCACCTGGTACTGGAACCGCTATCCGGGCGCGCGCTTCGATTCCGAGAGCTACAGCTACGGCTTTTCCTTCTCCGGGGAACTGCTTCAGGAATGGGAGTGGAGCGAGCATTTCTCGCCCCAGCCGGAAACGCTGCGCTACGTCAATTTCGTCGCCGACAAGTTCGACCTGCGCCGCGATATCCGGTTCGGGACCCGGATCGTGCGGGCGTCCTGGGACGAGGCGGCGCTGGCATGGGAAGTCGAGGCGGAGGACGGGCACTGCGCGCGCGCCCGCTGGCTCATCACCGCGGTCGGCCCGCTCTCCGTGCCGCAACTGCCCGGGATCGAGGGCATGGCGGATTTCCGCGGGCCCTCCTTCCACACCTCGGACTGGCCGCGCGAGCCGCTGGAGCTTGCCGGCAGGCGCGTCGGCGTCATCGGCACGGGCGCGACCGCCGTGCAGCTGATTCCGGTGGTCGCCGAGACGGCGGGCCATCTGACCGTGTTCCAGCGCAGCCCCAACTGGTGCGCGCCCCTGCACAACGCGCCCATCGACGCGGGAACCCAGGCCCGGATCAAGGCCGGCTACGACGCGATCTTCGCCCGCTGCCGCGCCTCGCACGGCGGCTTCATCCACGACGCCGACCGGCGCAAGGCGATGGAGGTGTCGGCCGAGGAGCGCGAAGCCTTCTACGAGAAGCTCTACGGCGAGCCGGGCTTCGGCATCTGGATGGGCAATTTCCGCGACACCTTCGTGGACGAGGCCGCCAACCGTACGATCTCGGACTTCATGGCCCGCAAGATCCGCGAGCGCGTCCGCGACCCGGAGACGGCGGAGAAGCTGGTGCCGAAGGACCACGGTTTCGGCACCCGCCGGGTCCCGATGGAAACCGGCTATTACGAGACCTACAACCGGGACAATGTCCGGCTTGTCGATCTGAACGAGGCGCCGATCGAGCGCATAACGCCGGACGGCGTCCTCACCTCGGGCGGGGAACATCCGCTCGACATCCTCGTCTATGCAACCGGGTTCGACGCCGTGACCGGCGGCTTCGACCGCATCGACATCCGCGGCCGCCACGGACAGAGCCTGAAGGAGAAATGGGCCGACGGGCCGAAGACGCTGCTCGGCATCCAGATTTCCGGCTTCCCCAACATGTTCACCCTGGTCGGCCCGCACAACGCCTCCTCCTTCTGCAACATCCCCCGTTGCAGCGAGCAGAATGTCGAATGGGTGGCGGACTGCATCCGGCACATGCGCGAGCGGGGCGTGAACCGGATGGAGGCGAGCGAGGCGGCGGAGGCGGAGTGGACCGAGCATGTCCACGAAAGCGCCTCGCGGATGCTCTATACCAAGGTGGACAGCTGGTTCATGGGCGTAAACCCCAACCGGGCCGACAAGAGTCGGCGCATCTTCCTGCTCTACGGCGCCGGCGCGCCGCTCTACCGGGAGAAATGCGAGGCCTCGGCGGCGAACGGCTATGAGGGCTTCGAACTCGCCTAAGGTTGGCCGGGCTTCCGCCGCCGGGACGCCGACGGCTATAGTGCTATCCTGCGGCGTCTTTCCGGGACCGGAGGCTCATGGAACGGAGTATCGGCAGCATGGGATCGGAATACACGCGCTTCCGCGTCGATCCGGAGGCCGTGCCGCTGCTGGCGAAGCTCGATTGGAACAGCATTGCGCGCCGGGTGTTCATCGATCCCGCCGGCGGCCTCGTCGCCCTGATGACGCCGTCGTCGAAGCATGAGCGCTACGCCTGGGGCACCGGGCGGCTGATGGACGCTGTGGACAGGGCGGGCATCCCCGTCGTCGCGCTCGGATCCACACGCTGGCGCCGCCCCGAAGACCCGGAGAACACCGGGGCCGAACCCGACGCCTGCTACTATCTGGGCGAGACCGCCGAGCGCTGGGGGCAGGCTTACGAACGGGGCGAGTCGGAACTGGAAGCGTTCGAGTTGCACACGCCGCCCAGCCTCGTGATCGAGGTCGAGCGGAGTTCCGGCGACGGGGACAAGCCCGCCTTCTACCGCCGGCTCGGCGTGCCGGAAATGTGGCGGCTCGACATCTCCGGGAACACGCGCGAAGCGGCCATGCTGGACCTCCAGGCTCCGGACGGCCCTGCGGAACTGGCCGCCTCGCTCGTGCTGCCCCCGGCGACCCCGTCCTTTGTGCTGACCGCGCTGGAACTGGCCGTCCGCCGCCGCCTGGGCGAACTCGACGCCCTGATCGGGGCGCAGAAAATCCACTGAACGAACCGAAGACGGAAGAGAGGGAAACCCGATGAGCGAACTGACGGGTTCGGCGATCCTCGCCAAGGCGCTGCGCAGGCAGGGCTGCGACGAGATGTTTTTCCTGATGGGCGGCCCGATGCTGCTGGCGGAGACCGAATGCGCCAACGAAGGCATCCGCATGGTCGATGTGCGCCATGAGCAGGCCGCCGCGATGATGGCGCACGCCTATGCGCGGCTGCGCACGAAGCCCGCGGCCTGCATGGCGGCCTCCGGGCCGGGCGTCACCAACCTCGTCACGGGCCTCTGCAACGCGCTCGTCGATTGCACGCCGGTGGTTGCGGTCGGCGGCTGCTCGCCGGTTGCCCAGTTCGGCAAGGACGTCTTCCAGGAGATCGACCAGATGCGGATCATGGAGGGCTGCGTGAAGTGGTCGGCCCGCGTCTACGATCCGCGCCGCATCCCGGAAATCGTCGATATCGCCTTCCAGCAGGCGATGGCCGGCAAGCCGGGGCCGGTCTATATCGATATGCCGGGCGACGTGCTCTACACCAAGGTGCCGGAAGACGAGATCAACTGGACGACCTCCGGGCGCCCGCTGCTCAGGAGCCGCCCCGCCGGCCAGCAGGACCTGATCGAGGAGACCGCCGCGATCCTGGCCGCCTCCGAGCGCCCGGTGATGGTCTCCGGCTCCGGCATCCTCTGGTCGGAAGCCTCCGACGCGATGCACCGCTTCGTCGATGCCTCCGGCATTCCCTTCTACACCACGCCGCAGGGCCGGGGCGTCGTGCCCGAGGACCATCCCTGGCATTACGCCACCATGCGTTCGACCGCCTTCCGGGAAGCCGACTGCATCCTGATCCTGGGCACGCGGCTCAACTACATTGTCGGCCATGCCGCCCCGCCGCGCTTCAATGCCGATGCGCGCATCGTGCGGATTGACATCGACCAGACCGAGATCGCGCAGAGCCCGCGGCCCATCGACATCGGCATCGTGGCGGATGTGCGCACCGCGCTGGAGCAGTTGATGGAAGCCATCGACGGGCGCTTCGACGCCGACCGCTTCAAGGCCTGGCGGGACCGGCTGGCGGAGGGCGAGGCGGAGAAGCGCGCCCGGCCCGGCGGCAACGCCCTCTCGGACGACACGCCGATCCATCCGCTCCGGCTCTGCGAGGAGGTCAAGAACTTCATGGACCGGGACTCCATCCTTGTTGTGGACGGCCAGGAAATCCTGAACTACGGGCGCCAGTCCATGCCGACCTACGCGCCGGGCCACCGGCTGAACTCCGGCCCCTTCGGCACGATGGGCGTGGGCCTGCCCTACGCCATCGGCGCCAAGGTCGCCAAGCCGGACAAGCAGGTGATCTGCGTGCACGGCGACGGCTCCATGGGCATCAACGCCATGGAGCTCGAAGCCGCCCAGCGCCAGGGCATCCCGGTGCTGGTGGTCATCAGCTGCAATGGCGGCTGGACGGCCGATCCGGGCCGCGAAAAGATCGGCCGCGATCTCGGCTATGTGCGCTTCGACAGGATCGCCGAGGCGCTCGGCTGCTATGGCGAGCAGGTCGAGGAGCCGGGCGGGATCCGCGCGGCGCTGGAGCGGGGCCAGGCGGAAGTGGACAAGGGGCGCGTCGCCGTCATCAATGTCGTGACCGACTACCGCGCCCG
>JAJDVH010000217.1 GCA_022826185.1 Alphaproteobacteria bacterium
GGCCCCTGGTCCGCCGCCAGGGAAGAAGGGGATGGTCGTTTTGAGGGAGATTGTCATGATCCACGATTTGAGGCGCCAGGGGATGGGCATATCCGCCATCGCCCGGCACACGGGGCTCGACCGCAAGACCGTGCGCAAGCATCTCGACCGGGGGATGCGGGGGCCCCGGTACGGACCCCGGCAGCCCCGGCCGCGGCTCCTTGAGCCCTACGAGGACTATCTCCGCGACCGCGTCGCCAAGTGTCCGAAGCTGTCGGGCCGGCGCCTGATGCGGGACATCGTCGAGCGCGGCTACGCCGGGGGCTACACCGCGGTCACCGACTTCCTGCGCGAGGTGCGGCCGACGGACCGGAGCGGCTTCGAGCGCCGCTTCGAGACCCCGCCCGGCCAGCAGGCCCAGGTCGACTTCGCCCACTTCAAGGCCGTCTTCGACGACGAGCCGGACCGGGTCCGCACGGTCTGGCTGTTCTCCCTGGTCCTCGCGCACAGCCGCTGGCTGTGGGGCCGGTTCTGCACGGGCCAGGACCTGCAGACCGTGCTGCGCTGCCACATCGCCGCGTTCGAGGCCATCGGCGGCGTCCCCGCCGAGATCCTCTACGACCGCATGAGGACCGCCGTGGTCGGCGAGGATCCGGACGGCGCGGTGACCTACAACCCCGCGCTGGTCGCCCTGCTCGGCCACTACGGCGCCGTCCCCCGCGCCTGCAGGGCGTACCGCGCCAAGACCAAGGGCAAGGTCGAGCGGCCCTTCCGCTACATCCGCCAGGACTTCTTCCTGGCCCGCCGCTTCCGCGACCTCGACGACCTCAACCGCCAGTTCGGGCACTGGCGCGCCACGCTCGCCAACCCCCGCACCCACGCCACCACCGGCCGCGTCGTCGACGAGGCGTTCGCCGACGAGCGCCCCCGCCTGGCGCCGCTGCCGGCGATCGCCTACAGCGCCCCGCTCACCGTCGAGCGGCGCATCAGCCGCGACGGCATGGTGTCCGTCGCCGGCAACCTCTACAGCGTCCCCGACGCCACCCGCCGGCGCGTCGTCGAGGTCCAGAGCCACCCCGGCCAGGTGCGCATCTTCGAGGACGGCGGCCTGATCGCCGTGCATCCCGTGCTCGAGGGCAGGAACCGGCGCCGCCTCGATCCGAGCCACCGCGCCGCGGCCCCGGCCGCGCCGGAACCGTCCGACGTGCGGCCCGCGCAGCGTCCGCTGGACTTCTACGCCGCCGTCGGCCAGCGCCTGGCCGAAGCCGGAGCGCCGCCGTGAGCGGGCTCCTCGACCGCATCCAGGCCAGCCTTGTCGGCCTCAACATGCCGCGCGCCCTGGAGACCCTCAACGACGTCGTCCAGCGCCTCGAGCGCGGCGAGATCGCCGCCCTCGAGGCCGTCGACGCGCTGCTCGCCGAGGAGCTTCAGGTGCGCGAGAACCGCCGCATCGGCGTCGCCCTCAAGACCTCCAGGCTGACCCCGCCCAAAACCCTCGAGAGCTTCGACTTCGCCTTCCAGCCGTCCCTCGACCGCGACCGCATCCTCGCGCTCGCCCAGCTCGACTTCGTCGACCGCGCCGAGGTCGTCCACCTGCTCGGCCCGCCGAGTCCGGCTTCACGATGCACACCTCGCTATGTTATTGAATGTCCAACTCTTCCTGGTTGGGATCGGCTGTTCGCGGACGCAGCTCGGCGAAGTTCCGGTCCGCAACCGCATCCAACTCCGCTTCAGGGATGGCCCAAGGGGCTCCCCTGCACACCTGCGAGGCACGGATGGCGCCGTCGCCGATCAACCGGAGAACCGTCATCGTGCTGACGCCGAGGCGCTCGGCGCTTTCCTTCAACGTCAGTTCGCCGCGCTCGGCCATCTCCCCGGGGCGGTGGACCTCAACGCCGTGGCTGTTGCGGAAACTGCAGACCCGGACCTGCGTCCAGGTATTGCCGCGGCCAGTCCTCTTGCCGAGCCGGTTCAGCATGGCGGCGATCGCGCCGTCCGGCAGCTGCCTTGCCAGGGAGCGGATCAGGTCGCCGACATCGGCGGCCGTGCTGAAGCGATGGTGTCCGGTGCGGTTGCGGGGGACGCTCAGGCGCGTGTGGTCGCCGCCCTGCCAATGGAGCAGAAGGTCAATGCGCTCCTCGGCCAGAGTCACGACGATCTCCTCGACCACCGTCCGAACGATGAGCTTGCGCGTCCCGGCCGTTGCGTCGGGATGCGACCACGCCGCGGCCAGGTCGTCGCCAAGCGCCATCAGGCGCTCCCTCCCCTCCGGCGACAGCCGCTCGGGGCGTTCGGCCTTGATCGCCTCGACGCGTCCCTCCTGCCGGCGCACCTCCTCGAGCCGGTCATTCCAGCGCCGCTCCAGCTCGCCGGCCACCAGCCGGTTGCCGGGATCGACGGCATCGTACTGGCGGCGCGCCAAGTCGGCTTCGTAGCGCGCCTGCGTCAGCGCCAGCTCCGCCTGCCGTCGAGTCTCGGCTTGGCCGTCCTCGCGCATGGCGGCGGCGGCAAGCGCCGCCTCGACGCCAAGCGGACTGAGCAGCCTGAGCACCTCGCGGGCGACCGCGGCGTCCACGCGCAGGCCGCCGAAGGCGATGCAGGGCTTGGTGCCGTGGTTGACGTGCGCGCCGCGGCAGCCGTAGCGGACGCAACGGCCCTTGGCGCCGCTGTAGTGCACGTGCAGCCGGCGGCCGCAGTGCCCGCACCGCAGCAGGCCGGCGAGCAGGGCGTGCCCGCGGCGAACGGCGCCCCGAACCATCCGGCCCTTGCAGTTGGCGTTGTCGGCGATCAACCGCTGGTTCCTCTCGAACTCCTCCCAGGAAACGTAACCCTCGTGGTGGTCCCGGATCAACACATCCCAGTCCCCGCGTTCCCGGCGCAGTCCCCGGACAACGCGCTTGCGCCCGTTCTCGACCGTCACCCGGCTCCCGGTCCGCCCGTACGCGTACGCGCCGGCGTAAACCGGGTTGGTCAGCAGCTTGTGCACCGTGCCGTAGACCGGCGCCTTCCACACGATGCTTCGATCATCGCCGACGACCCGGACCGCCGGAAGCGGCACCTCCTCCTGGCGCAGCCAGAGGTGGACCTGGCGGATGCTCCGGAACTCCGAGAACTTGCGGAACGCCAGCTCGATGGCCTCCCGCACGCGGCGGTCCGGATCCTTGGCGATGCGGTCGTGCCGGACCTTCACGTACCCCACCGCGACGCCCAGGAAGAGCTCGCCCCTCGAGGCCTTCAGGCGGAGCGCTTCGAGCGAGCGCTGGCGCAGCGTGGAAAGCTCCATCTCGCTGATGGTGCCCTTCATGCCCAGGAGCAGGCGGTCGTTCGGCAGCCGGGGATCGTAGACGCCGTCCTCGTCGCCCAGCAGGCAGCCCACCAGCGCGCAGAACTCCAGCAGCGTGTGCCAGTCGCGGCCGTTGCGCGCCAGGCGCGACGCCTCCAGCGACAGCACGATCCCGACCCGCCCTTCGCAAATCGCCAGCAGCAGCCGCTCGAAGCCGGGCCGCGCGGCGCCGCCGCCGGACCTGCCCAGGTCGTCGTCGATCACCTCCGGTTCGCCCCAGCCCAGGTTGCGCGCACGGTCCACAAGGCCGTACTGACGGCGCCGGCTCTCACGGTTGTTGCGGAGCTGGGTCTGCGTCGACTGGCGGATGTAGACGATCGCCTGGCGCTCAAGGTGGTCAGCCGCGATCTTGGTCATCGTCCACCTCCAACGCCCCCGCCTCCCGCGCAATCCCGTGCGCTGGTCCCGCCGCCGCCTCGAGCAGCAAAGCCGCCACCATAGGGATCACAGCCTCCCGCACCTCCGGCGCCAGAATCGGGTTCGGGTCCAGCGGCGTCAGCAGATCGCCCTGTCGTCCCATGTCGTTCTCCTGCTTGCGAGTGAGGAGTCGATGGTAGAACGACGTCGAGGACATCGCGGAGGCCGCGCAACGCGCTCAGCGCAACCCGGGGACGATCCACCACGGCCATCGCGGCCGCTTCGGGCGAACACATCCAGGCCGGCAACTGCGCCATCGTGCCGTCCGGTTGGCGGACAACGAACATCAGGGTCCCGCGGAACGGATGGCGCCGGACCACCTCGACCGTCCGTCCGGCACTGGGATGGAAGGGGTAGTGGATCTTGGTCGGACCGCCTTGGTATCGGGCGGTATGTGGCTGTTCTCCCCGGCACCGGCAAGAGCCATCTCGCCACCGCCCTCGGCATCGCCGCCGTCAAGGCCGGCAGGAGCGTCTACCGCCACACCCTGGCCGAACTCGTCGACGCCCTCGGCAAGGCCCGCCGCGAGGACCGCCTCGCCGACAAGCTCCGCTTCTACACCCGCACCGCCCTGCTCATCGTCGACGAGATCGGCTACGTCTCCATCGACCCCGACGGCGCCAACCTGTTCTTCCAGCTCGTCAACGCACGCTACGAGAAGGGCGCCATGATCCTCACCTCCAACCGCGGCTTCGCCGAGTGGGGCGAGCTGTTCGGCGACGCCGTCGTCGCCACCGCGCTCCTCGACCGCCTGCTCCACCACGCCGTCGTCATCCACATCGAGGGCGCCAGCTACCGGCTCCGCGAACACACCGACCTCATCCCCGAGCACGTCCGCGCCAACGCCCCCATCACGCCGCCGCCGCCCCCCAAGCGCCGCGGCCGCCCGCCCGGGAACAAGCGGAACCGCACCGATGCGCAACGTTGAACCAACCCCCCAACTGGGGAATTTTACTTCGGCACTTCTGGGGAATTTTCAATCGGCATTGACACGCTGGTGAACCTGCCGAACATGCGCGTGGCGGCGGATCGCCGTGTGGACGCCTACGCGGCGGCGGTGGGGGGATTGCAGGAGGTGGAAACGGACCCCGACAAGAGGGCAAAATACTTGGAGTTCATCGACACCTACGCCGGACTGGACGAGGACGAGCGTATGCGCTTTGAGCGCGACTACCCGAAGGAGAGCAAGGCCATGACGGGAATGATCCAGAGAGCCCGGGACGAGGGCTGGCAGGAAGGTCGGCAGGAGGGCCGGCACGAAGGCGAGCGGGCGGTGCTGGAAAGGCTGCTGCGGCGCCGGTTCGGGCTCCTGTCCCCTGCGGTGGCCGAAAGGCTGCGCCGGGCGTCCGCCGGCGAGATCGAGGCTTGGGCGGACAACGTCCTGGACGCCGACACGCTCGACGAAGTGTTCCGCCCCGGCCCCGCCTGACCCCATTGGGCGACCCGCCCTCGAAACGGCGCCCG
>JAJDVH010000192.1 GCA_022826185.1 Alphaproteobacteria bacterium
ACATCCCCCGGCAGGAACCGCGCCTCAGGCGCAACCCATACCCCTGCGCCCTCAAACCGAAATACAAAACCCGCCACCGCCAACACCCAGCCGATTGCTAAACTTGGCCGGACGACGCTCGCGGTGAGAAATCCGGGCTAATCGAGAAACCGGGACGCAGCATCCTATACAGTGCTCCACGCCGATAGCCTTTCGAAACCGAATGCTGCGATCAGGCCGGGCGCCTGGGTCTCAAAACCGCATGTTGAGGGTGAGAAAGAAGGTGCGCCCCCAGCCGGCCGCGACGGGTCCGTCCGTAGCGGAGGGGTCGGAGGTGTCTGTCGAGAGCTTCGTGTCGGTCAGATTGAACACGCCAGCCGAGATCCCGGCGCCGTCCAGCCCCAGCGGGTCCGCCCAGGCCACCGACAGGTCGTGGCCGGTCCAGGACGGGAACTCCCCGCTACCATCCTGGTTCTTGAAGCTGGCGCGGTAATTGGCGGTCCAGACGGCGCTCAGATTGCCGCGCCGCGCCAGGAACCCGACGCGTACGGCGTTCCGGGCGATGACGAACCGGTCCTTACGGCCCGCGAAGCGGTGTTCCGCGTCGAGGACGTGCCTCCAGGCTCCCCGCATGCCGACAACGCCCCAACTCGTCCTCATGCCGCCGCCGAAGCGGGTATTGATGCCCGAAATCTCGGAATCGAGGATATTGTCGTAGCTCTGGTGGATGGTGATGTCGCCGCCATTGCGCTGGATGCAGTTGCTGCCGCCCAGGGGGCATTCGGGCAGATTCAGCATGGCCCAGGTCGCGGTGTTCAGCGCCGGCTGGCCGGACACCGAGAGCCGGTACCATTCCGCGGCCAGGAAGAACGGTCCCTGTCGGGCCTCGGCACCGATGGCGAGCCTCTCCACTTCCGAAGGATCGAGCCGCGGGTTGCCGCTGGCCTCGCGCGTCACCTGCCGGCGGTTCGGCGCGGCGCAGGCGCGGGGCGGGTCTCCGGTCCCCGGGTCGCACTGGATATAGGGGTGGTCCTGGTCCTCGGTGCTGTAGAGGTCCTCCATCGAGGGCGAACCCTCTCCCGTGCTCCAGGAGCCGCGCAGCGTGACGATGCCGGTCGGCCGGTATTCGGCCCCGACGCGCCAGGACCCCAGCCCGCCTACATCGTCATATTCGACGCCGCGCCCCGCGACCCTAAGGTCCAGCCTGTCGGCCACCGGCAGGGACATCTCCGCAAAGGCCGCGGCGGTGTTGCGCTCGCCGGCATAGCTGACCCCGCCGGAACCGAGCACCTCGGTCACCTTGTGGGTCTTACTTGCATTGTCGCGAAAGCGCAGAAGCTGGTGCGCTTCGACTGCCCCCAGCTCGACCCCCGCGGTCCATGCCGCATCGCGGTCGCCGACCGCGAAGCCGGACCCCTCCAGCGCAAACCGGGTCGAAAGGCTCTTCGCGCCGGAATTCTGTTCTTCCCGCAGGCTGCTGTCCCTTATGGCATCCAGATGCGCTGCTCTGTCTTCGTCAGACCCTCCAGGAAACAGGCTTAACGGGTTCACGAGGTCGTAGCGCCCCTCCCGAATGGCGTCCTGGATCGTCGGGCCATGCACCAGGGTGTTGCCGGTCAGGAAGCTGTCGAACCGCCAAGCGTCGATGCGCGCATCGTAGCCGAGGTCCTCCGCCAGCCGGCCCGTAATACCCAGGGAAATGTCGTATTCCTCGGTATCCCATACCCAGTCCCGGTTGCCGTGGGCCACGAAGCGGTGCCCCACGGCGAACCGGTCGTCACTATCTGCAATGGTTCCGCCGGCCGCCGCGTTGATTGCGTCGAGAAGCCTTTGGTTCGTGTTCCCTTCGTCGTCTGTCAGCCTGAAGGAGAACACATCGACCGACGGCGCGTACCGGAATGCCGAATCGCTCTGCGTGATATTCACATCCAGATGCAGTTCGGCATCGTCGCCAAGCGGATGGTCCAGATTCAGGATGGCGCTCTGCTGCTCGTAGCTGGAGGTGTCCCACCAGATGTCGCCGTAAGCGAAGCCGCAGCCCTTGTCGCCGTTGCTGATGGGGGGCGGGTTACTAAGCGGGCCAGTATAGCCCAGCGCCGGGTCGCAATCCCCCAGTGCGACCGACCTCAGGCCGGTTATACGAAATCCGCCCCGAACATTTGCGTCCGGCTGCCCTTGGACGACATAGACGGTGTTGCCGCTGAGACTGACATTCTTCGCGTCGCTGAACGAGCCGCCCTTGACCCATTCGGAGCGGCTGTGCTCCCGGGCGCTGCCGGGAATTTCCTGGCGGTCGAGCATGTCCACGCCGAGGGTCATGCGCCCTCCCTTGCCGACTGCGCCGCCCCAGAAGACGCTGCCCTGCGAGCCGTCGCCACCATCCCGGCTCGGCGCCCGCGCGACCATGCGCGTCTCGAAGCCGTCAAGGTCCTTTCTCAGCACGATATTGAGCGCGCCGCGCACGGTGGCGCCGCCAAGCGTGCCCAGACTGTCGGGGCCGAGAACCTCGATGCGCTCTACGGCCGAGAGCGGCAGGGGGTCCAGGTCGCTGGCGGTGGAGGCGTAAGGCCTGCCGTCGACCAGGACGAGCAGGTTCTGCCCACCGGTGAGGAAGTACCGGATGATGCCGGTGTCCAGCAGTTCTTCGATCGTCTGCGCGCCCGAACGCTCGATGAAGTTCCGGTCGTATTTGGCGACGACGCGCGGGGCCGGCGCCAGCGGGCCGGCATGGGCCGCGCCCGCTGCCAGCAGGGCCAATCCGGCAAACGATGCCAAAAAGGTCTTCATCGACAGTCCCGTCCTCATGAGTCCGTTCTCCCTGCGGTCCGGATACGGGGAATGCCCACCGCATACACCCCGCAGCCCATTCTGGCCATTATCGCCATCGAAGATCCTCCACTTTTTTCATTAGTTCCAATACTTATTTTCTCGATATAGAATAGGAAATGCTTATGCTATGGCGTATGGTCCCCGCCTCGGTCGGAACCCGCGCCCGGGTTCTACAGCCGTCCGGCGGAGACGCCGCCGTGGACCATGTAGACGCCACCGGTGCAGAAGCTCGACTCGTCGCTGGCGAGGAACAGCATCAGCCGGGCTACCTCCTCCGGCTCGCCGTAGCGGCGCAGCGGCGTCGCGCTGGCGAGCGGCTGATTCGAACCCGAGCCCGCAACGCCGTGCATGACTTCGAGGCTCTGGTTCTCTGTGCATAACCGGACGTGACGGTGCTTGGGTTCAGCCCCCCGCCTCTCGATCGTCCGCGAGGAGCACTACTCCAACACCCAGCTTCTCGACTACTGCGTTACCGGCGCGGCGTCTGGATCGCGGGCGGCGCGTTGACGGTGACGCTGCCGGCCGGGCTGTTCGGGCCGCCCGTGATCGCGGTCTGCGCTGGCGCGGTTGGCCTGCCTGTCTGGATCGCATGTTGGTGGCTTGCGCTGAGGCTCTGACCTGGAACGGGGCCGGGCCGGCTGCGCAGCAGGAAGGCCGGCGCAATCGCGCGCCGGGAGCTGGGTCAGACCATCTGGGAAGCGGCGATCCGCAGTTTCCTGCCGCTGGCGGAACGCGGCTGGCGGATGACGGTGTCAATGTCGTGGCCGAGCGTCGTCAGAAGCCGCAGCAGGCGCTCCAGCAAAAACGCCCGGAAATCCCCCCGGAGCAGCCGGAAGAGCTCGGACTGGGAGAGGCCGAGCAGCGGCGTGGCCTCGGCCTGGGTGATGCCGCGCTGCCTGACGATAGCGTCGATGCGGGTCACCAATTCGGCCTTCACGATGTGTGCATCGGCGTCGGCAAGCACGAAGTCGGCGAAGACGTTGCCGTTGCCGGTCTCTACGGCGGTTGCGGATACGGTCGTGGGTCGGGCCTCATCCATGGGTGTTGCGGTAGTGCGCTGCGGTGAGCGCGAGCCGGCGGCGGACCTTGTCTGGCTCCGTCTTCGGCGTGGCGATGCCCCGCTTCGCTTTCATCTGGAAGGCGTACAGGACAGGCAGTTGCGTGGCTATCAGGGCCAGAGATCGCCCAAGCTGAATGTGACCGCGTCGAAAGGTCGGATGTTGACGGGCTCGTCGTCCTTCGCGCTCGCGATGAGCAGCCATTGACCGTCGTGAAGCTCGAATGCTTCCAGAGTGTGATCGGCGGGGTCCACGAGCCAAAGCCAAGAGACGCCCTCGCGCGCGTAAACCGGACGCTTTTCGTGCAGGTCCAGCCTCCGGGTTCCGGGGGAGAGCACTTCGCAGACCCAGTCCGGTGCGAGGGTGACGTAGGGGGTGTCGGGATAATCCGGCATCCGCTCCCGGCGCCATCCGGCCAGGTCGGGTACGAGGATGTCCTCGCCCAGGTGAAGTTCGGGTTCGTCGACGATCCACCAGCCGCCCGGGCCGCCAGAGTCGTAATCGAAAGGACCTCCGATTTTTGCGCCGAGGGACGAGCTGGCGCGTGCGTGGGGCATGGCGGGTCGGGGCTGTGTGTGCAGCGCGCCGTCGATTACCTCGGCGACCACGTGCGCGGGGGCATTCAGCACGTCCTGGTAATCGGCGCGATGGTCCTGCTTCAATGCTTGCATGAGGAGGCTGGCTCCTTTCGGAACCGAAATTACATGTCGACGGGGTCGGAGTCTTCCCTGATCTCCTGCCAGAGCTGCTGGCAGTTCGATCGGCAGAGGGATATCGTTGGTCATGGCTGTTGTTCGGCGTGCCATTTCGAAGCTGGTCAGCGCCATAAGCGATTGATCACACCCGGTCATGAAGGGTCAGGGCCGGGCGCCTAAAGACAGGATCGCTCGCTGCGCGGCGAATCACGTCAGGACCACACGCGCCAGGAGTTGTTCAACAGCCTGTTAGACACGAATGGAGCGCGGGCATGCCAGTGTCTCTGACATCTCCGCGATTTTGGTATCCTTGCCTCCGTTTGTGGACCTGTTCAGATTTCCAGGCCTGACGACTGCCTCAGTGGAGCCAACGCCGAAGACGGTTCCTCAGGCTTCGGATCGTTATGAGGTCATCGAAACGCACATCGATGATCGAAACGCCGTTCGCTTTGCACAGTGCCCGTTTGCGCCGGTCGCGCTCCCGTGTCTTCTCCAATGCGCTTTGCCCGCCAAACGCCTCAATCGGGACGAAATGTTGTTCTCCCTGGTGTTCGATCGAAAGGCTTAGTTCGGGAAGGTAGATGTCCAGGCGCTGATGACCTAACCAGCTTGGGGAAGCCTGGCGGCGAATCGTACGGTGAGGAAAGAGCTTGCGAATTACCTCATACAGCTTGTCCTTGCGCACCCATCGGCTGATTGAAAGGCGATGCATCGTTTCGGCCTGGGCTGTTCGGCGGTCCATGGCCCTGCCGCGAACAAGCAGGTCTATATAAGGGTGATAGTGCTTTCGAACCTGACTGCCGTACCGTTCTAAAGCTGCGTTCTTTCCATGCTGCTCTGCAACGCAGAAGTGACAAGCTCCGTCCACATATCGCGCACCTTCCAGCAAAGAAACGACGCGATGTGGCCAGGAACCTAGGATATAATTAGGAAGCCCTTTTCTGGCGTCCAAGAGCATTGCCGCATGTGCGTCGTAATGGCACATGCAGAAGTGCCGGTCGCCCGTAATGACATGGTCAAAAGAAACTGCTCTGAATCCTTCAATTCTATCATCCACGAAGCGTTCTATTCCCACGGTTAAATTGGCCATATAAGGCTGCGAAAGCTCATGGTGTGTTTCCAATAATCGTGCCGCCTTGACGAAGACATTCGGAGATATTCTTACTTCGTTTAGGCGAATAGAATGATTCACTTGCGTTTTGAGCTTCTTCACTTTGTGGGTGAAATTGCGTTCAATGCTGCCGGCATATCTGTTACTATCGGGCTGGATGCCAGATGTATGCAACTGTTTAATGTGGAAAACGTCATCCTTACCTGTGGAAAAATGCACTTCTGGATACCAGGTGGAATATCCTTCATGACTAAGCGCGGTGAGGTTTTGGAATCTGTTGATGTAATGTGTGGCATGCACAACGGACTTAGGGGCCGTGACGATTCTATCCCTCAGGCAACCGGTGACGGCGTCTTCTAGCCGCTCCGAAAGAAGCCGTTCAATTGCTTCGACGACAGTCAGGCCGCCCGCGGCTATTTCGTGTGCCAGTTGAGCCGCGAAAAGCTCGGGTTCAAACGTAAGGTTCAGGCGCAAGGATCTCTCCGGGCAATTCGAGTGCGTGATTCAGGACCGTCCGATGGACTGGCATAGTGGCGCCGGACAGGGTTGGGCTCTGCGAGCGGTGGAGCATCCCCAACAGTATATCCGCTGAAATGCTCTAGGTGATTCGTTCTGCCGTCTCATGGTGTTATCCAGCGCGATATGTTGATGCCGGTCGGCATCGCAGGACGTCGATCTTTTCGAGTTCCCGGAAGCCGAGGCACAGAGCTAGAAGACGAGCCTCTCCTCCGCCACTCCTAGACGGCCATCATTGCTTCGATTGCTTCCCCGACCCATTCGGCTGCGGCTGCGATATTGCGGTCCGCGAGGTGGGCGTAGCGCAGGGTCATACGCACATTAGAATGCCCGTGCAGGCGGGAGACGACCGGTACCGGCACACCATTCGTGACAGCATGGCTGGCCATCGTGTGACGAAGGTCATGAAGACGGCAGTGTTCGATGCCGGCTTCGCGCCTGATGCGGCGCCAGAACCGAAGGTCGGGATAGCGCGGACGGGCGGGGTCGAGCGGCGAGGGGAACACGAACGGGCTGCCGCCCTGCGGATGGCGGTCGAGAACGGCGCTCTCCGACCTGCACCGCAAGCGCGTCGAACAGCTCGTGCACCGTACCCTGAACGATGACAATTCCGGGATGGCGACGTGACCCGATCATCCAGCGCCAAGGCTGAAGGCACGGCAGGCCTGGTCTCGGGATGCATAACGGCTTTCATCGCCCAACAGCTTGAGCGGCCAAGAAGCGCGATCAGGACGCCCTTCGGCGCGTGGTTCTCACACCCCACGCAGCGGCGCTGCTGTTCCAGTCAGCAAGCGTTATCGGGCGAATTGGTGAAATTGGGACGTTGATTGCCTGCCTGGGCCATCATGGCCGCAACGGCCTGCCCGACCCTCTCCGCGGCCGCCTCAATCTCACGGTCCCCGACATGGGCGTAGCGCATGGTCATGGCGACATTGCCGTGTCCGAGCAGCCGGGCGGTGACGGTCAACGGCACGCCGTTCAAAACCGCCTGGCTGGCTACCGTATGGCGAAGATCGTGCAGGCGGACATCCTCGATACCGGCCTCGCGCCTGACACGATACCAGAGCGGGAGTCCGTAGCATTGATGCCGGGACGGGTCTCTGACGGAGGGGAAGATCCAGGGACCGCTCCCTTGCCGCAGTCGGCGTTCGACGACCTCCCGCGCGGGGGAGTTCAGCAGCACCGTTCTCGGACCGGTCTTGCTGTCCGCGAGTTCGAGCCGGTCGCCCTTCACCTCCTCCCGGCGGAGGCGGACGATCTCACCCCTGCGGCAGCCGGTCAGCAGCAACAGGCGGACGATATCGGCCTGCTGCGCCTCGGACGCGGAGTCTTCGGCATACCGGTCGAGAACGCGGTGAAGGCGGGCGATCTCCTCGCGCGACAGGAACCGCGTCATCTTTCGGCCGGGGTTGCGCCTTATGCCGCGCACCGGGTTGGCGCCGATATGGCCGCAGGCGACGGCATGGTTGAGTATCTGGCGCAGCAGGGCGAGAGCGAGATTGGCCGAACCCGGCGCGGTCCGGCTGCAAGCCTCGAACCAGCCGAGCGCCATGCTGCGTGTGATGCGGTCGAGACGCCGGGAGCCGAAGGTCGGGAGCAGATGGCCGTTCAGCCTGCTGCGGAACCCCT
Organism: Alphaproteobacteria bacterium; assembly: GCA_022826185.1. Taxonomy (GTDB): domain Bacteria; phylum Pseudomonadota; class Alphaproteobacteria; order Bin95; family Bin95; genus Bin95. Next base: position 7,818 of record JAJDVH010000192.1, read on the forward strand.
TCTGCGTGGAGGGCTTGCAGCGCTCGAAACGCTCCGCCTTCCAGCGACCGGCGACGAAATCCCTGAACAGCGGTGCTTTCCCGCGACAAGCCGCCTCCGCGCCGGCAACTCCAGTCACGGCCTCCATGCAGGCGCGGCGCACCTCCTCGACCTTGCGCAGCGCCGCGGGGCCGAAAGACATTTTCTTCACGCCGCCATCGGTCTTGCGATGGTAGATGAAGGTCCGGCTGCCGGAGGGGCGAACCCGCACCCCGAGCCCGGCGACCCCGGTATCCCAGACCGTATATTCGCGCGCCTCGGGCCTCAGCCTGGCAATGCCGGCATCGCTCAGCCTCTTGCGTTTCGGCATGGCTCAGCCCTTCCCCAGAATGCAGGCAAGGGCGTCGGCGGCCTCCCGGACCGAAGTGTCGGACAAATGTGCGTATTTCAGCGTCGTCTGCGCATCGCTATGCCCGAGCAGGCGCGCCACCGCGGTGACGGTCTCGCCCTGCATGATGGCGATGCTGGCATATGTATGACGGCAGTCGTGCAGCCGGACATCGGCGATCCCCGCCTCCTCCCGGACACGGCTCCAGAAGGTCCCGAAGAAGGTCGAGGACAACGGTCCCTGCCGATGCGGCGAGGGGAAGACCCACTTGCCCTCGCGCGGAAGACCGTCCAGCACGGCGCGCGCTGGCGAGGACAGCCAGACGGTCCGGGGTCCTGTCTTGCCGTCGCGCAGGAACAGCCGCCCCTCCCGATAATCCGCCCATTGCAGCGTTCCGATCTCGCTCTTGCGGCAGCCGGTCAGCAGCAGCAGGCGGATGAAGGCCACATGACAGGGGCGCCGGGTTTCGTGGCTTTCGAGCACGCGCGCGAGGCGGTGAAGCTCCGTCTCCGACAGGAACCGCTCCCGGCCCTTGCGCCGGTAGCGGCGGATGCCGGCGCAGGGATTGCTGCCCTCGGGGCGGTAGCCGTAAATCTCCGCCTGGCGCATGATGACGGAAAGGATCGGCGCCGACCGGTTCGCGGCAACGGGAGTGGCATGAAGGGAGGCGAACCAGCGCTGCACGTCCTTGCTCGCGATGTCGGCGATATTCATTCCGCTGAATCGGGGCAGGATCGTGCTGCGGAGATATTTCCGGTTGACCTTCATGGTGCCGGGCTTCCAGTTCCGCCCGTAGCGGGAGAACACTTCCTCCGCCACGACTTCGAAGAGCTTCTCTTCCGGCAGGGCGGGCGCCTCGTCGCGCCGGATCGCGGCAAGCAGGTCCGCAGCGCGCCGGCGGGCTTCGTCGAGCTCGACGCTGCTGACATCTCCGATCGTCTTCCAGGCGCGTCGGCCCTCATGCTGGCTGTGAATGAAATACCGCCGGGCCCCCGAGGGCAGGACACGGACGCCGAAGCCTTTCAGTTCGCTATCGCGAATGTCATAAGGCGCCTTGCGGGGTTTGAGGGCTTCGATCCGGCTCTCGCTGAGACGGACATTGGGCATGGATATTCCTCCTGCGTCCAGTTGCAGGCAGGGGAATTTGCGGTTGCAGTTGCACCCCGACCTGTGGTTGCACGAGGAAAAACAGGAGCTATATCAACACGTTAGCATCGAAGATGCGTGCGGTGGTGTCCGGGCCTTCTTCCCGACATGACGGGAAGAAGGCCGTGGCTGTCCGGTTCACCTTTGGCGGGCGGGGTCCGGTTGCCGCGGGCGCAATTCTCCCCGCGGCGCGGGGCTGTCCGGGGCAAGCGTCATGTGGTGGACGCGCGCCGCCGGCTCGCCCGCCACGCTGACGCCGACCGCCTCCGCCGGGCCGAAGCCCAGCGGCGCGTAATAGTCCCGTTCGCCGATCAGGAACACATGCGGCCAGCCGGCGGCGCGCGCGGCGTCGAGGGTCCGGCGCATGAGTGCGCGGCCGACCCCCCGGCCGCGCAGCTCCGGCTCCACCGCGAGCGGGCCGAGCAGCAGGGCGCGGGCGCCCTCCTCCCCGACCGCGACCGGCGTCTGCTGCACGCTGCCGACCAGGCGGCCGTCCATCCGCGCGGCGAAGGAAAGCGCGGGGCAGGGCGGGCTGCCGGCGCGCAGGCGATAGGAGGACTTCCCCCTGCGGTCCGGCCCGAACACAAGGTCGAGCAGGGCTTCCACTGCAGGCCGGTCGGAGAATTCAAGCGGAGAAATCTGGAGAGAACGCATGGTCGGAAGGCTCCCGGACGGACAAAACGGCGGCGGTGCCGGCCGGAGCCGTGTCCGGCCGGTTCAGCCGCGTCGTCGTCGGAGCCAGCGAACCATGGATGCAAGACTAACCCGGATTTCCTGCCCTTGTCACGACCCGAACAGGGCAGGTCACTCCAACCAGACGGGGTCTTTCAGGCCGGCGACGAACGCCTCGTGCGCGGCGAGTTCCTCCGGCGTCGGCGCATGGGGGCGCGGCGGCCGGAATCCGCTGCGGCCCTGCTGCCTGCCCTCCTCTCCGCCGGCGCCGGGCGCGGCCTGGAAGGCCAGGCCCGGCTGGCGTCCCCCGGTCAGATGCAGATAGACCTCCGCCAGCAGGCGGCAATCGATCAGCGCCCCGTGCAGCGTGCGTTCCGACTTGTCGATCTCGAACCGCGTGCAGAGCGCATCCAGGCTGTTGGGAGCCCCCGCGAAGCGCCGGCGCGCCATCTGCAGCGTATCGACCAGCCGGTCCCCGGCGATCGGCGGGAGACCCAGACGGGCGAATTCGGCGTTGAGGAACCCCGCATCGAACGGCGCGTTGTGGATCACCAGCGGCGCATCGCCGATAAACTCCAGGAACCTGTCCGCGATCTCCGCGAAAGGCGGCTTGTCCGACAGGAACTCCTCCGACAACTCATGGATCCGGTATGCGTCGGGCGGCATGTCGCGCTCGGGATTGATATAGCTGTGCCAGACCTCGCCGGTCGGCACGCGGTGGACCAGCTCCAGCGCGCCGATCTCCACGATCCGGTGCCCCTCGGCGGGCTCCAGCCCCGTCGTCTCGGTGTCGAGGACGATCTCACGCATGCGGCATTCTCCTCTTGCCGAGACACCGCCGCGCCATACGCGGCGAACATTGCGAACGGCGGCGTTGGCGCCGCCGGCGCAGCATGGTGTTCAGCCGGTCGCGCGTCAGCCGCCGGCCGGCCCCGGTCGGCACCACGACATCGGCCCGCTTGCGCTTCTCGGCATCGGGCGTCTGCTTCGCCCGCACGGATTCCAGGAGTTCCCGCGTGACGCCCGGCCGGGCCAGCACGCGGGCGGCCTGTATGCGCGCCGGCGCCGAGACCACGACGGTCCAGTCGCAGCGCTTCTCGCCTCCGGTCTCGAACAGCAGCGGCACGTCCCGGACCACGGCCCGCCGGCGCTCGCGGGCGGCCCGGCGCAGGAAGGCGCGCTCGGCCCGTCCGACGAGCGGATGCACGATGCGCTCCAGCCGCCGGAGCGCTTCGGTGTCCGCGAAGACGAGGTCGCCGAGCGCGCGGCGGTTGACCGCGCCTTCGCATACCGTGCCCGGGAACGCCGCCTCGATCGGCGCCACCGCCGCCCCGCCCGGCGCCATCATGCGGTGCACCTCGGCATCGGCATCGAAGACCGGCAGGCCGGCGGCCCGCAGCATGGCGGCCGCGGTGCTCTTGCCCATGCCGATGGAGCCGGTGAGGCCGATCACGCGGGGGCGTGTGCGCCGGCGTTTCACAGCCCGGCCAGCACGCTCTCGCGGAGCGCCTCGTCCACGTCCGGATCGGTCCCGAACCAGGCGGCGAAGCCGGGCCGGGCCTGGTGCAGCAGCATGCCGAGCCCGTCCACCGCCGCGAGGCCGCGCCGGCGCGCGGCGGCAAGCAGCGGCGTTTCCAGCGGCGCATAGACGATGTCGTCCACGACGGCGCCCGCCGGCAGGGCGTCGAGCGCGATCTCCAGCGGCGGGCCGCCCGTCATGCCGAGGCTCGTCGTGTTGACCAGCAGGCCCGCCCCGTCGAGCGCGGCGCTGCGCTCCTCCCAGGCAACCGGCACGATCGGCCCGCCAACGGTCCCGGCGACCCGTTCGGCGCGCTCGGCCGTGCGGTTCGCAAGGCGCACTTCCGACGCGCCCGCATCCACGAGCGCCGCCGCGACCGCCCGCGCCGAGCCGCCCGCGCCGAGCACGACCGCCACGCCGGGCCGCCAATCCGGCGCAGACGCGCGAAGATGCTCCAGGAAGCCGTAGGCATCGGTGTTGCCGCCATGCAGGGACCCGTCTTCCCGCGCGACCACCGTGTTGACCGCGCCGATCCGCCGGGCGACGGAATCCGTCTCGTCCACCGCGCGGAGCGCCGTTTCCTTGTGCGGCAGGGTGACATTGGTGCCGGAGAAGCCCAGCCGCGGCAGCATGCGGATGGCGTCGTAGCCGTCTTCGGGGCGCACGGAATAGGGGATGTAGGCGCCGTCTATGCCGTAGCGCGCGAGCCAGTGGCCGTGGATCGCGGGCGAGCGCGAATGCGACACCGGCCAGCCCATGATGCCGGACACTTTCGCCGCCCCGGTCAACATGCCCATTCCGGCACCCCCTCGCTTCGCAGGAACTCCAGCAGCGGCAGGAGCGGCAGGCCCAGCACCGTGAAGAAGTCCCCGTCCACGCGCTCGAACAGCTGCGCGCCCGGCCCTTCCAGCTGGTAGGCGCCCACCGATTCGAGCGCCGCCGGACCGACGGTCTCCAGATAGGCGTCGATGGCCGCCGGGGACAAGGGACGGACGGCGAGCCGGGCGCGCTCGGTTCGTCGCCACCGGACGGCCCCGTCCCTCATTGCAACGGCGGCCGTCACCAGCTCATGCGTCCGGCCCGAAAAGGCGGCGAGATGCGCGGCTGCTTCCTCCCGGTGGCGCGGCTTGTCGAAGCGCCGGTCGCCCAAGACGAGCAGCTGGTCGGCACCGAGCACGAGCCGGCCGGGATGAACCGCCGAAACGGCCGCGGCCTTCGCTTCCGCCAGCGCGAGCGTGAGGGAGTCGTGGTCGAGCGCCCCGAGACCCGCTTTCAACGACTCCTCGTCCACGGCTGAGCCGATCTGCTCGACGCGCACCCCGGCGGCGTCGAGCAGGCGTTTGCGCACGACGCTTGCCGAGGCCAGAATCGGCGGTTCAACCGGCTGCGCTGTCATGGGCGCGCCGTTCCAAGAGGCGGATGATGCCTGCGGCGGTTTCCTCGATGGACCGGCGGGTGACGTCGATGGACGGCCATCCCCTTTCCGTGAATACGCGGCGCGACGCTGCGACTTCGGTCCGCACCCGGTCGAGGTCCACATAGTCGGTCTCGCGCTGCTCGTGCAGCGAGCGCAGCCGGTTGCGGCGCACCTGCACCAGCCGGCCGGGGTCCACCGTGAGGCCGACCACCAGCGGGCGCTTCAACTGCATGACCCGGTCCGGCAGCGGCACCTCGGGCACGAAGGGCACATTCGCCGCCTTGTAGCCGAGATTGGCCAGGTAGATACAGGTCGGCGTCTTCGAGCTGCGGGACACGCCGATCACGACAATATCCGCCTCGTCGAGATCGTCGCTCATCTGGCCGTCATCATGCACCATGGTGAACTGCATGGCGTCGATGCGGGCGAAATACTCCTCGTCGAGCTTCTGGCGCCGGCCGGGCCGGTGATGCGCCGGCCGGCCGGCCCATTCGCTGATCGCTGTAACGGATGCGTCGAGCAGCGAGACGAACGGCGCGCCGGCCTCGCGGCAGGCGACCTCGAGCAGGTGGCGGAGCTCGTCATTGACGACGGTTGCGAGAACCACCCCCGGCGCCGCCCGGATGCCTTCGATCACGCCGAGCAGCTGGTCCCGGTTGCGGACGAGCACCCAGAAATGCTCCCGGACCTCGATACCGTCGAACTGGCTGACGCAGGCCCGGCCGAGCGTGCGCACCGTCTCTCCGGTCGCATCGGAGACCAGATGCAGATGGACGACCGGATTATCCACGAAACCTCCGGGGAAAAGCGGTGCAGAACCGGCCCCGACTGATAACACACCCGACTCTCCCGCCGCGCCCCCAAACCTTCCCCAGCCGGAAAAGAACAGTTTCAATCCCGTGGATAACACGAGCAGCCGCAACCGGCCGCAGCCTCCCCGGGAGCACGGCAGGGGACAATCCCTGTTTCCACAACCCGGACCCGCTATTAAAGAACAACTACAATTCAAGACTCCTTGTACTTGTATGGAAAGGCGCCTCCGGACGGCATGGACAAACCCCTCCTGAAAGCCCTGGCAGGCGAGGCCGTGCGCCCGGCGCCCTTCTGGCTCATGCGCCAGGCCGGACGCTACCTCCCCGAATACCGCAGGCTGCGCGCCACGGCCGGGAACTTTCTCGACCTCTGCTTCTCTCCTCCCCTTGCGGCCGAAATCACGCTGCAGCCGGTTCGCCGGTTCGGGATGGATGCGGCGATCCTGTTCTCGGACATCCTGACGGTTCCCCATGCGCTGGGCCAGGAAGTGCGTTTCGTGGAGGGAAAGGGGCCGGTGCTGGGGCCCCTCGACCTTGCAGCCTTGCAGCCTGTCGGCGGCCGGCTGGATCCGGTCTATGAGACGGTGGGTCTGGTGCGTGCGAGCCTTCCGGCGGAAACGGCGCTGATCGGTTTCGCCGGCGCCCCTTGGACCGTAGCGGCGTACATGGTCGAGGGCGGCTCCAGCCGCGACTGGCCCGAAGTCCGGCGCTTGGCGCTCGGTGAGCCGGGCCGTTTTGCGGAGCTGATCGACCTTCTTGTGGAGATCACCGTCGATCATCTGGCGGCGCAGGCGGATGCGGGCGCCGAGGCGCTGCAACTGTTCGACAGCTGGGCGGGGCTGCTGCCGCCGGCCGGCATCAGGCGCTGGTGCCTGGAGCCGGCGCGGCGGATCGCGGCGGCACTCTGCGAACGGCATCCCGCCGTGCCGCTCATCCTCTTCCCGCGCGGCGTGGGAGCGCTTGCGGCGGAGTTCGCCGGGATCGGCGATTGCGTCGGCCTCGACACGGCTGCAGACCCGGCCTGGGCCGCCGCCGCCGTGCAGGGGGAAGCCGCCGTGCAGGGAAATCTCGATCCGATGCTCCTCGTCGTCGGAGGCGCCGCCATGGAGCGGGCCGCCCGGGAGATCCTGTCAGCGCTCCGCCACGGCCCGCATGTTTTCAATCTCGGCCACGGCGTGCTGCCGATAACGCCGCCGGAGCATGTCGCCGCCCTTGGCCGGATCGTGCGCGAGGCGCCGTGAGCCGGCTTGCCGTCGTTCTCTTCAATCTCGGCGGGCCGGACAGTCCGGAGGCCGTCAAGCCGTTCCTGCGCAACCTGTTCGCGGATCCCGCGATCCTGCCGGCCCCGGCACCCGTCCGTTTCCTGCTGTCGCGCTATATAGCGGGGCGGCGGGCGGCGCCGGCGCGGGCGGCATACGAGCAGCTGGGCGGCGCCTCGCCGCTTCTGGAGCAGACCGAGGCGCAGGCGCGGGCGCTGGAAGCGGCGCTCGCCGCGCGCGGGGAGGAGGCGCGCTGCTTCGTGGCGATGCGCTACTGGCATCCGCGCGCCGCGGCCGTGCTGCCGGCGGTCCGGGACTACGGCCCGGACGAGATCGTGGCCCTGCCGCTCTACCCGCAATTCTCGACGACGACATCGGGCTCGTCGCTCGCGGAATGGCGAAAACTGGCGGGCGAGGATTCGAGGCTGCGCGTGCTTTGCTGCCATCCGCAGCTGGAGGGGTTGGTGGAAGCCTGGGCCGGTCCGTTGGCGGAAGCGGTCCGGCGCGCGCGCACACATGCTCCGGTCCGCGTGCTGTTCACCGCCCACGGCCTCCCGGAGCGGGTGATTGCCGGCGGCGACCCCTATGCCTGGCAGGTGGAACGGACGGCCGCAGCGCTCCGCTCCGCCGCCGGGGCCCGGCTGGACGCGCCCGACGGCGTGGAGTGGCGGGTGACCTGGCAAAGCCGGGCCACGCCGGAGAAATGGCTCGAGCCCGACACCGGGGCCGAGGTCGAGGCCGCGGCGAGGGACGGGCTGGCGCTGGTGCTGGCGCCGATTGCGTTCGTGTCCGAGCATTCCGAAACGCTGGTCGAGCTCGACATCGAATACCGGGCCCTGGCGGAGCGCGCCGGCGCGGCGGCCTGGGAGCGGGTGGCGACGCCGTGCACAACACCCGCCTACATCGAAGGGCTGGCGGACCTGGTGCTGGACCGGCGGCCGCAACCGCGCCTCTGCCCCGCCTCCTGCGCCGGCTGCCCGGTCGCGGCGCCATGAGCTGGCTGTTCGCGCTCTACCCCTGGATCAAGGCGCTGCACATTGCGGCGGTCGTCTTCTGGATGGCCGGCATGCTCTATCTGCCGCGCCTGTTCATCTACCATCTGGAGACCGAGCCGGGCGCGGCCGACAGCGAGCGTTTCAAGCGCATGGAGCGGCGCCTGCTCCGGGTCATCGTCAACCCGGCCATGGTCGCGGCCTTCCTGTTCGGCGGGCTGCTCCTCTGGGTCTCGCCCAACATGGACTGGTCCTCCGGCTGGCTCTGGACCAAGCTCGCCGCCATCGCCGCCCTGTCCTGGCTGCACCATCTGTTCGCGCGCTGGCGCAGGCATCTGGACGGGGACGGCAGGACCATCTCCGCCCGCCGCTGCCGCCTCGCCAACGAAGCCCCCGCCCTGCTCACCCTCGCCATCGTCATCCTGGTCGTCGTCAAGCCGTTTTGACGCCGACGGTCCCGATCGGGTCCGCACGGCAAGGATCACAGGCCGGAATCGCGTATCCGGGGCCCACTCCACGGGATGTCATGAATTGTCATGTTTTGTCATGCGGGGCCGTTTCCGCCGGGCTGTCGGCGCGAGCCTTGCAGCCGGTTTCGCCGCCAGTTCGCGGCGGGGGTCGTTCACAGTCATGCGTGCCTCCTTCGGGGCAAAGGGCGGGACAGGGTGTCCCTGTTTTGCGCGCGTATCGCGTGCGGGCGCGGGCGGGTGTCGGCGCCGGCGCGGTTCGCGCACCTGATTGCGCGCGCGAGACGGCGCACGCACCTCTCGCGCTTGCTCACGCCGGGGGTTTTTCGGCCCCCAGCCGGTCGCTTTCTGCAGAAACGACGAGAGGCGGCCCCGGAAGCCGCCTCCCTCTACTTTCATCATACACCATACCGCCAAATGTCAAGCCCACCGGGAACAAAAAATGAAAATTCCAACAGCGGAGACAGGCGGGGGAGGAGGTTTCCCGCAACTGGCGGCATCGGTTCCAGTCATACCAACGGTCGTTGACCGGAACCGATGGCGGCGCCGCCTCCACCGTCACCCCGGCCCCCGAGCCGGGGTCCAGCCTCGGTTCTGGCGGCAGCCCCGGATCGGGGTCCGGGGCAGGCCTCAGCGGTTGAGCCGGCTCTCCACCGGCTGCGGCAGCACCGGGAGCCATGGTTGGACCCCGGCTCGGGGGCCGGGGTGACGATAGGGGGTGCCGAGGGCGACGATACGGGTCCCCTTCCCCCGCCTGCGCGCGGCCCCTCCGGCGCCATGCTGTTGCAGGAATGCAACAGGACTGGAAAATCGTCGTTCGACGGATTGCGGGCGCGCCGCCGGGCGGGCAGGATGGCCGCGTCGTCCAATCCCGGACGGCTGTTACCGGAAGGAATTCGGAATGA
>JAJDVH010000248.1 GCA_022826185.1 Alphaproteobacteria bacterium
CGGCCTTGATGTGGAGGTGCTGAACCCGTTCGAACCGTGACGGGGAGGCAGGCTTCCCCGGCCGGGCCGCGCGCGCCCGGGAAACGCCTCATGCCGGCAGGATCGGGCCGCCGGTGACGGTTGTGCGCAGGAAGCGGCGCAGCTCGTTTCGGGGATAGTCGAGCCGCCCGCAATGCATGACGCCGCCGCGGTTGTCCCACATCAGCGTGTCGCCGACGGACCACTCGTGCTCCCAGTGGAACTCCGGCCGGTCGAGCATGTCGTAGAGCTCGTCCAGCAGCCGGTCGCTCTCCTCCTGCTCCATGCCGACGACGCCGACGGTCAGGAGCGGATTGGCGTAGATCCCCGCCCTGCCGGTCGCGGCATGGGCGTTGACGACCGGATGCACGGCGCGCTGCTCGCTGTCCAGCGTGCGCGCCGCCACCACCAGGCTCTTGTTGCGCTGGTCCGTGCCATAGACGAACAGCGCGTCGAGGCCCTTCACCCGCTCGCGCGTCTCTTCCTGCAGCGCCTCATAGGCGGCGGCGGCATTGGCGAAGCAGGTATCGCCGAGCGTGAGGCCGTGCAGGACGGGCACCTCGACCGCATAGAGCATCGTCGCGCCTGCCGGGCGCTCGGCATAGCTCATGTCGGTGTGCCAGGTCTCGCCTGCGCGCCGCGTGCCGATGGGCGCGCCGTATTCGACGATGTTGGAGATGAGGTAGATCTCCGGGCTGCCGTCGATGCCGAAGCGGGCCGCGTTGAAATTGAACTCCGGCTCGCCGAACTGCCGGGTGAAGGCGACCTGCTGTTCAGGCGTCAGCGTCTGGTTGCGCAGCACGATCACGCCGTGCCTGTCCAGCGCTTCGCGGACGATCGCGAACTCGTCGCCGTCCAGTCCCGCGCCGATGTCAGCTCCGAGAATCTCCGCGCCCGTGGCGGGCGAAGCAGGCCTCACTTCAATGGCCATGACTGCTGCCTCCCGTTTGCCGGTCAGTCGCCGGCGACGCGCGCGCCCGTATCCCGCTCCTTGATCGAGGTGCGCCAGTGGATGCGGTCCTCCTCGGGAGGGTAGTCGCCGGCGGCCTTGTGGACCATGCAGCGATTGTCCCAGATGACCACGTCGCCGACGCGCCAGCGGTGGTCGTAGCGCGCGTCCGTCACCACCATGCGTTCTTCCAGCTCGTCGATGAGCGCGTCGCTCTCCGCCTGCGGCAGGCCCTCGACATAGACGATCTTGCCGGGGTCGAAATAGAGCGATTTCCGCCCCGTTTCCGGGTGTGTGCGGACCAGCGGGTGGAACACCGGGGCGTGGCCGCGGTCCTCCGGGTTCAGCAGGGCGTCCGAGCCCCGCTTGCCGCCGCCATAGGTAAAGGCGCCCCTCCTGCCTTCGATTTCCGACTTCAGCCGCCCGGGCAGCGCGTCCCAGGAGCGGTACATGGAGGAGAAATGCGTGTCGCCGCCCCGGCTCGGCACGGCGAGCGCATAGAGCTGCGTTGCCTTGAAGGGCACCTCGTCATAGGCGCCATCGGTATGCCAGGAGGCCGCGCCGCGCCGGTAAATCTCCTCGTTCAACCTGCCGTCGGCGTCGAACTTGCCGACGCCCAGCACCGTCAACTCCGGATGGTCGGGATGCCGGGTCGAGCGGGAGGGATGCGGCACCACATGGCCGAACCGCCGGCTGTAGGCGATGAAGTCCCCGATTCCGAGCGTCTGGTCGCGCACGACGGCGACGCCGTAATCGAGCCATGCGTCGTAAATTGACCGGAAGCCGTCCTCGTCCAGCCGCCGGACGTCGACGCCGGTAATTTCCACGCCGGTATGCTCGGAAAGGGGCCGGATTTCAGTCATGGTGCGGGCCTCCCGTCCGGGGCGGCGGTTTCAGGGCAGCGTCTCGAGATAGAGCTTGAGATCGACCTCGTTCACCAGCGCCTCGCCCTTAGCATAGCGCGGAAGATTGGCGATGAAGAGGTCGTCGGCGCGCCCGCGCGTGCCGTTGCCGGCGAAGGAGCAGTGGCCGGTAAGGCGGACCGAGGGATGGGTCCAGTACCGGCTGCTCCGGGGCAGGGGCTCGGGTTCGAACACATCCAGCACCGCAGTCCCCACCTGGCCGCTGTCGAGCGCCGCCAGCAGCGCGGCATCGTCCACCACGCCGCCGCGCGCGACATTCACCAGCACGGCCCCCTGTTTCATGGCCGCAAGAAACCCGGCATCGACGAGCCGGTCGGTCTCCGACGAATGCGGGCAGCACAGCACCACCACATCGGCGTCCCCAAGGCGGTCCCGGAGTTCGCTCATGGCGCAGACTTCGTCGGCATGGGGCGCCGGCGCTCCGCTGCGGCGCACGCCGATTACATGCGCGCCGAACGCGCCGGCGCGCTTGCCGATCTCGCGACCGATATTGCCGTATCCGACAAGGAGCCATCGGGCGCCGGCGATTTCGCGGAACGGCAGCTGTTTCCACTCGCCCGCCGCCTGCGCGGCGCGGCGCTCTGCGAGCCCCTGGTAGAGGTCCAGCACATGCGCGAAGACATACTCGGAAATGGCGACCGCCTGGGCGCTGGACGCGCCGATGCGGATGCCCCTGGCTGCTATGGCGCGGTACCCCGGATGGTCGAGCCCGGCATTGAATGTCTGCACCCATCTGACCGTGCGCGACGCGGCGATCGACTTCAGGCAGGTTTCAAAGGTCCGGCCGCCCATATCGGAGGTAAGCCAGACGGCCTCCGCCGGGGCTTCGGCCAGCGGCCCGGGCCTGTCGCCCACCATGCAGCGGCCGTCCTCCAGCAGCGGCAGCACCTGCAAGGGCAGATTGAGGGCGGCGAGCCGGTCCGAGACGCGGTCGCGGGCCGCCGGATGCATGACGACATTCAGTGTCATGCGCCGGGCTAACCCGAATAGTCGGCGTCGCTGACCTTCTCGAACCAGTCCGTTCCGCTGCCGTCGTCGGCGGTCTCGGACATGGCGAGATGGGCGAAGATGCTGTCGGGCGCCGCCCCGTGCCAGTGGCGGGCGCCGGGCGGAATGACGGCCGTGTCGCCCGGCCTGAGCTCCTTGACGGGTCCGCCTTCGACCTGCACGCGCCCGACCCCGGAAACGGCCCAGAGCGTCTGGCCGACCGCGTGGCTGTGCCAGGCCGTGCGTGCGCCGGGGCTGAAGGTGACATTCGTTGCCCGCATCCGGGAGGGCGCGGCGCCGACCAGTATTTCGTCCTGATGGACATCCCCCGTAAACCGGTCGGCCGGCGCCTTCCTGGTCGCCCGCTCCCCGACCCTGTAAATCTTCAACATTCGCGCTTCTTCTCCGACAAGCTGTGCAACGGCGCCGGAGAGTAATACCAGCGGTCGTTGACCGGAACCCATGACAGATTCGACGCCCGCCGCCCGACCGCCCCCTTCCGTCATGCCCGGACTTGTTCCACGGCTGTCCGGTTTAGATTTTGCGGACAGGACGCATGTCCCGGATTCAACAGGATTTCAAAGGGTTCCGTCGGATCGGGACACGGATCAGCGCCCGGCGTCCCAACCCACTCCTCGTCATGCCCGGACTTGTTCCGGGCATCCATGCGGCCGTGCAGCGGAAGCGGTGGAAGGGGATGCCCGGAACAAGTCCGGGCATGACGGAGGGCGCGCATTCAGGCACGGTGGAAAGCGAGGGGACAGGAGACGTTGCGCGCGTCCAAAACCCCCGCTCGGCTTCGCCCGATGGCTAAACCGGACAGCAGTGGACTTATTCCGGGCATCCATGCGGCCGCTTGGCCGGACGGAAACGGTTGAGGGAGATGCCCGGAACAAGTCCACTGCTGTCCGGTTTAGGTTTGGGTCCATTGAAAGGCGGTTTGGCTGTTGCATTTTGGGGGTGGGATGTTGTGTGCGATGAGGCGGTCGATGCGCTTTCTGTGCATGAGATTGGTGCG
>JAJDVH010000232.1 GCA_022826185.1 Alphaproteobacteria bacterium
GCTGGCGTTCGAGCCGAAGGCGCGGTCGATGGCGACGGTGACGGTGACGGCGTCGCCGTTGGTCACCTTGGTTGCCGAGACTTGCAGCGTCACCTCGGCGCCCTTGCCGTCGTCGGTTATGGTGACGGCCGCCGAGGACGGCGTGCCGGCGACGAGCCCGGCGGGCAGGCTTCCCAAGGCCAGGGTGAGAATGTCGTCGTCCTTGTCGACGTCGAGGTGGGTGACGAGCGGGGTGGTGCCGGTCTGTTCGCCTGCCTTGATGGTGATGCTGCCCGGGGCGTCGAAGTCGCTGGCCTCGGCGGTGTCGTTCTCGCCGTCGATGCTGGCGGTGACGGGGATGACCACATCCGCCGATTGCGCGAGGCCGTTGATGGTGGCGGTGATGGTCGCTTCCTCGCCCTCGGTGACGCTGGCGGTGGCGGTGAGCGTCACTTCGGTGTCTTCGTCGTCGACGATGTTGACCGTGGCGGCATCCTTCGGCGGGCTGGCGATCGCGTAGCCCGTGCCCGCCACCAGCGTGGCCGTAAGGCTGCCGTCGTTCTCGTCGGTGGAGTCATCGACGGTGGCGACGGTGATGCTGGCCTTGCCGGTGTCGCCGATGCTGACGGTCTTGCCGACGCCCACGTCTCCTGCGGCGACGAAATCGCCGTCCTGCGCGAGGTTGTAGGTGACCGAAATCGTCTCGCCCGTGCTGGGCGCGGGGTCGGCGGTGAGATTGAAGACCGCGTTCGCGCCTTCGGTGACGTCGCCGGCGGCCTCGATGCCGACCGTGGCGCTCTCGACAATGGTGACGGGGATGTTGTTCGTCGAGCCGGTTCCTTCCCTCGTGCCGCCGTTCTCGAAGACGCCGGGGGCGGAGGTATCGAGATTGGTGTAGGGCGTGTCGTAACCCACCGTCATGGTCTCCATGCCGCCCTCGCCCACGCCGTCGGCGAGCGCGGCCACTTCGAAGATGGCCGTGCGTTCACGAGCCGTCTGGTGGGTCGTGCCGGTTCCTCTGATGATGAGCGCCGGCTCGGCGGCGCTGTAGGGCGCGGCGGTGCTCAAGGACACGCCTGCGTTGACGGGCGGGTCGCCGCCGGTGACGAGGCTGATCTCGTAGTCATCGGCGGTGATGCCCGTGCCGCCGATGTCGAGGGGCACGCGAAGCTCCTCGTCCGCAAACAGCCTGCGATTCAGTTCGGAAATGTCGAATTCAAACCGCGCCTTCTGCGCGCCGCCTTCCTGAATCGAGCCGCTGTCCGTGCGCGAGAAGGTGATGGCGGTGGTGTTGGCGTCCTCGATGACGAAGGTGGCGCTCGCCTCGGTGCCGGAGACGCTCACCGAGGCGGGCAGGGCGTTGTCCGGGTCGGCGGCCAGGGTGACGGTGGCGGTCTCTCGCCGCTCGTCGCTGATGTCGGCCAGAATCGTGAAAACTTCGAAATCGCCAATCGCTGATGGCTTTGAGGTTGAGCCCCGCTGCAGCCGGTGGTCAATGCAATTGGTGTTGGGATTGCCGCCTGCGGGCCGTTCGATGTCACCTCCCCCAAAAACGCCGGACGATCTCAGCGTCGCCGTGCCTGGGGTAAAGCAGAGCCGGAAATCTACGGGCGGCAGGTACCCGCTGTAGGCGCTGCCGCTCGTGGGCGCATGAAGTTCGACCTCGACTTTGCCGGGATTGTCCTCTTCGGCGCTGAAGGTCGTTCCGGCGAGGCGCAGTTCGAGATTCTCGCCGGGGTCGGTGTTCCAAAGCTGAACCCTCACGTCCGGGCCAGAAGTGACCGAGCCGTAGCCGCTGACGGCGTGGGCGATGTTCACGAATTCGATCCGGTTCGTCACGCCGCCTCGCGGGGCGGTGACGGTCACGGGTTTGGGCGTGGCGTAGTCGCTCGGGGTGAAGGTGAGCTTGCCCGGCGACACGCTGAGCTTCTTGGTGTCCTTGGGGGTGATGGTGACGGTGACGTCCGTGGTCGGTGCCTCGCTCAGGCTGACGTTGTAGGTGGCGGGCGTCTCGCCTTCGTAAATCTCGAGGCTGGCCTGGTCGATCTCCACCTGGCCAGCCGCATCCCTGACGTTGACGGTGAAGGTCGGGTCGGAACCGCTGGCCCACTTGCCGTTGCTGTTGCTGTGGGTGAGCGCGATGATTTCATCATCGACGTCGTTGTCTTTGAGCGGCGCAACGGTGATGGTCTGCTGGGTGCTCCAGTTCGCCGGCGTCTGGGTCGTGGCGGCGTCGCTGCCGATGAAAGTGACGGTGGCGCTCGTCCCGGCCGTGCCGACGGGGGCCTGCACGGTGATCGCGTCCTGATGCGCCGCGGGGACGTTGACGGTGACCTCGACGGTATCCAGCGGGTCTTCGGCGAGCCGCAGCTTGTAGGTGACCGCATCGCCGCCTTCGGAGACGGTGATTTCGCCGGGTGCATTCGGTTGGAATTGGAGCGTGGCGCCCTTGTCCGCGAGGGTGAGCGGTAAACTGCCGGCCGTCACTTCCAGTGATGTCGTGGGAGATTGGGGAGCGAACCTGAGCGTTGCTTCGTTGTCCCCGCCGTCGCTGTCCGCCGTATGCTGAAGCTGAACGGTTTGGCCGTCTTTCCAGTTTCCACTATCGCCGCCGGTAAAGGTCAACATCGCGGCGGGGCTGAATACCGCGCTCTCGCCCGGCTCCTTGACGGCGACATATTCCGTGACCGCGTTTGCGACGGTGACATTCTTGCCTGGGTCCCGGTCGAGCTTGACCTTTACCGGCACGGCTTGCCCGTCTTCGGGGAGCGTCACGCTGGCGGGTTCGAACACCATCACCAGCGTGCTATCCCGTATGGTGAGGGGTATGTCTTGCCGGGGCTGAAAGTAGTAGTTGACGAAGCTGGCCTGGATAACGTCCTTGATGTCTTCGCTGCCGATATCGTGTGCCGCCGTCCTGGCTGCAATTCGCACGGTTTGGGGCGTCTGGTAGTCGTTGGCGTTGAATCGCAGCGTTTGTCGACGCGTTGGCGGGTCGGTCTTGGGCAGAAATTCGGCGTACGCCTCGAGCGAGCTGGGAATCTGCAGGTTGACGCTGGCTGTCAACCCGGTGGGCGGCGCCGATGCAAGCTTGATGGTGAATTGGTTGCCAGCGGGATCGTTATCGAGGACTTGCGGCATGGCCGGATCGATAGTGATCCCGGTATTGGGCCGGGGGCCGTCCTTGATGGTGATGGAAAACTTGCCAACCGGGCCGGTCTTAGCAGGTAAGTCTTGCTGTCTCTCTAACCAATAAGCTACGAGTGAGAGTGTTTCATCACCTTCCGTGAGGCTGTCGGTGTTGATGTCGAGATAGACGACCGCCCCAGTCCCCTGGTTGCGTGCGTGACCAAGACGCCGCACTTCATAGTCAAAGTTGGTAGCCACGCTGCCTTGAGCGAGGCGGACAGAGAATTCAGCACCGCTGGGGGCGTCCGTGATGTTGCCTCCTGTCAAAACGATGCGGAGGTCTTTGTAGCCCTCATAGATGTCAATGTTGCCGGGGACGCTGACGGTGAGGTCTGGCAGGGTCTGGGCCTCGGCAAGAGTGGGAACCGCAACTCCCGGAGCCAAGGAAATTCCCAGGGCGGCGAGCCATGCCCGGGCGCTGCCGCCCCCGCGTCGGCGCGCCATCGCTCCACCCCGCGCGGCTTCACGCGACGAGCTGATTTTCTCCCCCCTCTCCCGCAAAGAGAGCGCGGAGACAAGGATTGACCGTACGCAAGCCCGAAATGCTCCCGCCGCGCCATCAGGGCCGCAACGGCACGGCGCGGACCCCAGGACGGCAGCGGAGGGCGGCGAGGCCGGGCGGGCGGCGGCGACGCACGCCGACGCCGTGAGCTGGACTCGGTCCTCGCGATCCGGTCGCGGCTGCGGCCCGGGCGCTCGTTCCCGCGCCGGTCGAGAAAGCCCGTCAAGAAGTGGAACCGCAAACAGAAACAAACCGCGTAGCCTCAACTCGATCCGGGCCCTACAGGGGCGAGGCCGCCCCGGAAAACGTGCGCCACCTTAAGGAAATGCCGTTGAGCGATCCAGCGATCCAGCGATCCAGCGATCCAGCGATCCAGCGATCCAGCGATCCAGCGATCCAGCGATCCAGCGATCCAGCGATCCAGCGATCCAGCGTACTTAAGGCCGGTCGCGCCCGTCAAGCCCCAAAGCGAAAAAGCGAAAAAATTCCGGAAAGAGCGAAGGGCCTGCGCAAGGGCGTCCCCGGACGCCTCAGGCATCGCGGGCGAGCATGTCGAAATTGCCTCGCCGACCGGCATCCGCACTGGCTCGCTCCCTTCTCTGGCGAGGTGGCGTACGTGCGCCGGGCAACTCGCATGGGCGTTTCCGGTCGAGTGACTACCGCAATGGCGCGGCATGTCAATCCCCCGGCGAATCGCGTCCTGCGGATGGATGCAGACGGACAACAAGGCACCGAAATGCGCACGGACGCGGTGCGGTCGCCGCCTAAGCGCTTTCGTAATCTTCTTGCCCGCTATACGACATCCTTGATTACCGGCTAGCCTGTTCGCCGAAGGCACCGCATTCGTAGGCAATTCTGCACTCTCCACTCCCCACGTCAAGCCCCGCCGCCCGAAACCGTCAAGCGGCGATTCCGCGTTCCCTGCGCATGCCGGTTTCAGGTGCCCGCCCGTCCGAAAACGCCGTCCATCCACTGCGCCGCCCGCGGGGAACGGATTGAAGCCCCGGGCTTGCGGTGGCCGCATGCACCCGACCCGCCGCCATTCCTGCCGGATGGACACAACGGCGGGTCACCTCCCGGACGAACGCATTCGTTTGTCTGGCCGTAGTTTGTCGCTCCTCCATGATTTTCTTGCTTTTTGTGCAATGTCCTGGCCGCATGCCGGCCAAAGGCCCAGCATTCGCTGGCCTTTCCGGCCTCCCTGCACCAGGGTCCTCTTCGCCCCGTAATCGCGTCGCAATCGCTTGATTTCAAGAACTTGTCGTTGCGTGTCCGGTCCTGGCGCCCGTGCCGCCGATCCGCCGCCGGCCGACCGCAAGCGTTTCGCCGGGCCGTCGAGCTTCGGAACGGTGCGTGATGCCCAACGCCGATGCGGCAGGCACTTCACCTGTTGCCACAATCATCGTCACCGCTCCGATCTCAAACCATCACGACCGGGCAAACCGCCTCCGCCTTCCGGACGCCGCCGTCCTGCCATGCGCCGCGAGGAGGCCGGGCGTGGCCGGGATCGGGGCGGTGGCCGGGATGTCCGGGGAAGGGTCTTCCGGTCGCCGATATTTCCCAGGCGGCATGAAGGAGGCGGCACCATGAGCACGGCCATGGCAATCCCAGGCAACACGGCGGACACGTTCCTGATCCACTATTTCGGCGGCGGCCTCGACGGCGACGACCGGTTCGTGGTCGAGCGGTTCAAGGCGCTTTCGTCGGGTGACATACGCCCGGTCCCGGACAATGCGTCGGACGCGAAGGGTCGGCGGAGAGCCGGGCGCACCGTGGTCTCGCGCAGGGAGGCCGAGGCGATGCGTCCCGACCGCACCGAGATCATCATCTGCACCGGCCTTAGCACGCGCGGCGGCAAGCAGTCTTGGGGGGACATCGCGACCTCGATGTTTCACGACCGCCGCCAGCGCGGCTGAATCCGTCCGCGCGATACGGACGTCCGGCCGGCCCGACGACGGTTGCCGGGCGGTCCACGTCACGTTTCCAGCATCCAGCATTGGGCAAGGAGACCGTCCCATGTGCGACCAGGACGACACGGAAGCCCGGCGCGCGCGCGAACGGGCGCGCTGGCATCGCCGGGCCGAAGACCGGAAGGCCAAGGGCCTGTGCCTGGCTTGCGGCAAGCACCCGCCCGCCAAGGGCAGGACCCGGTGCGCGCCATGCGCGTCCAAGGCGCGGGAGGCGGATCGGGAACGCCACCGTCGCCGGACCGAGGCGCGGACTGCCAGGGGCCTCTGCCCGAGATGCGGCAAGTCGGAACCCGAACCCGGGCTCGCGCTTTGCCCGGCCTGCAACGGCAAGCGGAATCTCGCCGGCCGGGCAAGGGATGCAAGGCTGCGTGCCGAGGGTGCGCCTCGGCGCGATCCTCAGCGCGCCAAGGAGTACGAACGCGAGCGAAGCCGCCGCCTTTATGCCGAGCGGATCGCCGCAGGCACCTGCACGAAGTGCGGAAGCGCTCCGGCGCGTCAGGGCCGGACGACCTGCGACTCCTGCGCAGAGAAGCACCGGGCGCACGACCGGAAGCGTCTCGCCAGGGCGAAGGCCGAGGGCCTGCCCTACTGCGGCCGGGATCCCGAGAAGCGGCGTGAGGCTGGCCGAAAGCACGGCCGTCGGCGAACGAAGGCCCGTCGCGCCACCGGCCTCTGCATTCGTTGCGGACACGTTCCGCCGGCGGAGGGCCGGTCGATGTGCGAGCCTTGCCGGGAGGACCGGCGCGCGGCCAAGAAGGCCCGCCATCGTCAGCGGCGCGAAGCCGGCCTTTGCGTCAGGTGCTCGGTGCCGGCCCCCGGCGGCAAGGCGCATTGCGATGTCTGCGCTGCCGAGAGGAACAAGCGTCGGCGTCGCGACAAGGAGGCCAAGCGGGCCTCGGACCGCCGACGATACGAATTCCGGCGCGCCCGGGGCGAATGCACGCGATGCGGGCAGCCTGCGAACGGGGCCGCTGAGTGCCAGGTCTGCCGCGACGCCGCCCGGGCACGCTACCACTCCCGCCGCGCTGCCGGGCAATGCGTGAGCTGCCGCGCGCCCACCTTCGACGGCGCGGCCTTGTGCGCGCCGTGCTCCGTCGCCCGGGCCGAGCGCCGCAACCGCGAGGCCGAATATGCCGCGCGGCGCCGGCGGTACGCCGACCGGAGGGCCAACCACAAATGCGTGGACTGCTCGACACCCTCGGCGGGGGCGGCGCGCTGCGATAGCTGCGCTCGCCGGCACGCCGAAGGCTCGGGCGCGTATCGCGGCATCCCGGTCTGGGATCCGACATGGACGGTGGTCGAGCTGGCCACCGGCCAAGAGCACGGGCCGTTCGACAGCGAGGCCGACGTCGCGCTCTGCCTGGCCTTCGAGAGGCTCTCGCGCGACGAGGTGGAGATCGTCTCGGACGTGAGCCCGATGGCCCTGCTGACGGCCCATCCCTGGGAGTAGGCGGATGCGGGCGCGCGGCCCTGCCGTCCGGGCGCCGTCGCCGCTGCCGGCCGTGCCGAGGCGGAGGGGAACGCCGGTCCGGGCGAGCGCCCGCGACGGCCGGACGCCGTCCGGTGGACGCGTCCATGCCCGGTTTCGTCCAAGGCACCGGAACCGATGCCGTGCCCGCCGCTCGCGCCGTCGGCGGCCTCGCGGCCAGGGCGGCGTCGGCAGGCGGCGATCCGCTCTCCGGATCTGTCGTCGGCGCTTCCCGGCGCCGCATCGCGGGCTCCGGCGCGGCGGTGCCGTCGGAGCGGGGCATGCCCCTGGACGGACCCAGCGGTCCCAGGGCATCCGGCCCGGGCGCGACCTCCGGCGGGGCGGAGTGGGAGGGGGGCTTGGAGAGGGTGAACGGAAGGGGGTCGGGAGAGCGTCCCGGTCCCGGCCGTTCGCAACCCATCGTCATCAATCAGATCCATGAAGGAGAACCACCATGGCTTTCGGACTCAACCGCGCCGAACTGATCGGCCGCCTCGGCGCCGACGTCACCGTCAACCAGCTCGCATCGGGGGGCCGCGTCGCCAACCTGAGCATCGCCACCGACGAGAGCTACATCGACCGCGCCAGCGGAACCGGCGAGCGCATCGACCG
>JAJDVH010000251.1 GCA_022826185.1 Alphaproteobacteria bacterium
AAGAGGACGCTATGACAGGCATACGAAACGAGCCCAGCCGAAAAAGGACATCTGGCTGCGACCGCTCCGCAAGGACTGGAAGCGGACGCTCAATCGCTGAATCCATCACCCTCATCACCGCGTGACCGAACGCTTTCGCGAGCATTGCCATGTCGGTTCGGAGCATCGCGCCGCTCAAGGCCGTAAAGTTCCTTACAATGCGCAATCCAGCACGTTTTCGGTGTCCATCCGTAGTGCTCTCGAACCCAGTTCTGGATCTCCTTGTATGTTGCCATTTCGCGATTTTCCTTCCAGAAAGCACGCTATGTAATAGAGGTCAGTTTGGGCTCACGCTTACCAGCGCCGGGCGACGGCCGTGGCATCGAATACCCTGTCGACAGACACCAGATCGCAGTTCTCAAGTAGGGCCTGAGCGGCCAGCAGGCGGTCCCATGGATCGCGATGCGCCCAATCGAGCAGGGCCGCATACTCGGCATGGCCGTGGGTGACAGGCAGTTCCTCGACCGCGTTGCGCCTCAACGCAGCCCGCAATTCCTGCGGCGGCAGGTTCACCTTTCGGCGTCCGGTCTTGAGTTCGATCTCGTATATCGAGACCGCGCTGACGAGCACCGTGTTGGCGCGGTCGAGGATCAGGGCGCGGGCCGTTGCCGACAGCCGGGCGCTTCCCGTCAGCCACCAATAGACGGCATGGCTGTCCAGCAACAGCCTCACTCGGGATCGGGAGTTCCGCGCCAGATGCCAAGGGGATCGTTATATTCCCCGGCGTCGATTGCGGCCTGCTCCGGATCGTGGCCGTCAAAGAGGTCGTCCGGCAATCCAAGGTGTCTCAACGGCGCGGCCTCCCGGCCCGTTACCTCGGTCGGGGGAACGATGCGGGCGTGGGGTTCCCGTCCCTTGGCGATGACGATTTCCTCGCCGGACTTCGCCCGCGCCAGAAGCTCCGAAAACCGGGCACGCGCTTCAGCGATTTTGTAGGTGGCCGGAGGCATGGATTCCATCCCGATGTTGTACCCGGCCTCCCGGTGCGGGGCTACGCCAAGAGGTCGATAGAAATGTACATCAAGGTTGGTCAATTGCAAGCGGGGCCGAACTGCGTATTCCGACCCTATAAGGGCGCTATGGTCAGAGGCCCCGGCGGGGACTATTCCGTGAGCCACGGGAACCGACCGCGGACGGAAGGACGGAAAATGGCGATCAAACTCTACCACTGCGCGCAGGCGCGCTCGATGCGGTGCGTATGGACGCTGGAGGAGATGGGGCTCGACTACGAGCTGGTGACGCTGGAGTTCCCGCCGCGCGCCCACCACAAGGACTACAAGCAGGTGAACCCGCTCGGCACCGTGCCCTGCCTGATCGACGGCGATGTCTGGATGACGGAGTCGGGCGCCATCTGCCACTATCTGGTGGACCGCTACGGCCCGACGCCGCTCCGGGTCGCCCCCGACGAGGCTGACTATCCGCTCTGGCTCGACTGGCTGCATCGCAGCGACGCCACGCTCACCTTCCCGCAGACGCTGGTCTTCCGCTACCGCGATCTCGAGCCGGAGGAACGCCGTCTGCCGCAGGTGGTCGAGGACTACCGGCTCTGGTTCCTCGGCCGGTTGCGGGTGCTTGAGGCGGCGCTGGAGAGCCGCGACTATCTCTGCTCCGGGCGCTTCACCATCGCCGACATCGCCATCGTCTGGGCGCTGCATTTCGCCGGGCGGATCGGCATCGGGGAAGCCTTCACGCCCAATATCCAGGCTTATTGGGACCGCACGACCGTCCGGCCCGCCTTCGCCCGCGCCGCCGCGCTCTGAGACGGAGACGCCCGACAGGCAATCAACGCTATTGACGAGCCGGCGCCGGCGCGGTCGGATATCAGCGTGGGTCAACGCGTACGGGCTGCCGCCGCGCCCGTCCTGTCGCGAGTAACCAGCCATGATCGCTGCTCCCCGCTTCACTCCGCTGGTCGAAAGCCTGCCCTCGACGATCCCGTTCGTCGGCCCGGAGACGCTGGAGCGCCGGCGCGGCGCGGCGTTCCGTGTCCGCGTCGGCGCGAACGAAAGCGCCTTCGGCATCTCTGCGAGCGCCGCCGAGGCCATGCGCGAGGCCACCCGGAACATCTCCTGGTACAACGACCCGGAAGGCTATGAGCTTCGCAGCGCCATTGCCGCCCTTCACGGCGTTTCCATGGACGAGGTGCTGCTGGGCGCCGGCATCGACGAGATGCTCGGAAACGTCGTGCGGATGACCGTCGAGCCGGGGCAGCCGGTGGTGACCTCGCTCGGCGCCTACCCGACCTTCAACTACCATGTCGCCGGCTTCGGCGGGGTGCTCGAAACGGTGCCCTACCGCGACGACCGGATCGACCTGGAAGCCCTGCTGGACGCGGTGCGCCGGCTGCGGGCGCCGCTCGTCTTCCTCGCCAATCCCGACAACCCGATGGGCACCTGGCACGACGCCGCGGAGGTGCGCGCGTTCATCGAGGAACTGCCGGAATGGACGCTGCTGGTGCTCGACGAGGCCTATATCGAGTTCGCCCCGGCTTCGGCGGTCTTCCCCATCGAGGCCGGCGACCCGCGCGTCATCCGCATGCGCACCTTCTCCAAGGCGCACGGCATGGCCGGGGCCCGCATCGGCTACGCCGTCGCGCCCGCCCGGACCATCGGCGGCCTCGGGCGCATCCGCAACCATTTCGGCGTCAACCGCATCGCGCAGGCCGGCGCGCTCGCCTCGCTCGGCGACACGGCGTTCATCGCCTCTGTGGTCGAAGAGGTCGCGCGCGGACGCAACGACTATTATGCGCTCGCCCGGCGGCTCGGGCTCTCGACGCTGCAGTCCGCGACGAATTTCGTCGCCATCGACATGGGCGGCTACGGCGACCGGGCGCGCGCTGTCCTCGGGAGGCTCCAGGACCAGGGCGTGTTCGTGCGCATGCCGGGCGTCGCCCCGCTGGACCGCTGCATCCGCGTGACCGTGGGGACGGCGGAGGAACGCGCACTGTTCGCGGAGATATTCGAGGCGGTGGCGGGCGAATAGGGAGACACGGGCCGGCCCCGGAGGATTTGCACGGGGATGGCGCGCCGCTAGTGTTGTCCGCCATGAGGGGCGAAGCGGTTCTCGGCGACGGGCGCGTCCGGCCGGACTGGACGATGATCCATCTGGTCCGCGCCCGTGCGCGCGAGCATGGGCGGCGGGTGTTCGCGACCTTCGAGGGCGGCGCGGCGCTGACCTTCGCCGCCCTCGACCGGGAGTCGGACCGCTTCGCCGCCGCGCTTGCGGCGTGCGGCATCGGCCCCGGCGAGCGCGTGATGGCGCTGCTCGGCAACGGGCCGGAAATCCTCATCGCCTTCTTCGGCGCGATGAAGGCGGACTGCGTCATCGTGCCGGTCAACATCGAGCTCCGCGGCGCATTCCTGGCGCACCAGGTCGGGAACGCCGAGCCGGCGATGGTCGTGGCGGAAGCCGGGCTGTTGCGGGCTTTCGACGGCGTCGAGGGGCCGGCGCCGGCCCGGCTGGCCGTGGTCGGAGACGAAGCGCCGGCGGCCGTGCCGGACCTGTTCGCCGACAGCAGGGCTTTCAGCTTCGAGGCGTTCCTGGCTGCAGGGGAGGGCGGCGCAGCGCCGGAAACAACCGCCCGGCCGGGGGATATCGCGGCCATCATGTACACATCCGGCACCACGGGGCCCTCGAAGGGCGTGCTGCTGCCGCACGGGCACCTGTTCCTGATGTCCGCCGCGACGGCGCGCGCGACGGGCCTGACGGCGGACGACTGCTATTACGTTTCCATGCCGCTCTTCCACATCAACGCGCTCTGTGCGCAGACGATCGCGGCGCTGACGGTGGGCGCGCACGTCCATATCGTGCGCCGCTTCAGCCCCAACCGCTGGCTGGACGAGGTCATCGCCTGCGGCGCCACGCACACCAACCTCCTGGGCGTCATGCCGGAGTTCCTGTTCAACACGGCCCCCACGCCGCGCGACCGCGACCACCGCCTGCGCGTGACCCTGGCGGTGCCCATCGGCCCCTGGGGGGCGGCGTTCGAGGAGCGCTTCGGCCTGCGCATCCTCCAGGGCTTCGGGATGACGGAATGCGGCATGCCCTTCTGGTGCCCGCTCCCGGACCCGGTGGAGCCGGGCTGCGCCGGATATATATCGGAGCAGTGGTTCGAGGCCTGCATCGTGGACCCGGACACGGACATGCCGCTGCCGGCGGGCGAGGTCGGCGAGCTTCTGATCCGCCCGAAAATGCCCGGCTGCTTCTTCGCCGGCTACTACCGGATGCCGGAGCGCACGGTCGAGGCGTGGCGCAATTTCTGGTTCCACACCGGCGACGCCGCGCGCTACGACGAGCGCGGCCGGCTCCATTATGTGGACCGCCTCAAGGACTGCATCCGCCGGCGCGGCGAGAACATCTCCGCCTTCGAGGTCGAGCAGGTGCTGAACGCGCATCCCGACATCGCCGAGAGCGCCGTCGTCGGGGTCAGGGTCGAGGGCGCGGGCGGCGAGGAGGAAGTGCTGGCGCTGCTGCTGCCGGAGAACGGCGCGCGGCCGGACCCGTGCGAACTGCTCGACTGGTGCGTGCCCCGCATGCCGCGCTATGCCGTGCCGCGTTTCGTGGATTTCGTCGGCGCTTTCGAGAAGACCGCTTCCGGCAAGCTGCGCAAGGGCGACCTCCGCGACGCCGGCCTGCCGCCCGGCGCCTGGGACAGGGAAGAGGCCGGCTACACCATCGCCCGGCATTGACGCCGACGAGCAGAACAGCGATTACAGTCTCACTGCGAGCTTGGGGGTGTTGGGCCGGACAGATTTGGAGACGGAGGCAGGAATGACGGACAAGCTGATCGACAGGGATCCGGAAATTCTCGGCGGGACTCCCGTGTTTGCCGGCACCAGGGTTCCGGTCCGCATTCTGATGGAGAATCTGGAAGCGGGCGACTGTCTGGACGAATTTCTGGAAGATTTCCCCACTGTGTCGCGGCAACAGGCCATTGCCGTGCTGGAGCGCGCCGCAGCGCTGCTGCTGTCCGATACGAATGAAGCTGCTGCTTGACGAGTCTGTACCCAAGCGGCTCGCCTCGTTTTTTCCTGAGCGGTTCGATGTGCGGACGGTTCAGCAAATGGAATGGGCAGGAACCCGGAATGGCCGGTTGTTGTCTCTGGCGGCAGGTCAGGGGTTTCAGGCTCTCGTCACGGTGGATCGGGGTTAGCAGAACACGAACCGTCTGCCGATGCCGGTTGTGGTTATGCTCGCTGCCCGTAATCGTATTACGGAGTTGCAGCCGCTCGTTCCCGATGTGGTTTCCGTTTTGTCAGGAGACCTGGAAAGGCGCATTTATCGTGTCCCGGCGGAGCGTTTGCGGGCGGGGACAGGACCGGTAGTGTAGCGGTTGCCGGCTGTGCGCTGGCCGGTACTGGAGCCGGGGCAGGGGAGGGTTGACGACCATGCAGGCCGATTATGTCATCGTCGGGGCGGGCTCCGCCGGTTGCGTGCTCGCCGAGCGGCTGAGCGCGGGCGGCGCGGAAGTGGTGCTGCTGGAGGCGGGCGGGAAGGACACGAACCCGCTCATCCATGTTCCGGCCGGCGTGCTGAAGCTCATCACCCACCCGGTCGTCAATTGGAACTACTACACCGAGCCGGACGAGAAGACCGGCAACCGTGCGCTCCACTGCCCGCGCGGCAAGGTGCTGGGCGGCTCCTCCTCGATCAACGGCATGCTGTTCATCCGCGGCAATGCGGCCGATTACGACAACTGGGCGCAGCTGGGCGCGCGCGGCTGGTCCTATGACGACGTGAAGCCGCACTTCAAGAGCATCGAACGCTACGGGCCGGGCGACCCGGGCGAGCGCGGCAAGTCCGGGCCGATCCTGGTGGAGGACTACCGGACGGTCCTGCCGCTCACCCACCGCTTCGTCGAGGCGGCGCAGCAGGCGGGGCACGCCTTCGCGCGGGACCTGAGCGGCCGGCCGCCGGCCGAAGGTGTGGGCTACTCGCAGATGTCGCGCAACGGGCGCTTCCGGGGCTCGACCGCGCGCACCTTCCTGCGCGACGCGCGCGGGCGGGCGAACCTGCATGTCGAGACCGGCGCCCACGCGACCGGGCTCACCTTCGACGGCAGACGCTGCACCGGCGTGACGTTCCGGCAGCGGGGCAGGGACCGGACCGTGACGGCGGCGCGCGAGGTCATCGTCTCCGGCGGCACCGTCAACTCCCCGCACCTGCTCCACATATCGGGCGTCGGCCCGGCGGAGCGGCTCAGGGAGATCGGCGTCGAGGTCCGCCACGACCTGCCGGGCGTCGGCATGAACTATTCCGACCATTACACCGTGCGCATCTCCCACCGGGTGCGCGGCCAGCAGTCGGTCAACCAGCTCGCCCGCGGCTGGCGGCTGGTGCGCGAGATGGCGCGCTTTGCGCTCCTCGGCAACGGCGCGCTCACCTTCGGCGTCTCCAGCGCGCAATGCTACACGCGCTCGCGCGACGGGCTGGCCTCGCCGGACATCCAGCTGCTGTTCACGCCGGCGAGCTTCGACGAGAACGAGTTCGGCGCGCTGGAGCGCGAGCCCGGCATGTCGGTGGCGGTCTCGATCGCGCGCCCCTCCTCGCGCGGCGAGATCGTGGCGGTGTCGTCGGACCCGTTCGAACGGCCGGCGATCCGCCCCAACTTCCTCGACGACCCGGACGACATGCGCGTCGCGCTGGAGGGCATCCGCCAGGCGCGCGAGATTCTCGCCCAGCCCGCCTTCGCCGGCATCACGCAGGGGGAGATTTCGCCGGGGCCGGAAGTAGCGGGCCGGGAGGCGCTGGAGGACTTCGTGCGCCAGACCGGGCGGACGATCTACCACATGGTCGGCACCTGCCGCATGGGCGAGGACCCGATGGCGGTGGTCGATTCGCGCCTGCGCGTGCGCGGGCTGGAAGGGCTGCGGGTCATCGACGCCTCGGTCATGCCCGCCGTCACCACCGCCAACACCAACGCCCCCACCATCATGATCGCGGAGAAGGGCGCGGGGATGATCCTGGAGGATAACCGGTAGGGCGGGCCGGGCCCTGCGGGCCTACCGGGAAGCCCTGTCCGTTGCAAAAACCAGAGCCAGGGCGGCCAGGACCGGAACGGCGGCGGAGCCGAGGAAGACGGCGGCGAAAGCGTAGAGGAATGTGCCGCCGACGGTGTTGAAGGCGAGCATCAGCCCGGTTGCGCCGAGCACCACGCCGAGCGTGCGCGTCATCATCACGAGGCTGCCGGCCACGCCCCGGTCACGGAGCGGCAGGCTGGCGCTGGCGACCTCCAGATAGGCGACCTGGAAGATGCCGAGGCCGGCGCCGTGGAGCAGCAGCGCGGCCGCCACGAAGGCCATGCCGGGCGCCGCGCCCCAGAGGCCGATGCCGGCAAGGCCGCCCGCGACCGCGAGCGCGCCTGCCGCCGCGATCAGCCTGCCGTCGCGGCGCTGCGCCCAGCGGCCTGCAAGGGGCGAGGCAAGCGCCATGCCGAGCGGCGAGAGGGCGAGCAGGGCGCCCGCGGTCAGCACGTCCAGCCCGGCCACCCGGTCGAGCCAGAAGGGCACCAGCAGCATGACCGCGAAGCCGACGAGATTGACCGCGATGTTGCTGAGAGCCGGGATGGAGAAGCCCGGCCGGCGGAAGGGAGCCAGGCGGATGATGGGCGAGGGATGGCTGCGGAGCGCGAACCAGGCGCCGGCCGCGAGCGCCGCCAGCAGCAGCGCGACGCCGAACCAGCCGCCGCTCGCCGCCCGGTTGATGCCGAGCAGCAGGCAGCCGACGGCGAGCACCAGCAGCACGCCGCCGACCGCGTCGAAACGGGAGGCGGCTCCTCCCGGCGCGGCAGCGGGCGGCGCGCGGAAGAGCAGCAGCGCCGCGAGCGCGATCGGCGCGCGGAACCAGAACACGCCGGCCCAGCCCATCGCATCGACCAGCACGCCGCCGAGCGAAGGGCCGACGGCGCCGCCGAGCGCAAACAGCAGCGTGTAGGCGCCGAGCACCCGCGCGCGCGACGACTCCGGGAAGTAAGCCGTCGCCAGCGCCGGACCCACGGCCAGCACCATCGCCGTGCCGACGCCCTGGGCCACGCGGGCGGCGAGCAGGATCTCGAAGGCGGGCGCGAGCGCGCAGGCGACGAAGGCGGCGACGCTCCAGGCAAGCCCGATGCGGAACAGCCGCGCATGGCCGAACAGGTCCCCCAGCCGCCCGCAGACCAGCATCAGGCTCGCATAGGTCAGCACGTAGCAGATCACGACCCATTGGATGTCGCCGAGCTCGATGCCGAGGCTGCGGACGATGTCCGGGAAGGCGATGTTGACGGCCGTGTCGAGCGAGCCGATGGCCGTGCCCAGCCCCACGACGACGACGCCCGCCGCCGCCCGCCTGCCCGGAGCGCTCGTCATCGCGCGGCGTTTCCCTCCGGACCCTGCCTAGCGGAACTTCGGCATGATCTCTTCGGCGAACCGGCGGAAATTGCGCCGGTCCACGGCCTTGGGCGGCAGCAGCACGATCTCCCGGCACCCGGCGGCTTCCATCGCCCGGATGCGCTCGACGATCAGGTCCGGCTCGCCGACCAGCCCGCCGGTTGCCTGCACCGTGGCGGGCGTGACGAAGCGGTGCTCCGCCTCCGGCAGGTAGGAGCAGTGGCCCTGATGGACGCGGAGATGCATCCGGTCGTCGGGGATGCCGAGGCCGGCGAGGAAGCGGTTGTAGAGCTCCCAGTCGTCGCGGGCGTAGTCGGGGATGAAGTCGTCGTGGCCGACAATGCGCGCATGCTCCCACCAGTAATGCAAGGTGGCGCCCACCTGCGCGCCGACCTCCTCGACGATATGCGGGTCGCTCACCTTCTCGCCCGGCTTCATCGCGCAGTAGAAGGTGAGCGTGGAGGCGTGGAAGTCCTCCGGCAAGGTGCGGCCCGCCTTCTCGGCCCCGGCTTTCACCCGGTCGAGATTGCGCGCCATGACGCCCAAGGGCTCCGCGCCCGCGCAGATGCGCCCGTCGCCGAGCTCGCCCGCGATCTCCAGCGCCCGCGGCCCGTTGGCGGCGACATGGATCGGCACCGGCGGCTCGAAGCCGATAAAGCCCATCTCCCGGTTCTGGAAGCGGATCGGGCGCGTCACGCCGTCATGGGTGAACGCGACCTCCTCGCCGTGCAGCAGGCCGCGCACCACGCGCAGATAGTCGCGGAACGCGGCGGACTTCATCGGCCTGTGGCCCATGATGCGCATGGCGGTGTGGCCCGTGCCGATGCCGAGAAAGGCGCGGCCGGGCGCAAGCCGGTTGATGGAAGCGATGGAATGCGCCGTCACCGGGGCGAGTCTCGTGCCCGGTATCGCGACGCCGGTGCCGAGGCGGATGCGCGAGGTGTTGGCGGCCGCCAGCGCCAGCACCGCATAGCAGTCCGACCAGATCATCTGGCTGTCCGGCGCCCAGCCGGAATCGTAGCCGAGCTCTTCGGCGAGCTTCAGCGTCTGCCACTCGTCGATCTTGGTGTTGACCATCGCGCCGAATTGCATGGGGGCGTTTCCTTCCGTCGGATGTCCCGGACTATAGCGCGCCGTTGTCGGCCGGCATTCCGGTTTGTCCGGGGCCTCTGTATCCTTGCGCGGCGAACGGCTCCGACGGTAGAGGGATCGACCCATGAAGATAGCCGAGCCTGCGTTCACACTGGGCGTCGAGGAGGAATATCTCCTGGTCGATACCGAGACGGGCGACCTGGCCTCCGATCCTCCCGAAAGCCTGATGGACGAGTGTGTGAGCGCGCTCGGCGACCAGGTGACGAATGAGTTCCTCCGGGCCCAGGTCGAGATCGGCACGAAGGTCTGCGCCGATATCGGCGAGGTCCGGGCCGAGCTGCGCCGGCTGAGGAGCGGCGTCGCACGGGCCTGCGGCAATCACGGCCTCGCCCCGGTCGCGGCCTCCACGCATCCGTTCGGCGACTGGCGCCAGCAGGACTATGTCCACAAGGAACGCTATGAGGGCCTCGCCCACGACATGCAGGCCGTCGCCTACCGCATGCTCATCTGCGGCATGCATGTCCATGTCGGCATCGAGGACGAGGAACTGCGCATCGACCTGATGAACCAGGCGCGCTATTTCCTGCCCCACCTGCTCTGCCTCACCACCTCGTCGCCCTTCTGGCAGGGGCGGGACACGGGCCTGTCTTCCTACCGGCTCACGGTCTTCGACGCCATGCCGCGCACCGGCCTGCCCGAGCCGCTCGCCAGCTGGTCGGAATATCAGCGCCTGGTCGAGCACATGACGAGCTCCGGCCTGCTGGAGGACGGCTCCAAGATCTGGTGGGACCTCCGGCCGAGCTCCCGCTTTCCGACGCTCGAAATGCGGATCTGCGACGTGTGCCCCGACATGGAGGACGCGCTCACCGCGGCGGCGCTGTTCCAGTGCATCCTGCGCATGCTCTACCGCCTGCGGCTCGGCAATCAGCGCTGGCGCGACTATCCCAACATGCTCATCCAGGAGAACCGCTGGCTGGCGCAGCGCTACGGCAGCCGGAGCAATCTGGTGGACTTCGGCAAGCGGACCCTGGTTCCCTTCGCCGACCTCACCGAGGAGCTTCTGGAACTCCTGAAGGAAGACGCCGAGGCGCTGGGCTGCACGGCCGAAATGGAGCGCGCCCGGCGGATCGCGGACACGGGCACCTCGGCCGAACGCCAGCGGGCGCAATATGAAGCCGCAGGCGGAGAAGCCAATAGTGACGAAGCGCTGCGGGCGGTCGTCCGCGAACTGGCGGCGGAGACCGTCAACAGCGCCGGTTAGTCGGTACTCTCCCGGACCGGGCTCACGTCTCGACGTCGGACAGGTCCAGCATGGCGTCCTGTTTACGCAGCGCCTGCCGGACGGCGGCGGCGCCGAAGCGGCCGTCGGCTTCGAGCGCTGCGGCGATGCCGGCCGCCTGGCCGGTCGCGAATGCGGTGCCCATGACCCTGATGGCGGCGCCGGCCTTCCGGTCCCCGTCGGCGAGGCGCCCGGCGCAGAACAGGTTCGCCGTGTCCACGCTGCGCAGGCAGCCGAGCGGTATCTCGTAGGCGCCCCGGTCCGGCGGATAGTCGTAACTGCTTTCGTATGTGGCGCGGTCGTGCCATTCCGCGCCCCAGCCGCCGAGCGCGATGCAGTCCTCGAACCGCGCGCGGCTTTCTATGTCGGCCCATGTCAAATGCCGCATGCAGTTGAGATGGCGCGACTCGCGCGTGCCGAATTCGGGGCCCGTCGCGACGAGGTAGGCGTTCCCGCAGCCCTCGATCGTCCGGAGCACTTCCAGATAGATCCAGGCCTGCCGCCGGCCGCGGGCCTCCGCGGCCGACATGGAGAGGCTGTCGCGCGGGTCATAGTCCTCCGAGGCGAGATAGACGACGGCATCGCCCGATATGGGCAGGCGCGGGACCACGCCGCGGTCCTTGGTGAGCGCCCTGGCCCGCGGCCCGAAATCCGCGACTGCCGCCGCAATTCGTTCGGCCGTCACGGGGACGGACGGCGGGATGCCGCCGAACCGCGTGCCGAGCGTGCCGAGATTCACATGCCCGCCGTTGCCGTAGCGGGTGCCGGCCCCGGCGAAGGCCGCGAGGTCGCCTTCGCCGGTGCAGTCCACGAAGGCGTTGGCGGAGAAGGTCTCCAGGCCCGAATGGCCGGCGACGGTGACCGTCCCGATCCGGCCGTCATTTCGCGCTGCGCCTGCAACGAAACTCGAGAACATCACCGTCACGCCGGCCGCGGCGGCCATGTCGTCGAGGACGGGTTTCAATGCTTCCGGCTCGAAGGTGACGAACACGCCCCGATGCCGGTGCGGCCCGCTGACGGCGCCTTGCCTGCGCAGGCCCTGCATCACCTCTTCGGCGATGCCGCCGACGACGCGGCGCGGGGTTTCGCCAAGCGTGTAGAGGCCGCAATAGGTGACGACAGTGCGCATCGTCGCCGCGCCGCCCAGGCAGTTGTAGCGCTCAAGAAGAAGGGTTCTGGCGCCCATGCGCGCGCTGGCGACGGCGGCGGCCACGCCGGCCGAACCTCCGCCGGCGACGATGACGTCGTAATCTGTGCGGCCGGCGGTCAACGCCGCGACCTAACCCGGATTTCTCACCGGGTGTAGGTGCATCGGGGCTCTGCATGTGAGAAAGTACTTCTGCTTCAAAGACTTGTCCTGTTGCAGAGGAGCGCCCCGATGCGTACAGAGTGTAACCTGACCCCGATGCGATTTGCACG
>JAJDVH010000150.1 GCA_022826185.1 Alphaproteobacteria bacterium
CAACAGGATTTCAAAGGGTTCCATCGGATCGGGACACGGATCAGCGCCCGGCGTCCCGACCATCTTCTCGTCATGCCCGGACTTGTTCCGGGCATCCCCTTCCACCGCTTCTACCGCACGGCCGCATGGATACCCGGAACATGTCCGGGCATGACGGAGAGGGGCGTTCGGGCATGATGGAAAGGGAACAGACGGGAGAGGCCGTGCGCGCCCGAAAACTCCGGCCGACACCCGTTCACCTTCACCCGATGGCTGAACCGGACAGCAGTGGAACGAGTCCGGGCATGACGGAGGGGGGCGTCCGGGCATGACGGAGGGGGCGTTCAGCGCGAGCCGGCCGGGCTTCCTTGCGGCGGCGGCGCTGGCGGGCTGGCTGGCGGCGGCAGGGGCCGCGGCGGCCCAGTCCGCGCCGGACGACCCGCTCGAACGGCAACTGACCCTGGCCGAGTGCATCCTGCTGGCGGTGGAGAACAACCGCGACCTCGCCTCCAGCCGTCTCGGGCGCCTCACCCAGCGGCTCTCCCTCGAAGACGCCGAGGACGCCTTCCGCCCGAGGCCCAGCATCGGCCTGACCGCGAGGGGCGACTCGACGGCGGCGTCGGCGGCGGCCGGGCGCAAGAACGCCTCGACGCTCGGGTTTGCGCCCAG
This sequence comes from Alphaproteobacteria bacterium, assembly GCA_022826185.1. Classification (GTDB taxonomy): domain Bacteria; phylum Pseudomonadota; class Alphaproteobacteria; order Bin95; family Bin95; genus Bin95. The sequence goes on from JAJDVH010000150.1 coordinate 649, forward strand.
CGTGACGGTGCCGCTCCCCACCGGCGGATCGTTCACGCTGGGCGCGACCCACGAGGCGACGAGCGCGGACAAGGTCACCCAGGGCACGAATTTCAGTTTTACGCAGCCCCTGCTGAAGGGCGGCGGAACGACGGTCGGCACCGCCGGGGTCGTCAGGGCGAGGCGCGCGGAGCGGGGCAATGTCCTCAGCTTCAAGGGGACGGTCGCCGGCCTTGTCGCCCAGACCGTCCGGGCCTATCGGGGCCTCATCCAGCGCATGCGCGCGCTGGAGATCGCGGAGCGGTCCCTGCAGCGGTCCCGCGACCAGCTGGCGGTGAACCGGGTGCTGATCGAGACGGGGCGGATGGCCCGGCAGGACATCGTCCAGACCGAAGCGAGCGTCGCCGAGCGGGAACTCAGCCTGACCGAGGCCGAGGGCGCGCTCAACGACGCCCGGCTCGCCCTGATCGACATTCTCGACATCGACAGCCGCACCCGGATCGTGCCGACGGAGCCGCTGCGCGTCGAGCCTGTGGAAATCGACCGCGACCGGAGCGTCGAGACCGCGCTCGGCAACCGGGCCGACTATCTCCGCGCCCTGATCGACGTCGAGAATGCGGAGCTGGCTCTGGCGGAGGCCGAGAACGCGCGCGAGTGGGGCTTGAGCCTCACCGCCGGGGCGACCTTCGGACATAGCGGGGGCTCGCTGTCGGAGGCCTACAGCCGATCCGACGACGACTACAATGTCGGGCTCACTCTGGACATCCCCATCGGCGCGAGCGTGGACATGGCGCGGCGCGCCCATGCGCGGGCGAAGATCGGCCTCCGGCAATCGCGCCTGCGGGTGGTGGAGTTGCGCCAGTCGATCGAGGTCGAGGTCCACCGCGCCGTGCGCAGGGTGGAGGTGCGGTTGCGGCGGGCGGAGCTGGCCCGGCAGGCCAGGGAGCTCGCCGAACGGAAGCTGGAGACCGAGCGGATCAAGCTGAACGCCGGCCTGTCCAGCAATTTCCGGCTGGTCAGGTTCGAGGACGATCTGGTGAGGAGCCAGAACAGCGAGGTGGATGCGGCCATCACCTATCTGGACGCGCTGACGACGCTCGACCAGGCGCTGGGCACCACGCTGGACACCTGGGGGATCGATGTCGGCCCGCTGGCCGATGGCGGGGTAGAGCAATGAGCGACGAAAAATCGACAGTCGTCCCGCTCGGGAACGACAGGGAGGCGCATGAGGACACGCTGCTCCACCGCAACGTGCTGGAGAGCATGAGCGAGGGAGTGCTGACGGTCGCCGCCAGCGGCCGCATCGGCATCCTGAACCCGGCGGCGTCGCGGCTGCTGGGCCTGGACGGCGCGGAGGTCCGGGGCAGGACGATCGCCGAGGTGCTGATGAACCGCGAGGACCTTGAGGCCTTCAACGACATCGTGCTGGCGGCGGTCTATGACGAGGCGGTCGGCTCCCGTTCGACGATCCGCCTGCCGGCCGGGGACGGCGCGGAGCGGTCCATCGCCGTGACCACAAGCTACCTCGTCAGCCGCGATGACGGGGAGGCCCGCAGGGTGGGTCTCGTCGCCGTTCTGGACGACATTACCGAAGTGGAGGCGCTGGCGGAGGCGACCCAGGCGCAGAACGCCGAGCTGCGGGGCGCCTATCGCGAGATCGAGGACAAGAACAAGGCGCTGGACTCGGCCCTGAAGAAGATGACGGCGGTGCGGGTGGCCGCCATGCTGGTGGTGGTCGTCCTGTTCGCCGGCGCCGCCTGGTATGTCTGGGACGAGGCGGGGTCGGCGTTCACGCTGGGGGCTGCGGGACCGTCCGCCGAGGCGTCGAAGGGGGCGCTCACCATCACCGTCGCGCCGCGGCGGCTGGTCAGCACGGTCTCTTTCGTCGGCAGGCTCGAACCGGGCAGGGAGGTGCCGGTGACCAGCCAGGTCGCGGGCAAGGTGGCGAAATTGCTCGTCGAATACGGCGACCTGGTGTCGGCGGGCCAGCCGCTGGTCCAGCTCGATGTCGCCGAGACCGACCGCCGGCACTTCGAGGCCCAGACCAGATATTTCGACGCCCGGGACAAGCTCGAGGAGCTCGAGAATTGGGAGAGCAGCCCGGAAATGGCGCGGGTCCGGCGCGCCGTGGCGCTGGCCGGCATGGAATACGAGACGCGGAAGGGCAAGCTCGCCGAAACCGCCCTGCTGCTGGAGCAGGGCGTTATCCCGGCATCGGAGCACAAGGCGGCGGAGCAGCAATATCAGGGCCAGAAGCTGAGATACGAGGCGGCGCGGCAGGACCTGGAGGCGGCGCGGGCCAAGGCCGACCCGGACGCAGTGCGGGTCGCCAGGCTCCGGATGGAGAACGCGAAGACGCGGATGGAGGGGTTGGAGAAGACCCTGCAGGAAGCGGTCGTCTATGCGCCGATTTCGGGGATCGTTCTCGAACCCGGCAGCAAGAGCGCGCAGAAGTCCGGCGAGGACGGCGACGGGCGCCCGCTGGCGGTGGGCCGGCCGGTGAACCAGGGCGGCTACCTGCTGAGCATCGCCGAACTCGAAACGATTTCCGTCGCCGGCGGGGTGGACGAGGTGGATGTCGTGAAGGTGAAACCGGACCAGCGGGTCAGGATCGGCGGGGACGCCTTTCCCGACCTCGTGTTCCAGGGCAGGATTGCGCGGGTCTCCCCCCAGTCCCGGTCGAAAGGACGCTCGCGCGTGCCGATTTTCGACGTCACCGCGGTGATCGACCGCCTCACCGACGAGCATCTCGCGCAACTGCGCCTGGGCATGTCGGCGAATGTCACGATCGTCGTCCGGGACGAGCCCGACGCCCTGCTCGTGCCCCTGGCCGCCGTGAAGGGCAGCCCGGGGAACTACCGGGTCCGCGTGGTGGACAAGGAGGGCGGCGCGCCCCGGGAAGTGCGGGTGCAGGCGGGAGAGACGACCCTGTACGAAGTGGAGATCGTCGGCGGCCTGAAGGCCGGGGACGAAGTGATCGTGGCCGGATCCTGAACGCCGCGATGACGACCCCGATGGCCGGCGCGCATCCGATACCGGGAGAGAGACGGAGATGGCGATGATCCGCCCGCTTGTCCTCGCGGCGGCCCTGTCGGCCGCGGCGACTATGTCCGCATGGGCGCAGGCAGGCTGCGAGGACATGCGAAAGATCCGCATGGACGAGATGTGGGAGCAGGCCAACGCCGCGTTCGACGCCGGCGCGACGAGCGCGGATGAAACCTACAGGGAGGAATTCCAGGCGGCGAACGACGCCTACGCCCAGGCTCTCGCCGGCGCGGAGGCCGCTTACGAGGGCTCCCTTTACTGGGCCGCCAACAGCGCCGAGCAGCTTGGTCATTCCTCCGTCGCCGACCCGATCGCCGATGCCGCCGCCCGGCGCGCGCAGGACAGGAACGCGGCCCACCGGGAATGGGCCTCGGCCGTGTCGGACATCATGTCCGTATGGAACGCCTCGATGGAGGAAACCGAAGCCCGCCGCGCCGCCTTCATCGGATCGAATGCGGTGCTCATCGAAGAACAGTTTTCGGACTGCCAGTGATCTCGCCAGGACGGCCCCCCGGCGGACGGCAATGGCGCGGCGCGCGCCGGTTTCGTTCCCCGATCGGGCGTTTGGAACCTTCAATATTGAAGGATTTACAAAGCTCGGAAGCCATGTACCGCTGCGATGGAACGGCGAATCGCAACGGCTGCCTGCAGGGAGACGGATGATGAGGCTGGAAGGGTTCAAGGCCGGGTCGAAGCGTTTCCGGATGCCGTGGGCGGCGGCTCTCGTCCTGCCGGTGGCGGTCGGGCTCGCCGCGCCGGCCGCGGCGGTGCCGGAGTTCGCCTATTCATCGCTTACGATAAACACAAGCTCCGGAGCGTCGTACAGGGTTCCCGTCCGCGGCGCATTCCTGAATTCGGGGGCGAATCCGAGATATACGAAGGCGACGGTCAGTAACGAGGATTATATCGAGGATCACAGTTTTATCGAGGTGGAAACCGAGGCCGATACCTTCGCCGTCGAAATCAAGACCGCCGCGGCCCTGAGCGCGCTGGACCCGCCTCCTTCCAGCCCCTTTACGTTCACGGCCGATGTGGAGATGACCAACGATGAGGGCAAGACGGCTTCGGGCACGCTCACATTCAGCGTGACATACACCCAGGTCTCCGCGTCGCCGCCTCCGCCGCCGGCCTGGACGGCCACGGAGACAGTAGCGGCGTCTGCCGGCCAGCAGATCATCTTCAATGCCGGCGACCTGTTCGACAATGCGGGGACGAATCCGAGATTCACGGGCTTCGGGGGCGATGCGACTTACATCGCCGACCACGGCTTTCATCCCAATAAGGATGTGGACGAGTCCGATCGCGCCTTCGTGACGTTCAAGACCGCCGCGGATCTGAACGCGATGTCGCCGCCTCCTCCCAGTCCCTTTGAGGCCGAGATCAATGTGGCGATGACCAACGACGAGGAGCAGACGGCTTCGGGCACGCTCACATTCAGCGTGACATACGCCCGGACGACCGCGCAGGGAGGCGGATGACGCCCGCGGCCCCGGACAGGGGCCGCCGCCGCAACGGCTGCCTGAAAGGAGACGGACGATGAGGTTGGAAGGGTTCAAGGCCGGGTCGAAGCGTTTCCGGATGCCGTGGGCGGCGGCTCTCGTCCTGCCGGTGGCGGTCGGGTTCGCCGCGCCGGCCGCGGCGGACCCGGAGTTCGCGCAATCGGATGCGGTAACCGCAAGCGCCGGCGAGACGATCAACTTCCCCGTCCGGGGCGCATTCCAGAATGCGGGGACGAATCCGAAATATACGAGCGGGACGGTCGACAGCGCGGACTATGTCCGGGCGCACGGTATTTTCGAGGAGGAAAGTGCGGACGACACCTTCTTCGTGGAAGTCAAGACCGCCGAGGAGCTGAACGCGCTGGACTCGTCTCCTTCCAGCCCCTTTACGTTCACGGCCACTGTGGCGATGACCAACGACGAGGGCGAGACGGCTTCCGGCACGATCTCATTCAGCGTGACATACACCCAGACCTCCGGGTCGGCGCCTGCGGGGCCGCCGGCCTGGTCAGCCTCGGCCACGGAGACAATAGCGGCGGATGCCGGCGAGCAGATCATCTTCTTTGTCGGCGACCTGTTCGACAATGCGGGGACGAATCCGAGATTCACGAGCATTGGGGGCCCTACGACTCATATCGCCAGCCGCGACTATTATCCCGACAGGCAGGCGAGCGAGTCCGATCGCTTCTATGTGAGGTTCATGACCGCCGCGCAACTGAACGCGCTGTCGCCGCGGCCTCCCAGTCCCGCTGCGGCCGAGGCCGCTGTGACGATGACCAACGACGAGGGTCAGACGGCTTCGGGCACGCTCACATTCAGCGTGACATACACCCGGACAGCCACCCAGACAGACACGGGGACGACCACGCAGGGGGGCAGCGGCGCAGACCAGTAGGGATGACGCCCGCAGCCCCGGACAGGGGCGGCTGCCCGGCCCTGCCGGTGGATCGCCCGAAAAAGCCAGGCCGCCTCAGTGCGCAATGCCCCGGCAACCGCCGCGACCGACCCGTAACACCGAAAAAACCTTCGCTCAGCAAAACCGCCGCTTCCAAATCCAGAAACCACAAACCAAAACGGATTCGTTCACAGGCTCCAAGGCGGGGGTGATACCCTCGGTCGTTGACCGGAACCCATGACGACTTCGACGCCCGCCGCCCGATCGCCCCCTCCGTCATGCCCGGACTTGTTCCGGGGTCGCATACCAGCGTAGCCATCTGCCGCCACCGTCCGCCGTCTGTCGCCGGGAGCATGATAGAGGGTTGTAATAGTTAGTATTTTTCCATCCTTCCCGGTTCGTGACCCCTTGACTTTCCGCCTTCCGTCGCCTTCAATCGTCCCCGACTTGATGCCGCTCGCATACGGTTTGATGACTGATCCGCGAGCATTCCAGCCGGAGCGCGACGACGATGCCGGAAAGCGTTCGGTCACGCGGTGATGAGGGTGATGGATTCAGCGATTGAGCGTCCGCTTCCAGTCCTTGCGGAGCGGTCGCAGCCAGATGTCCTTTTTCGGCTGGGCTCGTTTCGTATGCCTGTCATAGCGTCCTCTT
>JAJDVH010000240.1 GCA_022826185.1 Alphaproteobacteria bacterium
AAGAGGACGCTATGACAGGCATACGAAACGAGCCCAGCCGAAAAAGGACATCTGGCTGCGACCGCTCCGCAAGGACTGGAAGCGGACGCTCAATCGCTGAATCCATCACCCTCATCACCGCGTGACCGAACGCTTTCCCGCCGCGCGCCCGCGGGCCGCCGGGAGGGTCCTGCCGCTAGAAGAGCGGCGAGGAACCCCTGCCGAACTCCGGATAGGCCTCCATCCCGAGCTCGGCCTTGTCGAGGCCGTCATCCTCGGTTTCCTCGGAGGCCCGGATGCCGAGAAGAAGCTTCAGCACGAACCATGCGACGAGCGAGGCGGCGAAGACGAAGACGCCGATGGCGAGCACGCCGATGAGCTGCACGCGGAAGTCGCCGCCGCCGAAAATGCCGACCGCGAGCGTGCCCCAGATGCCGGCGACCAGATGGGCCGAGATGGCGCCCACCACATCGTCGATCTTCAGACGGTCGAGGAGCGGCACCGCATAGACCACCAGCACGCCGCCGATGCCGCCGATGACGAGCGCCAGCGCATGGTTCTGGAGGTCGGGCCCGGCGGTGATCGAGACGAGGCCCGCGATGGCGCCGTTCAGCGCCAGCGTGAGGTCGATCTTGCGGTACATGGCGTAGCTCGTCGCCATGGCCGCGATCACGCCCGCTGCGGCCGCGAGGTTGGTGTTCACATAGACGATGGAGATCGCCACCGCGTCGAGCGCGGAGCCGAGCGCCAGCTGCGAGCCGCCATTGAAGCCGAACCAGCCGAACCAGAGGATGAAGGCGCCGAGCGTCGCCAGCGGCAGGTTGGCGCCCGGCATCGGGTTGATGCTGCCGTCGGGCCCGTATTTGCCCTTGCGCGCGCCCAGCACGATGGCGCCCGCGAGCGCCGCCCAGCCGCCGGTGGAATGCACCAGCGTCGAGCCCGCGAAATCGCTGAAGCCCATCTCGGCCAGCCAGCCGCCGCCCAGACCCAGGACGCCTGGATCGGGTAGATCAGCGCCGAGAGCAGGACGGTGAACACCAGGAAGGGAAAGATACGGATGCGCTCGGCCAGCGTGCCCGAGACGATGGAGGCGGCCGTGGCCACGAACACCATCGGGAAGAACCAGTCGGACATGACCGAATAGCCGTTCCCGACCACGGCCGCAGCCTGCTCGGGCGTGGCTTCCTCGGCGTTGAGAAGCGCGAGTTCGGCCTCCGACGGGTTGTAGAAGAAGTCGAACGTGCCGATCCAGCCGCCGTCAACATCGGTGTACATCACGGCGTAGCCGACGATGTAGAACATGATGCCGGCCAGCGAGTAGAGCGCGATGTTTTTCAGGCAGATCGCCGCGGTGTTCTTGGTGCGCACGAGGCCCGATTCCAGCATGGCGAAGCCGGCCGCCATCAGCATGACCAGGAAGCCGTGCACCAGGAAGGAGAAGGTGTTGAAGATGAAGGCGATCTCGCCCTCGACCGCCGCATGGGCGGGCGGTGCCGCCAGCAGGATAAGGGCCGCGAGGCCGGTGATGGTGCGAAGCATGTCCTTATCTCCCGCTCAAAGCGCTTCCGGCCCGGCCTCGCCGGTGCGGATGCGCACCGCATGGCCGATGTCGTTCACGAAAATCTTGCCGTCGCCGATCCGCCCGGTATGGGCGGCCTTCCGGATCGCCTCGACCGCCGCCTCGCACTGGGCGTCGTCCACCGCGACCTCGATCTTTACCTTCGGCAGGAAGTTCACCGTGTATTCGGCGCCGCGGTAGATTTCGGTCTGCCCCTTCTGGCGGCCGAAGCCCTTGACCTCGGTTGCCGTCAGTCCCTGCAGGCCAAGTTCCGTCAGCGCCTCCCGGACCTCGTCCAGCTTGAACGGCTTGATGATTGCCGCAATCAGTTTCATCTGCTGCACCCCCTTGTTGGGCCATCCGTCGGTCGGATTCGGAAAGGCAGGAACAAGAACCGGGCCAAAACGGTAAGATGTTGTTTTCACGGATAATTATGAAAGCTGAGGCCGCTGCACGCTATAGAAATGATGAAAATTTAGCCATGCCCTATGTGACCGCACTGAAATGGGGAATTAATAGGCAAATCACCGGTGGCACCGGCGCCCGCGCACCCGTCGGTTCCGGGCCGGGAAGGGTGGTATAACGCCGACGCGGGCGGGAGGCGGCCATGACGGACGATTTCGGAATCTGGGAAGTGGACGAGGCGACGAAGGATTCGAAGCGGCTGGAGGAGGCCGAGCGCACCGGCACCGAAGCCGTTCTGGAGGACATTCTGGTCCGGAAACCGGCCATGCTGATGCCGGGTCTCGAACTGGTTGGCCGGCAAACGCCCACCGCCAACGGATACCTGGACCTGCTGGGGGTCGATTCGGACGGCCGGCTGGTCGTGTTCGAGTTGAAGCGGGAGAAGCTCAGGCGGGAAGCGGTCGCGCAGGCGGTCGATTACGCCTCCTGGCTCGACTCGCTGGACGACACCGAACTCCACAGGCTGATCGGCGACAACTCGGGCCGGGGCGGCATTCCCGAGATCGGGAATTTCGAGGAGTGGTACGACAGCAACGACAACTGGGACTCGCTGGAATCGTTGAGGCCGGTCCGGATCGTCCTGGTTGGCCTCGGAGCGGATGAACCGGCGCAGCGCATGGCCGGCTGGCTGGCGGGGAAAGGCGTTGAAATCGACCTGCTGACCTTCATGGGATACCGCCACGGGGACCGAATGCTCCTGGCGCGGCGACTCGACCACAACGATGAGCACAAGCCGCCGCGCCGCCGCGAGGAGAAGGACAAAATCCGTCTCGAAGCCATAAACAGAAAACTCGACGAATACGGAATGCGCGATTTGTGGCGGGACGCCGTCGCCGCGCTCGAACTCAATTCGCGGCCTTCCTACAAAGCGAACCTGGGAATTACATTTTACAGGCGCAATGCGCGCACATTGTCGAGGGGCGAAAGACAGGCTGCGTCCCACAAGATCGAAATTGCCGATCCGGGCGAAATTCGCGTCATTTTCTTCCCGGCGGCGGTCGAACTTTGCCTTGACGAGTTTCAGGAGTTGAAAGATGAAATTCCGTTCGATTGCCGGCCGCCGATCAATGCCTGGCCCACGGAACGGGTAGCCGAACAATGGTCCTGCCGTCTGGACGAAGCCGGATGGCGGAAGCACAAGGACAGCATTGCCGGACTTGTCCGCCTCGTGGATGAGCGCTGGCGGAAGGATGCGGAGCAGCCGCTCCCGTGAGCCGGTTCGATGTCATCGTCGTCGGCGGCGGGCTTGTCGGAGCGGCGGCAGCGCGGGCCTTTGCCTCGGCAGGACTTGAAACGGCGCTGGTGGACCGCGCGCCGGTGGAGACGGGAGCGGCCTTCGACGGGCGTACCACCGCCATCTCGCACGCCTCGGTGCAGGTATTGCGGGGCGTGGGCCTCTGGCCGGCGATTGCGGCGTATGCCGAGCCGATGGCGGACATCCGCATCACCGATGGCGAGGCGCCGGTTTTCCTGCATTACGACCACCGGGAGGTCGGCGACGAGCCGTTCGGCTATATCGTCGAGAACCGCCTGATCCGCGGGGCCGCGGCGGCGCTGCTGGAGGACACGCCGAACATCTCCGTGCTGTCCCCGGCCGTGGCCGAGAAGAGCGAGCGCGGCGGGGGCCTCGCCCGGCTGTTCCTCGCCGGCGGCGGCGTGCTGGAAGCGCCGCTCATCACCGCCGCCGACGGGCGCGGCTCGCCGCTGCGCCGCGAAGCGGGGATCGGGGTCGTGGAATGGACCTACGGACAGAAGGCGCTGGTGCTCACCGTCGGCCATGAGGAGCCGCACGGCAATGTCGCGCATGAGCGGTTCCTCGCCGGCGGGCCGTTCGCCATCCTGCCGATGACCGACGGCGCGGAAGGCGAACACCGCTCCTCCATCGTCTGGTCGGAGCGGAGCGACCTTGCCGACGCGCTGCTCAGGCTGGACGATGCGCGCTTCCTGCAGGAGCTCGCATGGCGCTTCGGCGATTTCCTGGGCGAACTCCGGCTCATCGGCCCGCGCTGGTGCTGGCCGGTCGGGCTGGTGGTCGCCGAACGCTTCCACGCGGAGAGGCTGGCGCTTGCGGGCGATGCGGCCTGCGGCATCCATCCCATCGCCGGGCAGGGCTTCAATCTGGGTATCCGGGGCGTGGCGGCGCTTGGCGAGTGCGTCGTCGATGCGTTCCGGCTCGGCCTCGATATCGGCGGCCCGGCCGTGCTGGCGGACTATGAACGCCGGCAGAGGGCCCAGAGCGTGCTGCTTGCCGGCATCACCGACGGGCTGAACCGCCTGTTCTCGAACGACATCCCGCCCGTCCGCGCCGCCCGGCAACTGGGCCTCGCCGCCGTCGGCCGGATGCCGGGCCTCAAGCGCGCCTTCATGCGCCACGCCATGGGCGTCGCCGGCGCGCCGCCCCGCCTCGTCCGCGGCGAGCCGCTCTGACGCCGCCTACGGCTCGGCGGCAAGGTAGCGCCGAAGCGTGGCCGCCATTCTGTCGGCGGGCGTGTCGTGCGGGAAGAGCGTGCGGAAACGTCCGTCCGGGCCCATCAGGAAGGTGAGGGTGGCGTGGTCCACCAGGTAGTCGTCCGCATCCCCGCCTTCGGGTTGAACCTTGCGGCGGTGGACGCGCCAGGCCTTGAGCACGGCGCGGGTCTGGGCAGGCGTGCCCCTGAGCGCGAGGAAGCGCGGACCGAAATGCGCCATGTAGTCCTTCAGCGCCGCCGGACCGTCGCGTTCGGGATCGACGGTGACGAACAGCGGCTGCACCCGCCCGGACTGCTCCGGCCCCAGCGCCTCCAGCGCTTCCGCCATGGTCAGCAGGTTGGTCGGGCAGAGGTCCGGGCAGAAGGTGTAGCCGAAATAGAGCAGCGCGAAACGGCCGCGGAAGGTCTCGTCGGTCACCGCCCGGCCGTTATGGTCGGTGAGCGCGAACGGCCCGCCGAACAGCGCCTCCAGCGGCGGCGGCGAAGACGGGGGCGGCGGCGCGGCGGCGGCGAGGCAAAAGGCGGCCAGCGCCGCCGCGACTGCCCGGACCGCGCGCCGCGCCGCCATCGCCGTCAGGTCGAGTATTGCGCGAACTGGACCGTGCCGGCGCGGGCGCGGTAGTCGGTCACGACATTGATGACGGCGACGCGCCCCTTGTCCACTTCCGCCTGGCCCCGCTCCAGCGCCGCGCGGATCCCGCCCGGCTCCTCGACCTGCTCGCCATAGCAGCCGAGCGCCTCGGCGATCCTG
>JAJDVH010000024.1 GCA_022826185.1 Alphaproteobacteria bacterium
TCCAGCCGTCTCGCGCGGGCAATCACGCGCGCGAACCGCGCCGCCGCGATACGCCCGCCCGCGGCCCCGCGCGCACGCCCGCGCAATGGCGCGCGAAACAGGGACATCCCGTCCCGCCCTTTGCTTTGCCTGGAAGGAGGCGCGCATGACCGCAACCGACCCCCGCCGCAGCCCGGCAGGAGGACCGCGCCGACAGCCCGGCGGAAACGGCCCCGCATGACAAAACATGACAATTTCCGCAGCGTCGCATGACGGAACATGACATCTCACGACATTTCCGCAGGGGTCTCCGCCGGCCCGCCAACGGCCCGTTGGCCCCTTTCGTCGCCCCCGGCTGCCCTTTCGTCATGCCCGGAACAAGTCCGGGCATGACGGGAAGAAGACATGAGTCCCAAATCGAGGCCGTTGGTAGAAGCCGGGGCGCGGCTCGAAATCGCCTCCGGCCGCCTTCGACAACTCAGGGCGGAACCCCGAGGGCGCGTTTCCTGCGGGCAGTCATCCGTTTCAACCGCGCGTCATACCAACGGCGTCGACTTCGGACTCATGAGAAGACTGCGGCCCATATCGTCGCCCCGGACCCCGATCCGGGGCCCAGCCTCGGTCCTGGCGGCAGTTTCAGCAGTCGAGCTTGCCCTCCACCGGCTGCAGCGGTGGCGCGAGTCAGGGATGGGCCCCGGCTCGGAGGCCGGGGCGACGGTGGAGGTGGCTTCGCCATCGGTTCCGGTCAACGACCGCTGGTATCACTCGTCGTGGAAGCATACCCAGTCCGACAGCGGGGCGCGTTCGGTGCGCAGGCTGTTCTCGACGGCGTCCTCGTCCTCGTAGCCGAGCGCCATGCCGCAGACGACCACCTCGTCTTCCGGCATGCCGAGCACCTCGCGGACGGTCTCGTGATAGGGCGTCCAGGCCACCTGCGGGCAGCTGTGCAGGCCGAAGGCCCGCGCCGCCACCATGACATTCTCCAGGAACATGCCGTAATCGAGCCAGCTCCCGATCTCCAGCACGCGGTCCACGCTGAAGATGATGCCGACGGGCGCGTCGAAGAACATCTGGTTGCGCGCATGCTGGGCGCGCATCTTGTCGGACTCGCCGCGCTGGATGCCGAGCAGGCCGTAAAGGTCCCAGCCGACCTTCCGGCGCCGGGAGAGGTAGGGTTCCGGGAAGCGGTCGGGATAGTATTTGTACTCGGCCTCGAGCGCGGCTCCGTTCGCGCCGGCGGCGAGCGCAGCGCGGGTCAGCCGTTCGCGCGCGGCGCCGGTCACCACCCGCGCTTTCCAGGGCTGCATGTTGGTGCCCGAAGGCGCTCGCGCGGAGACTTCCAGTATCTCCCGGACAATCTCCAGCGGCACCGGGTCGGGCTTGAAGGCGCGGACCGAGCGGCGGGTGGCTATGGCTTCGATGGCATGCACGCGGCGGGCTCCATTGCGGAAAGGCTGTCGATCAGGATGCGGTTGACTTCGTCCGGCGCTTCGAAGGCGGCCCAGTGGCCGGCGCCGGGAACGGTATGGAAGGGGCAGCCGGGCTGCAGCCTGTGGAACAGGTCGCGGCGGGTGTGCAGCAGGTCGCCGGCCGTGGCGTCGCGCTCGCCCCAGATGCCCTGGATCGGCAGGCCGGCGGCGGCCATCTCGCCAAGCCGGCGGGCGAGGCTGTCGCCGGCGGGAATCCTGCCGGAGCGGATGCGCGCCCGGCGCGTATTGGCGTTCTGGAGCGCAAGCGCGGTGGCGTCGATCCGTTCGGGGTCGCCGAACATCTGGAGGCCGAGATTGTGGCGGTGGAGATCGAGGATTTCCGCTTCGCTCATGCCCCGGTTCGGTTTGCGCAGCGGGGCCCTGGCGGCCATCGGCAGGCCGAGCGCGTTGGAGCCGACGGCGGTGTAGCTGAGCACGCGGGCGAGCATGCGGACGACGACATGGCCGCCGACGATGCCGCCGAAGGAAAAGCCGACGAGATGGAACGGCTCCGGCGCGAGTCGCTCCAGCCCGTCCGCCAGGATGTCGGCGAGGCCGCCGGCGTCGAAGGGCAGGGGCGGCAGGTCGCTCTCGCCCATGCCCGGCAGGTCGCAGGCCAGCACCCGGAAGCGCGCCGCCAGCGCCTCGATGTTGCGCAGCCAGTGCGTCCAGGAGCCGAAGGAGCCGTGCAGCAGCAGCACGGTGCGCCCGGCGCCCCATTCGCGCCAGACCATGTGGCCGTCGCCGCAGGGCGTCTCGTGGCGTCGGGCCGCGCGGTCGAGCCGGCCCTGGAGTTCGGGCATCGTCATGCTTGGTTTCGAACGGGGCGATAGAGTAAGTTTCCGCCGGAGTGATAGGGGAGGAACGCCATGAAGTCCAACAGCATAGAGGTCCGGCCGGTAGCGGGCGCGCTCGGCGCGGAAGTCTGCGGCGTCGATCTCGGCGACGTGCTCTCGGATGAGCAGGTGGATACCCTGCGCCGGGCATTCCTGGACCACCAGGTGATCTTCTTCCGCGGCCAGGAACTCGATCCCGACGCCCACAAGGAGCTGGGGCGGCGTTTCGGCGAGCTCAACATCCACGGCTATTACGAGTCGCTGCCGGGGCACCCGGAAATCCTGCCCGTGCTGAAGGAGCCGGAGGCGACCGGCAATATCGGCGGCGTCTGGCATTCCGACGTCACCTACCTGCCGGCGCCGGCGCTGGGCTCGATCCTCTATGCGCTGGAAGTGCCGCCGGCGGGCGGCGACACCATGTTCGCCAGCCAGTATCTCGCCTATGAAACGCTGTCGGACGGCATGAAGGAGATGCTGGAGGGGCTGCGCGCCATCCACAGCTCCGACATCTTCACCAACAAGGCCCGCCGCGACGCAGCAAACGCAACCCGCACCACCAAGCTCAACGAGGTGGACGAGACCATCGAGAGCAGCCATCCCGTGGTGCGCACCCATCCGGAAACGGGCCGCAAGTGCCTGTTCGTCAACGGCGCGTTCACGCGGCGGATCGACGGCTGGACCGCGGAGGAGAGCCGGCCGCTGCTCGACTATCTCTACCGGCATGCGTCGCGCCCGGAGTTCACCTGCCGGTTCCGCTGGGAGAAGGGGTCGATCGCCTTCTGGGACAATCGCTGCACGCATCACTACGCGCTCAACGACTACCAGGGATACCGCCGGAGCATGCACCGGGTGACGCTGGAAGGCGACAGGCCGGTCTGATGGAACTCGTCGATCTCTCCCGCGAGCTTTATCATCGCACCGCCCACCATCCCTCGCACCCGCCGGTGGTCGTGACGGTCTGGAACGACCATTCCGAGATCAAGTCCGCCGGCGGCTTCGACTTCACCTCGAAGTCCCTCGCAATGTCGCTGTCGGACCATTCGGGCACCCATGTCGATGCCTTCTGCCATTTCGACCCCGACCCGGAGGCGGAATCGATAGACCGGATGGCGCTGGAACGCTTCTACACCTCCGCGATCTGCCTCGACCTCGGCGAACCGCCGCCGCGCCATGCGGTGACGGTGGCCGAGATGGAGGCCGCGCTCGAAGCATCCGGGGAGGAAATCCGCGAGGGCGACACGGTGCTGCTGGCCATGGGCGTCAACCGGCGCATGTTCGGCACGCCGGCCTATGGCCACGAGTTCCCCGGCCTCGCGACCGAGTCGGTCCACTGGCTCGCCGACCGGGGCATCGGCATGTTCGGCGTCGAGGCGGTGAGCCCGGCGCCGGAGGGCGAGCTCAACTTCCGCGCCCACCGCGCCTGCGCCGAGCGCCGGATCACCCATATGGAGTGCCTCGCCAATCTGGAGGCGGTGATCGGGCGCGGCCGCTTCCGCTTCATCGGCTTTCCGCTCAGGATCCGCGGCGGCACCGGCAGCCCGATCCGGGCGGTGGCGGTGTTCGAATGAGGGCCGTTCTCGCCCGGACGCTGCTCGCCGCGGCCGGCCTGCTCGCCGCCGCCGGGGCCTGGGCGGATGCCTCGAAGCCGGTGGTGGTGGAGCTGTTCACCTCGCAGGGCTGTTCGTCCTGCCCGCCCGCGGACCGGATCCTCGGCCACCTCGCGGACCGGGACGATGTGGTCGCGCTCGGCTTTCATGTGAACTACTGGGACCGTCTCGGCTGGCCGGACCCCTTCGCGACGCAGGCCGGGACCGACCGGCAATACGCCTACAGCCCGGTTCTCGGCCGCCGCAATGTCTATACTCCGCAGATGGTGATCGACGGGCGCTACGACGTGGTCGGCTTCAATGCGGAGCGGATAAAGGTGGCCATCGCCCAGGCGGAAGCCACTTCGGCGTCGCGCCTTGCGGTCCGGCTGGAATGGCGCGGACCGGGCCTTCTGGGCTACGCGCTGCCGGCCGGGCAGGGCGGCGCTCGGGTCCATCTGGTGCGCTTCGCCCGCAAGCTCGACCAGGAAATCGAGCGCGGCGAGAATGCCGGCCGGCATCTCGACTACAGCAATGTCGTGCGCGAGATCGTGGAGGTCGCCGAATGGGACGGCGCGGCGATGGAAGGCGAGCTCGCGGTCGAGACGGCGCAGGACGAGGCGGGCGGCGTCGCACTGCTCGTCCAGGACAAGTTCAACCTGAGGATGCTGGGCGCTGCGAAGCTGGACTTCTGAAGCCGGTTCGGGTCGTCCGGGATGACGCAGGAGGCGTGCGGACCTCGGGTCGCAAGGCGCCGTGGAATCGCGCCCTGTATCCGCCATCCCCGGCAGTTGCGATGACGGAAAGGCCGGGCGGCCTCCTTCTCCTTCCCCATCCCCATCCCGGATAACGGCGCCGGGCGCGTATCGAGGGAGCTTGCGGCGAGCCTGTCGAAGGGGGCGCCCGGGTATGACGGGGCTGCTACGGCGTCGGGTCCGGGGTCGCAGAGGCCGCAGCCCCGGGGGACCGGCGGCGGGGCCGGGCGGAGACCCGGTGGGAGAGCGCCGAGGCGCGCTCGAACAGTCGGTCGTTCATGGCGACAATCTCCCGCGCGGCGGGCAGCAGGCCGGAACCCGAAGGCGCCAGGGACAGGCCGCGGGGAGCGCGATGGAACAGGCGGGCTCCGAGCCGCTTCTCCAGCGTCCGCACCCGGAGGGACACCGCGGCCCGCGACAGGCCCAGGCGCCGGGCGGCGGCGGAAATACTCCCTTCGCGGGCGACATGCAGGAAGGCGCGCAGCAGCCTGGGATCGATGTTTTCCATAGACATTCCATAATGGAATATCACTATGAGGTCAATTTCCCGCCTGTGGCCCCGGCACGCCAGCGGGCAGGCGCCTATCGACCGTGATAGATATCCGCTATCTCGCGGCCTACGGTCTTCGCGGCGTCATCCTCCAGGGCCGGCCGTTCCAGAAGCTGGACGAAGATCCTGTCCAATTTCGGCAGGAGGGACGGCCGGTTGACGACCTTCAGGTCCCTGGGCACCTGGTTTTCCGGCATGGCGGCGAGCGCCCAGCCCGACTGCAGGGCGCGGTCCAGGACCCGGTCGCTCCATGTGCTCAATACCATGCGGTGGGCGACGCCCTGGCCTTCCAGTGCGGCGAGCGCCGCAGCCCGGACGGGGCAGCCCTCCGGGTAGCCGGCGACGAGGATGGGCGCATCCCCGTCGAACGCGAAATCCGGCGCGCCCACCCAGTGAAGGCGGGGCCGGCCCAGCACCGCGGCCGACGGCGCTTCCCTGCCCAGCACGAGAAGGGCGAGATCGAGGTGGCCCGCCTCCGCCGCCTGCCGCAGCCCGGCGTCGAAATCGCAGACGACCTCCAGTTCGACGGCCGGATAGCGCTCGCGGACGCGCTCGGGAAGCGGGGCCAGCAGCGCCGCGCCGAACCCCTCCGCAGCACCGACCCGGACAGGGCCCGCCACCGTTCTGGAGCGCGCGTCCTGAAAAAGCCGGTCGTGGCGGTCGAGCAGGGCCTGCGCAGCCGGGAACAACTCCTCGCCCGCCGGCGTCAGCCGCACATTCAGCCGGGCCCGGCGGAACAGACGCACGCCGAGCTGGTCCTCGAGCGCACGAACCCGCGTGGAAATGGCCCCCTGCGAAACTCCAACCAGCTTGGCGGCGGCCGTGAAACTCTGTTCGGTGGCAACGCCGACGAAAGCGCGCAGGAGCTTGATCTCGATATCGGAAGTTACCATTTGAATATAGTAAATATACCTTAGATACACGCTTCCCGC
This sequence comes from Alphaproteobacteria bacterium, assembly GCA_022826185.1. Classification (GTDB taxonomy): domain Bacteria; phylum Pseudomonadota; class Alphaproteobacteria; order Bin95; family Bin95; genus Bin95. The sequence goes on from JAJDVH010000024.1 coordinate 6,108, forward strand.
AAGCAGGGACCGGGACCGTCTGCGTGGGTTCGTGCGCGGTAGAAACCAGCCTGGAAGGCCGCTTTTGCGCCGCCCGAGGTGGCCGGCGAAGCCCGGGAAAGACCCCCCGCGCGGGCCGCCGGGCCCTTGCTGCCGGGTCTGGAGCGAGTAAGCGGGGCGCATGGCCCGGATTGGAGGCCGGCATCCTCATATCGCGATGTGAGGACCGGGGCCGGTCGAAGGAGATGCGTTCGGGCGCGGCGGAAAGGGAGAGGACGAGGGACTCCGCATGCCTCCGAGACCCTGGTCGGCTTCGTTCAATGGCCAAAACGGACGGCATTGGCTCGGGGACCCGGCGGCGCTTCGGCGGCGGCTCAGTGCAGGTGGCGGGGCAGGCTCTCCACCGATTCGGCAACCAGCGTGTCGGCGCGGGGTTTGTCGAGGTGGCGCTCGATGAGGGTCCGGGCCGCAGCGGCCGACAGCCGGACGGCATGGGCGCGCACCTCGGCCAGCGCTTCCTGCTCGGCCTGGGCGATCTTGGCGAGCGCCTGCTGTTCGCGGCGCCTGAGCGCATCTTCGAGCGCGCGCCCGGCCTCTTCGGCGACGCGCGCCGCCTCCTCCCGCGCGTGGGCCAGCACGGCCGCGGCTTCCTCCTCCGCGCCTTGCTGCTTCCTCCGGTAGTCCGCAAGCAGGGCTTGCGCTTCCTCGCGGAGCGCCGCCGCGTCGTCGATGGACGCCTTGATTCCGGCCGCCCTGTCGTCGAGCGCCTTCGTCGCCATGCGCCAGACCGCGCGCGCGACGGCGGCGACGAAGATGACGAAGCCGACGGCGGTCCAGAATGTCGGGTCGGAGAACATCATGCGCCCGCCCGGCCGGTCCCGGCTGCCGCGGCGGCGGCCTCTGCCGCGTCCACCTCGACGCCGATCAGCCTGGCGGTCATGGCCTGCGCGACCTCTCCCGCCGCCGCCTCAATGCCGGCCAGCGCCTCGCGGCGCGCTTCGGCGATCCGGGCTTCGGCCGCCGCGGCGTCTCCGGCGAGGCGTTCGCCGAGCGCCGCATGGCGGGCCGCGGCCTCGGTCGCGGCCGCCTCCTGCTGCTCGCGGATGAGTTGGCGCGCCTCGGCCCTCGCGTCCGCCTGGGCCTGCTCATAGGCGCGCAGCACGGCCTCGGCCTCGTCGCGCAGCGCCGCGGCCCGGGCGAGGTCGTCGTCGATGCGCTTCTGCCGTTCCTCCAGAATGCCCTGCACGCGCGGCAGGGCGACCTTGAGCATCACGCCCAGCAGGACGGCGAACACCACCACCAGCCAGAAGATCTGGCTCGCATAGGTGGAGATTTGCTCCAGTTGCGGCATGGGCGGGCGCCGGGCGCGGCCTCAGCCGAACAGGATGACGAGCGCCACGACGAGCGCGAACAGCGCGATGGCCTCGACGAGGGCAAAGCCCAGCATCGTCATCGGGAACACTTCGCCCCGCGCCGACGGATTGCGCCCGACAGCCTGGATGAAGGAAGCGAAAATATTGCCGATGCCGATACCGGCGCCGATGACGCCGATGACGGCAAGACCCGCGCCGATGACTTTGGCGGCCTCTGTTTCCATGGGATTGGTCCCTTCTTCGCGTGGGCGGAAAGCCGGTTAGTGGAGGTGAAGCGCGTCGTTGATGTAGAGGCAGGTGAGGATCGCGAACACATAGGCCTGGAGGAACGCGATGACGATCTCGAGCCCCGTCAGCGCCGAAACGAAGGCGAGCGGCAGGATGCCGGCGACGCCGAGCGCCGGCACGAAGCCGGCGAAAACCTTGAGCAGGGTGTGGCCGGCCAGCATGTTGGCGAACAGGCGCACCGAGAGGCTGATCGGCCGGGAGAGATAGGAGATGATCTCGATCGGGATCAGCAGCGGCCACATGAACACCGAGACGCCCGGCGGCACGAAGAAGCTGAAGAAATGCATCCCGTGCTTGACGAAGCCCAGCACGGTGACGCCGACGAAGACCACCGCCGCCATCGCGAAGGTGACCGCGATGTGGCTGGTGAAGGTGAAGCTGTAGGGGAGCATCCCGGCGAGGTTGCCGAACAGGATGAACATGAAGAGCGTGAAGATGAGCGGGAA
>JAJDVH010000271.1 GCA_022826185.1 Alphaproteobacteria bacterium
CGTCCCGGCGTCCCGGCGTCCCGGCGTCCCGGCGTCCCGGCGTCCCGGCGTCCCGGCGTCCCGGCGTCCCGGCGTCCCGGCGTCCCGGCGTCCCGGCGTCCCGGCGTCCCGGCCGGATGATTTTAATCAGGCAAAGCGCCCGTAGCAAGAAATCAAACCCGCCAAACGACACCACCGTCCGGACCCTGCCCCAAAAGCCTGTCATTCCCAGGTTCTCCTATGAACATGAACGCGCCGTGCCGACAGCCGCTCAAGCGCTGGTCGCGGCAATCTTAAATGGCAGCCGGACAGACGTTTCAATGGCAAAGGTTTGGCGTTTCCTGCACAAAATCGGCTCAATTGCGCAAAATTGGGGCGCGCTCGCCCAGCCGTCTTTCAGACCGGGAGCCGCCACGCGCTCCTGCTCCACCACCACCAGATCGCGTCGCATGACCCAAGCCGGCATGGCTTTGGCCGGCACAGCCTCCGTCATGATTGCCCGGTGAACGATGTGCAGGGCAGGTGCATGGCCGCCCGGACGGTGCGGCACTCAGATCACCCCGGCGCGCAGCGCGCGGTAAACCGCATGGTGCTTGTTCTTGCAACCCATCTTGCGCGTGGCATTCGACAGGTGGCGGTTCACGGTGGAGACGGACAGGCCGAGACGGTCCGCAACCTCCGCCGCCGTCCTGCCCTCGGCCGTCCACAGCAGGCACTCCCTCTCCCGCAACGAAAGGCCGGCGTCGGGGGCGGCGCCCGCAGCGTGCGTATCGGACATCCGGGCCAGCATGAAATCCTGGAGGTCGAAGGCCGCAGAGAACAGGCGCTCATGCTCGCCCCGCACAGCATCCCGGAGACGGGAGGTCTCGCCAGCAACCACGGTGAACAACCCATGCGCGCCGCACGCGCTGCGCAACGGAATCACCAGCCCGGCCGCGATCCCGTAGGCGCGCCCTTCATCCAGCACCCGGCGCTGCTGCTTGCCGAATGCGCGCTGGAACCGGGCGCCGCCCCAAAGGAACGGGCGGTTGGCGCGCGCCGCCAGCTCCAACACCGGATCGATCCGGTCGTATCTGAGCCGCGTGTAACGGTCGATCCACGCCTGCGGGTAGTTCGTGAGCACTTCCGGCAGGTCCTCGAACGACCCGTCGCCCGGCGGCATCTGCATTGCGAGGGCGAACAGGTCGAGACCGAACTCCCCGACAAGCTCACCGATGCGCGCATGGACCTGATCGACCGAGGTCTCCTCGTCGCACCAGGAATGCTCGAACCAGGACTTCATGTCTCCACCTCCCACAAGCCGGCTCCGTCCATGAACCGCTGCTGCCTCTGACTTGATCCGGATCAAATTGCGCCGGCCGGAGCGGCACTGTAGAATCTGGAGCCACTCCAGAAACAAGGGGGCATTGCATGCAATCCATCGGGGCCGCCTCGGCGCTCAGCGGCGTGAGCGTCGATACCATCCGCTACTACGAGCGCACCGGCGTCGTGCCCCGCCCGGACCGGACCGCGTCCGGGCGCAGGGCCTACGGCGCGGACGACATCGCGCGGCTGCGCTTCGTCCGGCGGTGCCGCAGTCTCGGCTTCCCGATCCCGGACATCCGCTCGTTGCTCGACCTTGCGCAGACCTCCGAAGCGCCCTGCCCGGAGACCGTGGCATTGGGACGGCGGCACCTGGCGGAAGTGCGGCGCAAGGTCGACCAGCTCGCCGGGATCGAGCGGGCGCTCGCCGACATGCTCGACCGCTGTCACGGCAACGACGGCGCCTGCCTGTTCCTCGAAGAACTGTTCGACGAAGCCGGGCCCCCGACCGCGTGAACGCGGAGTTCGCCACGGACCCCGTCGGCTCTTCCTTATCAGTGAAACCCGGCAGCAGCCGTCCCCGGACCCGCAGTCCTGCCGCCTTCCGGGAACGACCGCCGACGCGCGGCGCTTGCGTCGCCGGTATTTCCCCTTGCCGCCCGGAGTGTCCATGCCGCCGTTGACAACGATGGGACAGCTGTTCGGTTTCGCCGTGTTCGCCCTGCTGTGGTTGCCGGCCGGGATCGTGGCGCTGACGCTGGTCCGGGGGTTCGTCCTGCCGGCCCAGGCGGCGGACTGGCTGCAGCTGGCCGTCACTGCCCCCTGCGGACTGCCGCTGGCGCTCGCATGGCGCGCCTTGCGCCGGGCCGGGTGGCGGCCGGCGGCGTGGATCGCATTCGCCTTGCTGGGACCGCTCAGCATGTTCGGCGCGCTGGCGGGCGGATTGTCGGGTCCGTCCGGCATCGTCGTCAATACCGCCGCGCTCAGCCTGCCGGCCTGGATCCTCTACGGCATTCGCCGGTGGCGGCGGAGGTGAAATGCCCGCTGCCTCCACGGCGGCGCTCTACCATCGTGTGCGGCCGGGCCGATATACAATCCCGCCGCCGACTTCCTTGCGCCCGAGCCGGCGACCGCCGGGAACCTCGCCTTCGAGCACCGACCGGAAACGTGCGGGATCGACCGGGCCGGAGAGGCCCCGCCGCGCCCCCGGCCGGCCCAGGCGCTCGCCTCGCGGTGCGCCCCGTCGTCCTTCGCGTGACAGCCATCGCGCTCGAAATACCCGACGCCCCCCGCGCCGGTGGGGCGATCTTGCCGATGGACGCTACCAGCGGCAGCTTTGCGAAGGAGGCGGAATGAGCGGATTCCTGCCTGTCCATACAGGCCGGATATGCGCTCGCGGACGATAGAACAAGTACCAGACAAACTGCTGTCCGCGCATGGCCGTGAGAGTCGCCAATTGTCCCTGTCTGCTGCCCTGCAACCGGGCGCTTGCATCATGAACGGTCATGCCGTACATATGCGCCGCATGATCGTCCGTTCCTTTCGTCACCGGGGTCTGCGCCAGCTATACGAGAACAACTCGTCCCGGCTGATGAAACAGGACCTGGCGGAGCGGGTGCGCGGCATTCTGGCGGCGCTGGCGATGGCCGAGACCATGGAAGGCTTCACCCGCGGGGCGGCGCCCGGATGGCGGGTCCACCGCCTGTCGGGCGAGCGCCGGAACGAATGGAGCGTTTCCGTGTCGGGCAACTGGCGGATCACCTTCGAGGAACGGAACGGCGCAATCGAGCGCGTGAACCTGGAGGACTACCACTGATGACCAGCGGCGGCATCAAGATGGGTATGGCGCCCCCGCATCCCGGCGCCTTCATCCGGATCGAGGCCCTTGAGGAGCTGGGGTTGAGCGTTTCGGCGGCAGCGCGGATTCTCGGCGTGCGCCGGGCGACGCTTTCGGACCTGCTGAACGGCAACGCCTCGCTGTCGCCCGAAATGGCGCTGCGGGTCGAGAAGGCGTTCGGCCTCAGCATGGACCTGCTGTTGCGGATGCAGGCATGGCACGACGCGACGCTGATGCGCGCGCGGGCCGACGAGATCGACGTTCGGCGCTATCAGCCCGCATGATCGGCTGTAATGAGGCGTGTGCGCTGTTTGGAACTCGTTGCTGAGCAAGGGTTCCGGACGGGCTGAGATTTTCCTTACCCCAGCGTCGTGTCCGATTGCCGCAGCGTTCGGCGCGACACCGGGACCGGTTTGCCGATTCCGGGTCAGGCTGTTGCGTCACCTGCCGGGCGAAATACTGCTCCGCATAGGTCACCGCCTCGACCGTGCCGTCCCAGAACGTGTTGGCGCCCGTAGGTTCGATGATGAAGACTGTAATGCGCGCGCCTCGGCCACGACCGTAAGCGGTGTCTGGACCCCACGTTTGGGTCTGGGTTGACCGATGAGATTTTGCGAGTTCGGGTTGACTGTCGCGTCAGGTGGGGTCGGCCTCGGGCTCGAAATTCCAGGGCAACAGCTCGTGGATCTTCGATTGCGGGTGCCCGGCTCCATGACAACCTTGTATGGCGCGCTCATGCCAGCTCCTCCTGCCAGGCGAGCCACGCGTCTACCCCGGCGGCGAGCGCGCCGCGCTCCTCCGAGAGGCGCGCGGCCGCCAGCCTCTCCTCCTCCAGCCGGCCGAGCAGCAGCACCTCGTGCGCCACCCGCCGGCAGACCGCCCGGCCCCCGGTCCGGCGGCGGGCCCGGGTCCTCCTCCGCCAGACGGTGGACGATGAAACGCGACACCGGCATGCCCGCCTCGTCCGCCCGCGCCCTCAGCCGGCGCCCGCGAACCAACCAGCTGCCAGGTCCGGGCAGGCGCCGCCGCCCCGCCGGCAGGCCGTGAGCGCGGACCGGGCGGACCTCCTCCAGGAAATCGCCCGCCGCCGCGAACGCTCCCGGACCCGCATCAGGGTCAACCTCACATGGGCCATGGCCGTCACGCTCGTCACCGCCGTCTTCACGACCGCCGTATACCTCCACCCCTCCCGGATACCGGACGAGCTGTTCAACCGCCTCTGGCCCTGGCGCGCCCATGTCTGGAACCGGTATGGCGGCACCGTCATCTGGTGCATCAACGAGGCGAGCAAGACGGACGGGCCCTTCACCTGCCGGATCGGCTTCCTCACCGACGGCCCCGATTGTCCCCGGCCCGACACGCAGGACGTCACCGCCGCACACGCAGGACGTCACCGCCGCATACCTCTGTCCGCCCTGGGAGAAATGGCCGACCGACCCCGCGCCGCGCTGGGGCGCCGATGGTCCACCGGGCTGGATCCGGTGAAGCGCGGGCGCCGGACACTGGCGCCCCGGGCGCCTCCGAATTGCCTAACAATCATGCCTAATTTCTATAGAAAATACCCCTCGTAGACAACAACCAACCTCATGTTCCATGATTCCGCACATCGTCAGGCTGTGTCCCGGATGCCCTCAGTTACCGCCGTATCCCGGAAGCGCTTCACGCGCGTATCCACGCATCACGCAATGCAGTTTCAGTTCCCCGGATTCCACCAAAGGGCTCCCGCCATATCCTCGATTGCTTCACATGGTTTCCCCGGATCCCTCTTGACATGCGTCCTAAATCCCTGTATCTATTCCTGTAACAGGGAGGATGACGACGATTCCCAAAACATGAAGCAATCATGGAATTTGGTTGTTTTGTGTCACACCGCATCAGGGACAACCATATCGCGCAGCAACGAGCGTGGTTCGGCCATGAATTCAGTCATGGCGGCTATGTATATGTTGAGCATTTAACCGCGCCGCGCCGCGTTTTCAGCCTGCGGGGAACGAACCGCGTCAACAGCGTGGACTGGGCCCTGGGCGCCGCCGACAAATATTTCAAGCAACGCAACCGGACGATGACGGTCGGCGAGAAACGGCACATCCACAAATACGGGGACCGCGGCGGTTGGCTTGTCCATGTGAGCAATGACCAATTCGGTCATTCCTGCCTCTTTTCCAAGCTGGGTTTCCTCAGCGACGGCACCAAGGCTCGGACCTCCGGCGAACATTACGATACCATCGTCCATTTCCGGGACTGCACCGGGCGACGCTCCATGGAGGAAGTCGCGGCGTTTCTCAGGGGGCTGAAGCTCGTATCGTAAAGAGCGGGCTCAGGCCCGGCCGGCGAAGGAGGACAGCATGGAGGCGTCCACGCCGAGCTTGGCGATGGCGCGCGACCACTTGGACTCGAGCGCGTCGTCGAACAGGAGGGCGTCGTCGGCCGGCGCCGTCAGCCAGCCATTGTCCTGGATCTCGCCCTCGAGCTGCCCCGGCGCCCAGCCGGCATAGCCGAGCGCGAGCAGGCGCCTTTCCGGACCGCTGCCCACCGCGATTGCCTTGAGCACGTCGATCGTCGCGGTCAGCCGGATATCGTCGGACACGGCGAGCGAGCCGTCCCGGTCGTAATCGGAGGAGTGGAGCACGAAGCCGCGCCCGGTCTCGACCGGCCCGCCGGAGAGGATCGCCATCTCGGCCTCGCTGTCCTCGACCCCCAACTGCTCCAGAAGGTCGGTAAAGGAAAGCGATTCTAACGATTTGTTGATGACCAGCCCCATTGCGCCCTCTTCGCTGTGGGCGCACATATAGATGACCGTGCGCTCGAAGCGCGGGTCGCTCATGCTGGGCATGGCGATCAGCAGTTGCCCGGTCAGCCAGCCTTCCCCGGAGTGGTCTTGCGTCATGGTTTGGAGTGTAGCACAGCGGAGGCGGGTGTGAAGGCGGACGGCGCGGCGGCGAAGGGCGGCGAACGGAGCGGCAAATGGGCATGACGGGCCTGCTGCGGTTCCTGGCCGCGGCTCTGGCGGTATTGACGGTCGCCGCCGAAGCGCGCGCGGCCGCATCGCCCTGGGCGCGGACGCCGGAGGCCGCCGTGCGCCTCGTCTCGGCGAGCGAGGCCGTCGGGAACCTGGACCGGCTCAGGCTCGGGCTGGAGTTCGAGCTGGCGCCCGGCTGGAAGACCTACTGGCGCAGCCCCGGCGAAGGCGGCCTGCCGCCGGCGCTCGACTGGGCGGGAAGCGGCAATCTCGGCGAGGCCAGCCTCTACTGGCCGGCGCCCGAACGCTTCACCATTCTCGGCATCGACAGCGTCGGCTATGAGGACCGCCTGCTGCTGCCGATGGACCTGGAGGTCCCCGAGCCGGGCGAACCCGTGAGCGTCGCGCTCCGCGTGGACTATCTCACCTGCTCCGACATCTGCGTGCCGCAGGCAGCCGACCTCGCGTTGGTCCTGCCTGCCGGCCCGGCCGAACCTTCGGCGGAGGCGTTCGCCATCGACCGCTGGCGCGGCCGCGCGCCCCGGCCGGAGCCGGCGGCGGGCCGGGCGGAACTCCTGGGCGAGGGAGGGGAAGCGGTCCTGCAGGTCGCGCTGCCGGGCATCGAGGCGGAGGACATCTTCATCGAAGCCGGGGGCCTGGCCGCCTTCGGCAGGCCGACGCCCGTTGCGGGCGGGCTGGCGGTGCCGGTCGCCTGGGCGAAGGGCGGCCCCGAAGAGCTGCTCGGCCGGGAGCTGGTGGCGACGGTCACGGGCGCCGGAGAGGCGGTCGAGCAACGGCTTCGCGTGGCGCCGGCCGGCGAGAGCGCCTCATACGGCATCGCAATCATCCTGGCGCTCGCGCTGGCCGGCGGCGTCATCCTCAACCTCATGCCCTGCGTGCTGCCGGTGCTCGGCATCAAGCTCATGCATTTCGCGGGCCTCGGCGGGGCCGGGCGCGGTCGGGCGCGGGCGGAGTTCCTGGCCGTCGCCGCCGGTATCGTCTTCTCCTTCTGGCTGCTGGCCGGCGCGGCGATAGGAGCGGCGCAGGCCGGGATGGCGGTCGGCTGGGGCGTCCAGTTCCAGCAACCCCTCTTCCTCGCGGCGATGCTGGGCCTGCTGCTCCTGTTCGCGGCCAATCTCTGGGGCGCTTTCGAGATCCCGATGCCGCGTTTCGCGGGCGGGCTGCGGGGCGGCCCCTTCCTCACCGGCATGTTCGCCACCCTGCTGGCGACCCCCTGCTCGGCGCCCTTCGTCGGCACGGCCGTCGGCTTCGCGCTCACAAGGGGGCCGCTGGAGATCGCGCTCATCTTCACGGCGCTCGGCCTCGGCCTGGCGCTGCCCTATCTGGGCGTTGCGGCCTTTCCGGGCCTGGCGGCGGCTTTGCCCAAGCCCGGCCGCTGGACAGCGCGGCTGCGCTTCCTGCTGGGCCTGGCGCTGGCCGGCACGGCCGCATGGCTGCTGACCGTGCTCGCGGTCCAGCTCGGCTGGCTTGCGGCCGGCGCCGCGCTCGCCGCCGCCGTCCTGCCGGCCGCGCTTCTGGCGGCCT
>JAJDVH010000265.1 GCA_022826185.1 Alphaproteobacteria bacterium
CACCCCCCGGCAGGAACCGCGCCTCAGGCGCAACCCATACCCCTGCGCCCTCAAACCGAAATACAAAACCCGCCACCAACAACACCCAGCCGATTGCTAAACTTGGCCGGACGACGCTCGCGGTGAGAAATCCGGGCTAACAGCCGTCCGAAGCGGACGCGCGTCCCGCGCTGCGCCGGCGGCGGGCCGTCGGGCGGAGACGGTATGCCCCGTCCCCGCCCGATGCAAGCCCGCGCCGGCTAGAGGTCGGGAGCCCGGTCGGGGAAGCCGGTTTCCGCCTCATAGGCCGCGCCCAGGCTGTAGAGCGACGCTTCGCCGAAGGGGCGCGCGAGAAGCTGGATCGAGCCCGGCATGCCGAGCACGGCTTCGGGCGTCGGCAGCGCGAGGCCCGGCAGGGTCAGGTAGTTGAACGGGCGCGTGCAGCGCGAGAGCCGCGAGATGACCGCCTCGAACCCCTGCGACGACCCCACATCCGTTTCCTCGATGGTCGGCGTGGCGACGTTGAAGGTCGGCGCCAGCAGCACGTCGCAGGCCGAGAACACGCGCTCGACGAACGCGGTCACGATCCGGGGCCGCAGCTGCACGGCCGACAGGTAGTCGACCGCGCTGAAGCGGAAGCCCATCTCGCAGCGCGCGCGCATCTGCGCGCCGTAATCCTCCCGCCGCTCCCTGAGCCAGTGGGCATGGAGCGTTGCCGCTTCCGAGGCGGTGAGCGGCGCCGAGAGATGGTTGATGCGCGCCATGTCGCCGACATCGACCTCGACGGGTTGCGCCCCGGCGGAAACGAGCGCGGCGAGCGCGCTGTCGCGGGCCGCAAGCGCAAGCTCGTCCGCGTCCTCCTCGAAAAAGCCGCGCGCGATGCCCACGCGCACCCCGGACGCTCGCGGCGCGCGGGCGGCGGCGGCATAGTCCGGAACCGGCATGTCCGCCGAGGTCGGGTCCAGCGGGTCGCGCCCGGCGATCGCCGCCAGCATCAGCGCATTGTCGAGCACGGTGCGCGTCAGCGGGCCCACATTGTCGAGCGAGAACGAGAGGCCCATCACGCCGAACCGGCTGACCCGCGTCTGGGTGGGCTTCATGCCGGCAAGGTTGCAGAAGCCGGCGGGCAGGCGGATCGAGCCGCCTGTGTCCGAGCCGAGCGCGCCGTAGCAGAGCCGGCCGGCCGTCGCCGAGCCGGAGCCGGAAGAGGAACCCCCGGTGATCCGCGACGGGTCCCAGGGGTTGCGGCAGGGGCCGAAATGCTCGTTATGGCCGGTCGGCCCCATGGCGAACTCGGCCATGTTGAGGCCGCCCAGATAGGTGGCGCCCGCTTCCGCAAGCCGCGCAAGCGCGGTCGAGGTGACTTCCGGTCGGAAGTCCCGGCGGATCTTGCTGCCGCAGGTCGTGAGGCCGCCCGCGCGGTAATACATGTCCTTGTGCGCCAGCGGCACGCCGGCCAGGGGCCCGAGCTCCTCGCCCGCGGCGCGCTTTGCGTCCACGGCGGCGGCGCCCGCGCGGGCCGTCTCCTCCTCGACGCGCACGAAGGCGTTCAGCTTCGGGTTGACGGCTTCGATGCGGGCAAGCGCCGCTTCCGTCAGCTCCGCCGCCGTGAATTCGCCCGCGGCGACGCCGGCAGCCGCCAGGGCCAGGGTCAGGTCGGTCAGGCTCATGCGCCTGCCTCCGGAGCGAGGCGCGCGATGGCCGTGTCGATATGCTGCGGCTCCGTGTCGAACAGCGAGCCGTCGCCATGGCCGAGGACCGCCCGCCGGAGGCCGGCCTGGGCGCGGTCCGAACGGTCGCTCGCCGCCGGGTCGTAGCGGTAGCCCGGAAACGGTTCGTCTCTCTCTGTCTCGCTCATGCCGGAAGGCCTTTCTTCTCGAAGGAGTTGCGCTCTCTTTCGTCGGCGATATTCCTTGCCCCTGTCAACAGCGCGGGCTCGCGGACATGGCCGATCTCATTCTGCATCATTACGACATCTCGCCCTATGCGGAGAAAATCCGCCTGGCATTCGGGCTGAAGGGGCTGGCCTGGCGCTCGGTTATCCAGCCGATGGTGCTGCCGAAGCCCGACCTGATGCCGCTCACCGGCGGGTTCCGCCGCACCCCGGTGCTGCAGGTCGGCGCGGACATCTATTGCGACACGCTGCGCATCGCGATGGAGCTCGACCGGCGCTGCCCGGACCCGCCGCTGCTGCCCGAAGAGGGGCGCGGCTTCGACGCCGTGCTGGCGACCTGGGCGGAGCGGGTGCTGATGTGGCCGACCGCGCGCTATGTCACCGGCATGAACCGCGAGACGCTGTCCGAAGGCTTCTTCCGCGACCGATCGGCCATGCGGGGCCACGCCGCGCCGGACATGGAGCAGGTGGCGGCGGACCTGCCGCACCAGGAGGGCCAGCTTCGCCTCATGCTGGGCTGGGTGGAAGACCTGCTGGCCGGGCCGGCATCGGACCTCGCGACCCGCACGCCCCGGCTTGCCGATTTCGCCCTCTACCAGCGCCTCTGGTGGCTGAAGGCCCTCGACGGCAAGGCCGCGCCCGTGCTCGCCGGCTATCCCCGCATCGAGGACTGGATGGCCCGGATCGCCGCTATCGGCCACGGCCGGCGCGCGGAACTGACGCCGGCCGACGCGCTCCTCATCGCCGCCGAAGCCGAGCCGGCGCCCATAGCTTCAACCGCCCCGCCCGGCGACATCCTGCCCGGCTCGCGCGTCCGCGTGGCGACGGAGGATTTTGCGCCCGACCCCGTGGAAGGCGAGACCGTCCATGCAACCCCGACCGAAATCACCCTCCGCCGCGAAGACCCGGAAACCGGCCGCATCCACGTCCACTTCCCCCGCCTCGGCTATGAGGTGACGGCGCTGTAGAAATTGCGCAATGAGCAGATGACGACACCGATGGCCAAGGAAACAGCCGCAGACACCCACGCCAATCGCTTCCGACAGCCGTCACCGTCTATGTCGTAGAGTGCCGTTGAAGTCTTAAACACCACAAGCGCCAAGCGGTTATCGTCGCGGCGCAGCGCGATCAGTTCGCCAACTCCGCCGGCCCCGCCGCCACCGCTACCGAGATTGTCATCGGTGTCATCGAGCGCATTCACATAGTTTAGATTACCCCCTCGTCGGGCTAATGGGGCTATGCGACATCAGGTCTTGTCCTTTCTCTTACGAATCTCTTCGTCTACTTCCTCTCGACCAACGAATCCATAAAGGAATAATCGATAAAAGCGACTATGCATAGCATATTCCACCATTTTAACCTTAAAGTAGGGATGTCTCCACAAAAAAGATCGCGCAAAACTAGGCATGATCACTCCGACAAACATTACAACCAAGAAAAGAACAGTAAAAATCTCGAAAATTATAACAATCCACCAGAACATATCTAAATATCTGGCGAAAAATTGTTCGAAATACAGATAGGGAATTAACCACATCATCAGCACTACGACCAATACAATGCCGTTGAAAAGACTAATCTTTATCAGCAAACGTATCGTAACACGTTCGTACAAATAATCGAGAAAACGAGGGAACTTCATTGTGTTCTCCAAAAGTCACCGTAACCCTGACCGCTATCGTGAGCACTATCGAGATTGGCGTTGACGCTTGCCTCTTCCGTACCGCCGGCCAGCGCGTCGTCGCCGCCGGTAGCCAGCAGCAGGACGGACCATCCAAGCGCCAGCGGCAGGTAGTGCCGGTAGAGCCAGGCCCCGAAACGGTCCCGGCGCAACTCCCGGCGAACGGCAGCCTTGTCCTGCCCGTCCCTGTAGCTTCCGACCAGCCTGCCGCCGCCATACTCACCACCACCGTATTGAGTAGCAGCGGCAGGTCCTGCAGTTCCTACAGCAACTGCGGTTGCAACAATCTCGCCAATCGCACCGATTGTTGTGCTGGTCTTGTCTTCGGCTGTGAGAGCCGAGTAGACATCCCCAATTACCCCAGAGAATTTTCCGAAAGTATCGAGCGCGTTATCTATGAAAGACACCATTTACCCTGCTTATCCTCAACGGTACAGGTCGATTTTCAGACCAAATTACCTGATGCTTCCAATCGATAAAGCTCGCATAGTTTTAGAGGCAAGTATTGCGATCAACAACGAGTACGAGCATGATGTGGCGATAACTGCATGGATTAACATCCCTATTCCACGGCTAGATGTCAGCGAGATTAGCCCCTCAAAGCCACCTTCGTCACTAATTGCTGGAGAGTAAACAAAAACAAACAACATAAAGAATACAGCTATACCAGAAAAAAAGTATTTCGCAAGCTTTACTCTACCTTTATCTCTCCGTAATCCTGCATAATACTCGAGCATGTCGACTGTTGTTATTACATTCGGATTCACTACTAATGTTCGTGCGAAATATATCAAGGATATTGCGCAACAAATTGCAATCCAAACATCCAAAACAATCATAATATCAGTGCCAAAATAATCTCTCGTCCCAATCTCATTCAATAGATTACAGCGAAATATTACTTTGGGAAGTATCCATTTTAATGTATCGTAAATATACGCATCACAAAAGTCCGATGATTTTACATATCTGGTTACTATTTCCTGGAAATAAAACAACAAACAGCTGGAGATAAGAGTTACGCATAAGACAATAGTGCCGGATTTGTTTAGTTTTTTCAATTTTCTTGCCCGCTATACAACTCGCAATCTTGGAAAACTATTTCCGGCGTCATTAGCCCGCCGACCAAGAGGGTAGCCGCCACGGGGACCACCCAGAAGCACACCGCCAAACGCCAGTCAAGCGCGAGCAGCAGGACCGGCCATCCAAGCGCCAGCGGCAGATGGTGCCGGTAGAGCCGGGCCCCGAAACGGTCCCGGCGCAACTCCCGGCGAACGGCGGCCTTGTCCTGTCCGCCCTTGTAGCTTCCGACCATTAGCGCCCGCCATCCGAGCGATTTCGCCGGATGCGGATCGCCCGCCCGGCGACTTCCCGCCCGGCCGGCGCGTCCGCGTGGCGACGGAGGATTTTGCGCCCGACCCCGTGGAAGGCGAGACCGTGCATGCAACCCCGACCGAAATCACCCTCCGCCGCGAAGACCCGGAAACCGGCCGCGTCCACGTCCACTTCCCCCGCCTCGGCTATGAGGTGACGGCGCTGTAGGAAGTGCGCGGCTGGCGGATTGCGGCGAGGGCGGCCAGTGCCGACAGTCTCCGTGCGGGGCTCATGCCAGCGGTCGTTGACCGGAACCGATAGCGGAGCCGCCCCCACCGTCGCCCCGGCCCCCGAGCCGGGGCCCGGCCTCGGTCCTGGCGGCAGTTTCAGCGGCTGAACCTGCTCTCCACCGGCTGCGGCGGCATCAGGAGCCATGGTTGGACCCCGGCTCGTTGGCCGGGGTGACGATATAGGCCGTAATCTCTCCATGAGTCTGAAGTCGATGCCGTTGGTATCATGTCTTCTTCTCGTCATGCCCGGAACAAGTCCGTGCATGACGGAAGGGGGCGATCGGGCGGCGGGTGTGGAATCCGCCATCGGTTCCGGTCGACCACTGTCGGTATCAACCATCATCGTTGCCCGATGAGTCCCAACGGGCCCTGGTCACGCAGCCTCATCCTTTTGCCCTCGGGGTCGAAGGCGGCGCCGGCGGTGACGCGGCCGGCGAACGGCGCGCCCGCGATGTCGATCTCGACCCTGGCGCCTTCCTCCCGCGCGGCCGGCTCGGCAATGTCGGCGAGGGCTATGGGCGCGCCGATCCGGAAGCCGAAGGCGGCGGAGGTCGTCTTGCCGACGATTGTCCCGCCCGCCAGGACCGGCTCGCCGCCGAGCGGAACCGCGTCCTTGTCGTCGAGCACTATGGAGACGATCCGGTTCCCGGCGCCGCGCTCCTTCTTCGCCAGCAGCGCGTCCCTGCCGATGAAGTCCTTGCTCCAGTCCACGGCGAATTCGAGCCCCGCCTCCAGCGGCGAGATGTCGGTGTCGAGCTCGTGCCCGTAGGCGAGGAACCGCTTTTCGATCCGCATGGACGTCTGGGCGAACATGCCGGCAGGCAGAGCGCCGCAGCCGCGGATGGCGTCGTAGACCGCTTCCGCGTCTTCGGCGCGGCAGGTGAGTTCCCAGCCGGCCTCGCCGACATATGAAAGCCGGACGGCGCGGACGCTGTGGCCGGCGATCCCGGCCTCGGCCGAACGGAAATAGCCGATTTCATTGAGAGCATCGGCGCCGAGCGCGTCTGCTATCTCCGCCGACCGGGGCCCCATGAGGCCGATCACAGCATGGTCGGCGGACGAGTCGGCGAGCGTCACATCCTCGCCCTCGCGCAGATGCCGCCTCAGCCAGGCCATGTCCCGCTTGGCCGCCGTGGTTCCGACATAGAGGCGGTAACGGTCCCGGTCGATGCGGAGCGCGGTCAGGTCGCTCTCGAAGCCGCCGCGCTCGTTGAGCATGGCGGTGTAGACCGCGCGCCCCGGCGGCCGGTCCATCCGGTTGGCGCATACCCTTTCCAGGAACCGGCAGGCGTCCGGCCCGGCGACCTCGATCTTGCCGAAGGCGGACTGGTCGAAGACCGCCGCCTCCTCGTGGGCGGCGCGGACCTCGCGTCCGACGGCGTCGTGCCAGCCGGGCCTGTCGAAGCTCGGGACCGGTTCTTCGGCGCTGGCGAAATAGAGCGGCCGCTCCCAGGACCAGACCTGGCCGAAATGCGCGCCTTCCTCCCGCCAGCGCCGGTCGAGCGGGGTCTTTCTGAGGCCGCGCCCGCTCCTCCATTGCCGGCCCGGATAGGTGATTTCATAGTGCTTGCCGAGCACTTCCGGCGCGCGCGCCGTCAGGGCCTCGACCGCGTTGAATTCCGGGGCGAACCGCTTCGGGTCCGCTTCGTTCAGGTCCATGGGCATATGGCCGTGGCGGATGCAGTGCGCGAGCGCCATGCCCGCCCCGCCGCCGGTGGCGACGCCGACCGAGTTCATCCCGCAGCCGAGAAACAGCCCCCGGGTCTCGGCCGCCTCGCCCAGCATGAACATGCCGTCCGGCGTGAAGCTCTCCGGCCCGTTGAGCAGCATCCGGACCCCGGCGGACTCCAGCACCGGCAGGCGGTGCAGGGCGTTGACCATCATCGGCTCGAAATGGTCCCAGTCCTCCGGCAGCAGTTGAAAGGCGAAATCCCTGCCGATGACCTCGGGCGCTATCGGCTTGCCCATGGGCTCGAAACAGCCGATCAGCAGCCCGCCGCCCTCGTCGCGAATGTAGAGATGGCCGTCATGGTCGGAGAGCGAGGGGAGATGGCCCGAAACGCCTTCGACCGGCATGGTCAGCAGGTAGAAATGCTCGCACGGCCAGACGGGCGCCTCCACGCCCGCCATGGCGCCGGCCTCGCGGCTCCAGAGCCCGGTGCAGAGCGCCACCGCCTCGCAGCGGACCGCGCCGCTCTCCGTCTCCACGCCCGCGACCCTGCCGTTCCGCGTCAGGATTCCCGTCACCGCCGTGTTCTCGAAGATGGCGGCGCCCCGCGACCTCGCCCCCTTGACCAGCGCCGCGCACAAGTCGGACGGGCTGACCCGGCCGTCATCGGGCGACCAGACCGCCCCGACCACGTCGTCGGCGTTCATCAGCGGCCAGCGCTCGCGCGCCTCGTCCCGGCCGACGGTCTCCGCGCGCACCCCGAACAGGCGGGCGAGAGCTGCCTGGCGCTCGATATGGATCATGCGGTCGCGGCCGGTGGCGATGGAGAGCGAGCCCCTGTTGATCCAGCCGGTCGCCTGCCCGGTCTCCGCCTCCAGCCTCGAATAGAGGTCGATGGAATAGCGGATCAGCTCGGTCAGGTTCCGCGTGGACCGGAGCGCGCGCACCTGCGCCGCCGAGTGCCATGTCGTCCCGGAGGTCAGCTGGTTGCGCTCCAGCAGGATCGCGCCGGACACGCCGCCCGCGGCGAGATGGTAGAGCGTCGAACAGCCCATGACCCCGCCGCCGATGACCGCGACGGATGCGTGCGTCGGCAGGCTCGCCATGGTTCAACCCCCGAAGAAGCGGCGTGCGGCATCGCAGACCGGGGCCGGCGCCATCCGGCAACCGCCCGCCCCGGTTGCGCCTGTCCATCGTTTCAGAATTTCCCGCTGCGCCATAGCGCCATCCGTTCGAATTGGACCGTATTTCGCGCCAGGCCCGAAACCGCCGCCAGAACCGAGGCCGGACCTGTTCCGGGCATGACGGGAAGGGGCATGACGAAAGAGGCTGCCCCGAGCTTGCCGAAGGAGGCGGCGAGCGGGTCGTTGCCGGGCCGGCGGGGACCCCTGCGGAAATGTCATGAGATGTCATGTTCCGTCATGCGCGGGGCCGGAATTGTCATGTTTTGTCATGCGGGGCCGTTTCCGCCGGGCTGTCGGCGCGGGCCTCCTGCCGGGCTGCGGCGAGGGTCGGTTGGGGTCATGCGTGCCTCCTTCCAGGCAAAGGGCGGGACGGGATGTCCCTGTTTTGCGCGCGTTTCGCGGGGGCGGGTGTGCGCGGGCGCGGGCGGGTGTCGGCGCCGGCGCGGTTCGCGCACCTGATTGCGCGCGCGAGACGGCGCACGCACCTCTCGCGCCTGCTCACGCCGGGGGTTTTTCGGCCCCCAGCCGGTCGCTTTCTGCAGAAACGCCGAAAGGCGGCCCCGGAAGCCGCCTCTCTCTACTTTCATTCTACACCATACCGCCAAATGTCAAGCCCGATTGGGAACGAAAAGTGAAAATACCTGAGATTTTTTCACGAAACGCGGGCCGCAGGCCCCGAGCGCCAGCGCGGCCAGGAGCGGGGCGATTGTTTTCACAGGGCCTTGTTGCGGCAGTCCGGACATCGGTCCTTCCCTTTCCCCTGAAACCGGCCGGGACGGGCGTCCCGGCTGCCGGACCGGAATAGCGGGAAGCCCGGCGCGGCAATCGCAGGATGAGGGCGGTTCGCCGCGTGCGCCCGCCGGCCGGGTTGCGTCCCGCCCTGCGTCCCTTTTCGGCGCCCCTGGCCCCCCCTGTGCTCCGGCGCGCAAAGAAGCCCGCCCCTACCAGAAGGGCGTTTCGCTCACCGTCGAGACATGCGCGGCCACGACCTTCCAGCCGAGGTCCGGGAAGCGCGCCCAGGTCTGGCTCTGCCGGCCGACAAGGTCCCGGCCGCGAACCTTGAACTCCAGGTTGACCACGGCCCAGTCGCGCCCGAGCGTCAGGATTTCCAGCCGCCGGCGCGCCTCCTTGATGCCCGGCCCCGGCGGGCGGGCGACGCGGTGCGCGTGGATCTCGTCGAAGCCGTAGCCGTTCTCGTGCAGCGCATAGCGGATCGTGTGCGGGCTTTCCCAGAAGGTCGCGTCCAGCACATCGACATCTTTCGTCTCCAGCGCGGCCTCATAGGCCTCGAAGCGCGCGCGCACCTCCGCGACGACTTCGGGGATGTTGGGCGTCATGTCGGTCATCCATCCCTCTCCATTGCCAGCGCCAGCGCGACGAGGCCGGCATCGGTTCCGTGGCCGCCGACTATCGAAAGCCCGACCGGCAGGCCGTCCACCGCCGCCCCCGGCAGGCTGACCTGCGGCGCGCCGGCAAGCCCGCCGTGGCTCGCCAGCACGGAGATGCGGGTCCGCAGCACCTCCTGCTCCGAAATCGAAAGCCCCTTCGGCGGGGCGGGGAAGGGCGTGGTCGGCAGGCAGAGCACCGCGCCCGGCGGCAGCAGGCGCGCGAGCCGCGCCCGCGCCTCGGCCCGGACCATCGACGCCCAGAGCCGGTCCGCCTCGGCAATGTCCGCGCCGCGCACGAGGTTGCGGGCGACCGAAAAGGCCATGCGCGGATTGCGCCGGTCGAGCCAGTCGCGGAAGGTGAGCCAGGCCTCCCAGGGCTGGAGCGTGCGCTGCGCCTTCGCCCAGGCGGAGAGGCCGGGCGGCGCCATCGTCACTTCCTCCGGTGCGCCGACGATCCGGCCGAGCCGTTCGACCATCGGCCGGAGCGCGTCGGCGACCTCGCCGTCCGCAAAGCCGAAGGCGTCGACGGCGACCAGCAGCCGGCCCGGCAACTCGTCCGGGACCGCCTCCTGCAGCAGCACGGCAGAGACGCGCGCGAAGGTGCCGGCGTCGCGGGCGAACCAGCCCGCCGTGTCGGAGGACGGCGCCTGGGGCATCATGCCCCGGAGGTCGAGCCGGCCCCAGGTCGGGCGGATGCCGTAGAGCCCGCAGAAACTCGACGGCACGCGCACGGAGCCGCCCGTGTCGGTGCCGAGCGCCGTGTCGCAGAGGCCCGAGGCGACGGCCGAGGCCGAGCCCGAGGAGGAGCCGCCCGGCACCCGGTCCGGCGCGGCCGGGTTGAGGGGCGTGCCGAAGAAGGCGCTCTCGCCGAGTATGCCGAGCGAGACCTCGTCGGTGACCGTCTTGCCGATGAAGGCCGCGCCCGCGTCCAGCAGCGCCTCGACGGCCCAGGCGTGGCGCTCGGCGGGAGCCTCGGCGCCCGGCCAGTCGGGATTGCCGCCGCCGGTCGGCAGGCCGGCCACGTCGAACAGGTCCTTGGCGGCGAAGGTCAGCCCGTCTAGCGGCCCGCCGGCGCGGCCCTCGATCCGGCGCT
Source organism: Alphaproteobacteria bacterium (assembly GCA_022826185.1). GTDB lineage: Bacteria > Pseudomonadota > Alphaproteobacteria > Bin95 > Bin95 > Bin95. The sequence goes on from JAJDVH010000265.1 coordinate 10,493, forward strand.
CGGCGCCCGGAACGAAAGCGCCGCCGTCCGCCACCGGCTAGTCCCGCTCGATGAGCTGGTAGAGCACGCCGTGGCCGTCGGCCGGGTGGACGAAGACCATGCCGGTCGCCTCGATCAGCCTGGCGCCGTTCTCCGCCATCCGCGTCTTCGCGGCCTCCAGGTCGTCCACGGCGAGCGCCACGAGATGCAGTCCCTCGCCGTTCTTTTCGAGGCTGCGGGCGATCGCGCCGTCGCCGAGCGGCTCGGCGAGCTCGATGAAACGCCCCGAATCGCCGAGCGGCAGGATCGCGCGCCGGAGCCCCAGATGCGGCTCGTCCTCCGGCGGCGCCTCCGCCTTCAGCCCGAGCTTGGTCTCATAGTCCTCGAGGCTCCGGTCCAGGTCCTTCACCCGGACGACGATATGGTCGATCCACTTGTGCATGGCTTGCGCCTTCCTTCCATTGCGTTCCCCGCCTTCGTCCGACGGGATGCAGGAGTTATCCCGAAATGTCATGATTTGTCATGAGGCCCCCTTCGCCGCGGCCCGTTCCACCCGCGCCGGACGACCGTCCATGACCCGCCGGCCGATGCGCCGGGACCGCATCCCGCATGCCGTTCCTTCATCACGTTTCGTTCCCCTCCGCTCCATCCTCCCCGCCGCCGCGGCGGACGCGGCGAACCTTGCAGACGGCGGCGCTGACGCCGCCCCCGGCTCCGCCGTGCGGCGGACCCTGTTTCGCGCGTATCGCCTGCGCCCCCGTGCGCGGGCGCGGGCGGGCGTCGGCGCC
>JAJDVH010000264.1 GCA_022826185.1 Alphaproteobacteria bacterium
GCCGCGAACCAGTGCTCGGTGACATCGGTCGCATAGACCTCCAGCTCCGGCCAGACGGTCTGGAGCAGCAGCTCGATATGCTGCATCGCCTCATGCTGGTGGGCGGTCGTGGTCGTCAGGTAGAAGTGGTTCTCGCCAAGCCGCATGACGACGCCGTCGTCGAACACCCGCCCGTCCTCGCGCAGCATCAGTCCGTAGCGCCCGCGCCCGGTCTTCAGGCTCGACATCCGGTTCGCATAGACGAGGTCGAGAAAGGCCGCGGCGCCGGGTCCCTGGAGATCGACCTTGCCGAGCGTGCCGACATCCACGATGCCGACGCCCGCGCGGGTCTCGCGGACCTCGGCCGAGATGGCCTCTTCCTCGTCCATGCCCTCGCGCGGATAGTAGCGGGGCCGGCGCCAGTGGCCGGCGGCGGTGAAGGGGGCGCCGCGCGCCTCGTGCCAGTCGTCGGCGGCCGTGCGGCGCAGCGCATCCCGGCCCTCGCCCATGAGGCCCGCCGCCATGGCGGCCATCGGCACGGGCGTGTAGGGCGGGCGGTAGGTCGTCGTGCCCGTTTGCGCGACGGACCGGCCGAGCGCCTCCGACAGCAGGACGAGGCCCGCCATGCCGGAAGTCTTGCCCTGGTCCGTGCCCATGCCGAGCGCCGTATAGCGCTTCACATGCTCCACCGAGCGGTAGCCCTCGCGCGCGGAGAGTTCGACATCGGCCGCGGTCACATCGTATTGCAGGTCGACGAACCGCTTGCCGGCGCCGGTCTGCCAGAAGACGGGCGCGTCCCCGGCGCTGCGGTCGGGCGAGCGCGGCGGCTCTCCGGCAGGGCGTTCGTGCCCCGAGGCCGCCGCCGCGGCGATGCCGGCGGCCCAGCCCTCCGCCAGGCAGCCGTCGAGGTCGAAGCGCCCGGCCGCCGCGCCCGCGCTCCGGTTCGCGCCGCCCGGCTTGTCGGGCAGGATCAGCCCCCGCTGTTCGTCGTAGCGCAGGCTGCCGCGCGCCTGGGCGTGCAGGTGCACGGCCGGGCTCCAGCCGCCCGAAACGGCGACAAGGTCGCAGGCGATGCGCTCCCCCCGGTCCCCTGTCCGGCCGTCCGCCCGGCGCAGCACCGCGGCGCGCACCCGGCGGCTCCCGAGCACCCGTTCGACGGCCTGGCCCGCCCGGCAGGGCAGGTCCCGCGCATCGCCCCCGGACCGGGTGTCGGCCACGGCAGCGATAGCGATGCCGGCGCCCCGCAGCAGCCGCGCCACGCCGTAGATGCTGTCATTGTTGCCGGCGACCACGGCGCGCTGCCCGGCCAGCACGCCATAGGCATGGGCATAGCCGCCGACCGCCGAAGCCGACATGACGCCCGGCCGGTCGTTCCCGGCAAACAGCAGCGGGCGTTCATGCGCGCCGGCGGCAATCACGACTTCCCGCGCCCGCACGAACCAGAGGCGGGTTTTCGGTGCGCCGGGCGCCGCGTCCTCCCCGGCCCGCTCGGCGACCGTCAGCAGGTTGTGGTCGTAATAGCCGGCGACCGTGGCGCGGCGGAGCAGGCGGACATTGCTTATCCCTTCCAGTTCGGCGGTCGCGGCGTCGATCCAGGCGAGCCCGTCGCCGTCGTCGATCTCGCCGGGCGCCCGCAACAGGTCGCCGCCGAAGCGGACATTCTCGTCGGCGAGCACCACCCGGGCCCCGGCGCGCGCCGCCGTCAGCGCCGCCGCCACGCCCGCCGGCCCGCCGCCCGCCACCAGCACATCGACGCGGATGCGGCGCTTGGCGTAGAAGGCGTCGTCGGGTGCGGAAGGCACCGGGCCGAAACCCGCCATGCGGCGAAGCACCGGCTCATAGAGCGCATGCCACCAGCGCGTCGGCCACATGAAGGTCTTGTAGTAGAAGCCGGCCGGCAGGACGTCGCCCGCCAGGCCGGCCGCGCCGCCCAGGTCCCAGGAAACCGAGGGCCAGGCGTTCTGCCCGAAGGCCTCGAGGCCGTCCGAGACCGGAATTTCGGTCGCCTTCAGGTTCGGCCGGGCGTCTTCCCGGATGCCCGTCGTGACCATGGCGTTGGGCTCCTCCGAGCCGAAGCCCCAGACACCGCGCGGGCGGTGGTATTTGAAGCTCCGCGCCACGATGCGCACGCCTCCGGCCAGCAACCCGGACGCCAGGCTGTCGCCGCGATATCCTTCGAGGCGGTGGCCGTCGAAATCGAAGCGCAGCGGTTCCGAGCGGTCGATCAGGTGGCCGCCTTCCGGAGCGCGGAAAGGCTGGCGTCTCATGGCCGGCTCAACCGGACGGCGCCGAGCTCGTGGCTGTAGGTGTCGCGCTCGACCGTCAGCCAGCGCCGGCAGCCGTCGCGATGGAACCAGAACTCGCGATGCGGGCCTTTCGGGTTGTCGTGGAAGCAGAGATAGTCGGTCCAGGCCTCGTCGGTCGCGCCTTCGGGGTCCGCCGGCCGCTCGGGTCCGGCCTCTCCGCCATAGGCGAATTCCGTCTCGTCGCGCTCGCCGCAGAAGGGGCAGGGAATCAGCAGCATGCGCCCGCTTCCCTCAATGTCCCCACGCCACCGGCCCGGCGCCGTTTTCGTCCAGCACGGCTCCGGTGCGGAAGCGTTCGAGCGAGAAGGGCGCGTTCAGCGCGTGCGGTGCGTCGTTGGCGAGCGTCCAGGCGAGGCACCAGCCCGAGGCGGGCGTTGCCTTGAAGCCGCCGTAACACCAGCCGCCGGTCATGGCGAGGCCCTCGACCGGCAGTTTGGCGATGATCGGGCTGCCGTCCATGCTCATGTCCATGACGCCGGCCCAGTGCCGGAGCTGGCGCAGGCGCGAGACGCGGGGGAAATACTCGCAGGCCGCCGACAATATGTCTTCCAGCCGCGCGGGACTGCCGCGCTGCGACCAGGAGTTGTAGCCGTCGAGCGTGCCGCCGATCAGCACTTCACCCTTGTCCGTCTGGCTGACATAGACATGCGCCGCCGCCACCGAGACGACCTTGTCGATGAAGGGCTTGACCGGCTCCGAAACCGTCGCGGTGAGCAGGTGCGTCTCGATGGGCAGGCGGATGCCCGCCATTTCCGCCAGCCGCGAGGAATGCCCGGCGACCGCGAGGCCGATCCGGCCGGCGCCTATGGGCCCCCGGCTCGTCTGCAGCCCGGTCACCCGGCCCGCCTCGATGTCGATGCCGGTCACTTCGCAGTCCTGGATGATGTCCACCCCGAGCGCATCGGCGGCGCGCGCATAGCCCCAGGCGACGGCGTCGTGGCGGGCGACGCCGCCGCGCGGCTGGATGACGCCGCCGATGATCGGGTGGCGGATTGCGGGCGAGAGGTCGAGGGCGGGGACGAGCCGCGCAAGGTCGGCCGTGCTCAGCAGTTCCGCGTCGATGCCGGCGTAACGCATGCCGTTGTGCCGGCGGATCCAGTAGTCGCGCTGGGCGTCGGTATGGAAGACGTTGATGACGCCGCGCGGCGAGAACATCACATTGTAGTTGAGGTCGCGGCTCAGCCCCTCCCAGAGCTTGAGCGAGTGTTCGTAGAAGCGCTGGTTCTCCGGCAGCAGGTAGTTGGAGCGCACGATGGTGGTGTTGCGCCCGGTATTGCCGCCGCCGATCCAGCCGCGCTCCAGCACCGCGACATTCGCGATGCCGTGGTTGCGGGCGAGGTAATAGGCCGTGGCAAGCCCGTGGCCGCCGCCGCCGACAATGACGACATCGTAGGAGGATTTCGGCTCCGGCGCGCGCCAGGCCGGCTGCCAGTCCCGATGCCCGGAGAGCGCGCCCCGGAGAAGCGAAAAGATCGAATAGCGCTGCATCGCGGCCATTCTAGCCCGGAATTCCCGCCGCGGTCATGGCATCAACGCCGCCGCCCGGCCGCCCCCTTTCGTCATGCCCGGACTTGTTCCACTGCTGTCCGGTTCAGCCATCGGGAGAAGCCGGGCGGGTGTCCGCCGGGGTTTTCGGGTGCCCGCGACGCTTCCCGTCTGCTCCCTTTCCATCATACCCGACCGCCCCCTTCGACACGCTCAGGAGAGGCTATTCCGTCATGCCCGGACTTGTTCCGGGCATCTCCCTTCACCGCTCCTGATGGACGGCCGCATGGATGCCCGGAACAAGTCCGGGCATGACGAGGAGAGGTATGACAGGGGGAAGGCATGGAGGGAAAAGCGTCGGGGCGCCGGGCGTCGGCGCGGGCCTCATTCCCGCCGGTATTTCGTGAAGAATTCCCGATGTCTTCATTTTTTGTTCCCGATGGGCTTGACATTTGGCGGTATGGTGTATGATGAAAGTAGAGAGAGGCGGCTTCCGGGGCCGCCTTTCGGCGTTTCTGCAGAAAGCGACCGGCTGGGGGCCGCGAAAAAGACCCCGGCGGGAACCGACGGGCGAGGTGCGTGCGCCGTCTCGCGCGCGCAATCAGGCGCGC
>JAJDVH010000029.1 GCA_022826185.1 Alphaproteobacteria bacterium
TCGGGCGCGTCGCTTCGCGACCGGGCTATCCGCTCAAATCTCCGGTCGCTGGCGCTCCCTGCGATAACCGCTCCTATCCCTCGCGCCTCCGCTCCCTTCGGTCGCTGCGCGCTCCGCTTGCCCGGCGGCTCGCTACGCTCGCCGCCGTCGCCGGTAACGGCTTCGCCGTTCACCGTCCTCCGCACTGCGCCGTGCAGCAGTGTCCGCGCGAGTGCCGTTGCTCCCGCCGGCCCGCTCGGCACGGTGCTTCGCACCCGTGCCCTCGCTCGCGTCGGCGAGCCCGTCCGCTCAAACGCCGCGGCGGCTCCCCTCCGCCGGGTTCCCCGGCGTCGATTTCCCCATCCTCAATGCTGCGCATTTCGGTCGTCCCGACCGCCCGGGGCGGCCTTGGGTCTCACACCCCACGCAGCGGGCTGCAAGGGGCGCATGAGTGCGTGGGGAGTACCTTATTGGGGTCTTTCGGCGCCTCTCCAGGACATTGGGCGCCGCGGTCTTGTTGGACGGAGTCGCTTCTCTGGAGAACCGCGCCCAACATGCTGGAATCGCTTGGTATTCTTCAACCCGGTTCTCTGGAGAACCGCAGTTTTCACCCGGAAATTCTCTGGAGAACCGTCGATTCCTGCGTGCGGTTCTCCAGAGAAGCGCCCCAAACACCGCGGCATCGCCCGCTTTCGAGTGCCCATTCGCCGCCCTGGCCGGCCCGGAAAAGGGGCGGCTTCCGAGCGCGCGCAGCCCGGGGTCGCGACCGGCGAGCGGCCCGGCGGGTGCGGAACGATGCCCGTATGTCTCGCGTCAGCGCCGCGATACGCTCCCGGCAGCTCAATCCGAAGGGGGAAGAAGCACATGCCGGTTCATCGCGGCAACATCGGCGAGGTCGTTATCAAGGCCTGGAACGACGCGCGCGGCGCCCCCGTCGAGCCCGATGACAGGAAGACTCCCAACTGGCAGCGGTCGCGGAACTGGGTCGACGCGCTCGCCGGGCAATTCAACAGACACTATCCGCGTGAGCGCTACCGGGTCTTCTGGGCGGGAAACGAAGACAATCAGGCGGAGTTCGGCGTCAACGAGCTGCTGTTCGACCTCGCGGTATGCAGCGTGTCGACGACGGCCTCGCTTCAACGCCAGCCCCAGCCCCTCCCGTTCATCGCCCGCTGCCATTGGCAGATCGAATCCGAGTTCAACCGGACCAATACGCGCGAAATCATCATCGACATGAGCAAGCTCGTCATGGGCTCGGCGGAGAGCAAGATGTTCGTCGCATCCCACCGGGGCGACCGGGACCGGGACATCCTCGAACAGTGCGCCCCGATCGCTGCGTGCTGCGCCGGAACGGTGTATTTCTGCTTCGTGTCCCACCCGGACGTGTGGGAGGACGATCCCGAAGTGCCGGTTCTCCACGAGTGGATCGCCGACGGCTGGGTGGAGGTTGCCGTTTCGGCGGTGCGCTGACCGCCTTCGCCTACCGCTCTTCTTCGCCGGACTCTTCGGCCAGTATTTCGTCCTGGAGCCCGCGCGCCTCGGCGATCAGTGCGTCCAGCTCTTCCCCGCGGCCTTCGTCGAGCATGTCGTGGCGCAGTTTGCTCACCATGATGTAGGCCGCGCGGAAGGTCATCTCGATCAGCGGCGCCAGCCGGTCGCCCGAATTGACCGCCGGCGCATCATCCGCCAGCGCCGCCAGCGCGGCGAAGCGCACGAATTCCGGGCCGGTCAGGCCCCGTTCCTCGGCGAAAGCCTCGATGCGTTCCCACTCCGGATCGAGGAACCGGATTGAATGCGGCGTGCGCTTTTCCGGTTTGCCGGTCCCGGCCGCCTCACTTTCCGCTGCGTTGCCGTCCATGAGTCCACTCCTTCATCGACGATGCCATCATTTGGCCGGCACGCCTCCTGCGCCCGTGCCGGCTCCGCGGCGGCGCTCCGCTACAGTCCGAGGTCCCTCCCGGCGCCGCGGCCGCGTTCGGGCGCGGGCATTTCCGGCGCCTTCGAGGAGGGTTTCGAGGGCGCTTCCACCCCTTCGCGATCCTTCCCGGCGTTCCGTTCCACGCCCCGATCCGGCTGTCTTGCGGCCGTCCTCGCACCGTCCGCTGCCTTCTCCGGCGCCTCGCGCTTCATTTCGCCGATGCCTTCGAGCGCGGCGATGCGCTCGCCGGTGGCCTCCTGGAGTTGGGCGCGAAGCTGGGCCGCGTCGTCGGTGACCAGTTCGGCCCGGTCGCGGGCGCGGCTGATCTCGACATAGAAGCTCTTCTGCGTGGTGAGGTGCGGGTGCCTCGCTTCCATCGCCGCGATCACATTGTCCACCGTGCGGCCCTGGAAGGCGTGGACGGTGGAGGCCCAGGCATGGTCGAGATGGCGCAGCTGCGGGTCACCCCTGGCCAGCTCCAGCGTCTTGCCGTCCTCAAGGCGGAACGTCACCCGCCCGTTCGCGACTCCGAGCACCTCGGCCGTGCGGCTGTTGACCAGGCCGAGGCCGGCGTCGTTGCGGGTCCAGCGGATGCGGTCGCCGGCGCGCAACTCGATGTCCTCGACCGTGTAGACCTCGCTGCCGCCCCTCCGCCCGCCGATCTGCTCCGGCTTCCAGGCGACGGAGCCGCCCTCGCCGTCGGCGAGCAGCACCGCGCCGGCCTCGCGGTCGACGCCCGTGACGCGCCGTTCGTCTCCCTTCTCGACGCCGATACGGAGGTAGGGGCGGTGGAACGCCACCACGTCGCCCGGCTCATAGTTGTCCGCGAGCGCCTTCTCGGCGTTGGTGTAGCCCTTCGAGACCAGTCGTTCCGACCCCATGGCGCGGCCATGGATGCGGCCCTCGCGATCGAGGCGCTGGCGGATATGGCCGTTGATCGCCTGGCGCAGCTCGTGCGAGGGCGCCATGACGCCGGTGTTCTCCCGCGCCTCGTCCGAAAGGGAAAGCCATCTTGCGGCGACCGCGCCGGCGATATTGTCGGGTTTGACCTCGGCGATGTTGGAGCCGAGCTTCTCGAAGGCGCGGACGACGTCGCCCCGGAGGCTCGCCTCGACTGCTTCCTTCAGCGCCGGATCGCGCTGGCGCATGATCTCGTCCATGGTCGCGGTCTGCATGCCGGCGGCCTGGAGCTGGGCGAAGGGCTTGCCGGCGTCCACGGCATCGAGCTGCCTGGCGTCGCCCACCAGCACCACGCGGGGCAGGCGCAACTCGGCCGCGATGCGCAGCAGGTCGCGCGCCTGCACGGTCGAGGCGAGCGAGCCCTCGTCGACCACCAGGATCGTCTTCGCGAACGCGGCGCGCATCTCCTTCGCGCCCTTCTTCGTGAGCCTGCCCTCGGCCACGCCGGCATTGCGGGCGAGGAACATCTGGAGGGTTTCGGTGGGAATGCCGGCTTCCGAAGCCAGCGTCTGCGCCGCCGAGGCGGACGGCGCGAGCCCCGTCATGCGCCAGCCCTTTTTCTCGGCGAGTGTCCTTGCCCGGTTCAGCATGGCGGTCTTGCCGGTGCCGGCGTAGCCCTGCACGCTCACCACCCGGTCCTTCGCCGAGAGGATCAGCTTCACCGCGTCCTTCTGCCCGGCCGTGAGCGGCCCCTTGTTGAGATGCCCCTGCACCTGCCAGCCGCGCATGAGAGCCCGGCCGCGCGCCTGGCCGCCCCGCATCAGCGCCACCGTCTCGCGCTCCTCGCCGGCGGTCTTCTCCGTCGCAAGCGAATGCTCGGCGCCCGGCATGTCGACGGCGTGCAGCATTCCGGCCTCCTCCAGCGCCGCGACTTCCCGCTCCATGTCCTCCATCGCAACCGCGCCCGGCGCATGGGCGAGCGCGGCCGCGAACAGGTCGGTGCGGGAGAACACCGCCTCGCGCTCGGAGAGATGCGCCATCGCCCAGGCGACCGCCTCCGCCGCAAGCGATGGCGGCGTTGCGTCAGGGGCGATTTCGGGTTCCGGCGCGCGTCCATCATCGCTGACGGGCGGGCGCTCGGCCCGCCGGTTGCCGACGCCGGGACCCGCGGCGGCGGGCTCCGGCTGCATCTCCGAGCCGGCAGTCCGTTCCATCGCGTCGGCCGCGAGTGCCCGGGCATCGAGGCCGATATCGGCCGCCTGGCGCTGCCACACGCCTCCGAGCTCGTCGCGGTCGATGTCGCGCTTCTTCGCCCGTGTCATCAGCGCGGCGCGCTCCGCGATGCGCGGATTGTCCGCCGAAGCGCCCAGCCCGCGCGCTTCCATCGCCGCCTCGATCTCGCCGCGCCGGCTCGAGAACGCCTCGATGGCCTCCCGGGAGACGCCCGCAATCTCGAAGCGCCCGTCGGCATGGGTCTTCTCGATGCCGTAGCCGAGCTTCCCGAGGCCCGCCGCGAGCTCGTTGCGGTAGAGCATGCCGATCAGCTTCTGCTGCGCATACAGGCCCTCGTTGGCCATGGTGCGCCACTTGCCGTCCTCCCCCTGGACCATGTTGGCGAGCACGGCATGGGTGTGGAGCTGCGGATCGAGGTTGCGCGAGGTGTCGTGCCGGAACGCGGCGGCGACGATCTTCTGGTTTCCGACCCGCGCCATCCTGCCTGTTTCGGGATCCTTCATGCGGGTCTCGGCGGCGTTCTTCTCGACCCAGGCCAGCACCGCCGCCACGGCGCGGTCGTGGACCTCGACGATGCGCCGGTCGCCCCCGACCAGCGCGGCGATCGAGACCGACTTCGGCGCCGAGAAAGTGAGGTCGCGTCCTGGACGGTGGAGGATTTCTCCGTCCTTGCCGCGCTTTCCGAGCTGCTGCCCGGAGCCGTCCGGCACCCGGCCTTCCAGCACCGCCCGGAAGGTATCGGCGTCGACCGGCCCCTTCAGCCCGAGCTCTTCGGCCCCCTTGCCGGCCCAGGCGCTGGCCGCGCGGTGCTCCGGATCGTCCTTCGCGTAATAGCCGTCGCGCTCGTAATAGCTTGCGCCCTGCGAGGCCGACGACAGCGCGCCGATCGACAGCATGTCAGAACCACTCGCGGTCCGGTTCGGCGGCCGGCTTCGCGACGGGCCCGGCATCGCTTGCCGGTCCGGCGGGCGGGTTCTCCGGTTCCGTGTCTCCCTCCGGCATCCCGTCTTCCACCGCCGGGCCGGGCGCGGACGATCCGGCCTCCGCCGGTAGCGCCTCCGTTTTGCCGGCCTCGCCCGGCAGCGGCGGGAGATCCAGCTCGCCCTGAAGCGGGGCGGGAACGGGGGTGTCTTCCTGCGCGGGAGAAGCATCGCCAGGCTGTTCCGGGATCGCGATGCCGGCATCGGCGCGAGTCGCCGCGGCCCCGTCGCTGGCGGCGGTTCCGGCGCCGTCCTGCCCGCCGTCGGACCCGGTCCCGTCGCTGGCGCGCGGTACGAACCGTTCCGCCGCCTTCGGCCGGGCGACGTATTTCAGGCGGATGGAGGCGACCGGGAACGGGCCGGGGAACTTCAGATAGCCCTCCAGGTTGGCGAGCCGCATGATCTCGGACGGCAGCGCCAGCGCGCGCAATTCGCGGCGCGGCGTGAGCGAGACGCCGTCGCGGATGGTGTTGGCGCCGTAGCTGAAGCCCTCGGCGACCTCCTCGATTTCGCTCCGGCCCAGGCTGTCGGCCGACCATTGCGCCGTGTCGCGGTCCGGCGCCGCCAGCACCACGCGGGTGCCGCAGAGGCCGGAGACGGTCTCCGCACCGTTCCTGCCGTAGAGGTCGCGCAAGGCCGAGGCGACCTGGACCCCGAGCACGAAACACCCGCCGAATTGGCGCGACTCCGCAAGCCCCGGCTGGAGGCTCGGCACCTGGTGCAGGGTGGGTAGCTCGTCGAGGATCACCCAGATGCGCCGCCCGTCGTCCTGGGCGAGCGACAGCATGGCGTTGACCGCAATCTCCAGCCAGGTCGATATGAGCCCGCGCAGGGACGCGTGCTGGTCGCCCCTGGACGTGAGGAACAGGAACCCGGCGCGCTCCTCGTCCGATATCCACTCGCGGATCGAGAAGGGTTCGCCCTCGTCGGGCAGGAACTCCATTGCCGACAGGTTCGCGGTGAGCATGGCGCGCACGCTGAGCGCGGTCTTGGGGTTCTCGGGATCGACGATGGACTGCGCGACCGTCCCTTCCATCGCTTCCGCGAGCGCCGTCAGGTCGGTCTTGAGGAGATGGTCGACCAGGACCTTGTTGTCCTTCACCCCCTTCCCCCGCAGCACGCCGGCGCCGTTGGAGAAGAGCTGGCGCGCCGCCGTCACCCAGAACGGATCCACCGTGTCCTTCTGCTGCGGGATCAGCGCGGCCGCCATCATGTCGAAGTCGCGGGGGTTGCGCGCCTCCAGGAACGGCGACCAGCGCGGCGCGCGGGCGTCGAGCGGGTTCATCAGCACGTCCCGGTCGTGATCGAAGAAGGACCGGGTGTAGGTGCCCATTTTGTCGTAGATCACGCAGCGCTCGCCCTTCGCGCGGATCTGGGAGACGAGGTCGGAGATCAGCACGGTCTTGCCCGAGCCCGTAGTGCCCGAGACGATGGTGTGCTGGGTCTCCGTCCGCTCGGGATACGGAATGCCGGCGATCGAGTAGGGCCGGAGCCGCTTGCCGCCCGGCAGCCTCCCGAGTGCGCGGTGATGCGGCGGCCGGACCCGGCGGCGCAGCTCCCCGGCGGTGACCATCTCCGCGCCCCTGATACGCTTCTGGCGCCCGAGCTGGGCACCGCGGACCCAGAACGCGACCAGGAACAGCCCGATCAGCCCGCCGCCCGCCAGCGCGCCGAGCCCGGCGCTGGCGAAGGTCTCCGCCTTGATCCGCTCCCGCGCCCCTCTGGCCGGGAGGGAGGCGGCGATGTCGCGGATGCGCAGCACGCGCCGCGTGCCGTCCTCGAACCGCACCTCCTGGCCGGAATCGGGGTCGTAGCCGAGCACGAGCTTGGCCTCGGCCAGCGTCACCATGCCGGCGGCGTACCATTCCGCGCCGGTGGTGCGCTGCCACAGCGTCCAGGCCGGCACGGCCACGGTGGTGAAGGCCGCGAACAGCATGGCGGCCCGGAACAGCTGGCCCCACATGCGGATCGCGTGGAAGACGGTCTGGCCGCCCCTCAGAGTGCTGCCGCCGATGCCGCGCATGGCTGGTCTCCTTCAGGTTGCGTGACTCGCCGCCGGGAGGCGGGGGATGGCGGGGGGCAGGCGAAGGGACTGGGCCGGAGAGAGCCCGCTCGCCGATACCCCGGATCGGTGTCCGGGACAGGCTGAGGAGATGACCATGACGCGCACATCGCCTGGCCCCCCGGCTCGGAGGCCGGGGCAGGCCTCCCGTGAACCGGGCAAGAGTCCCAATGCAGCCCGCCCGACCCGGCGCGAACGCGCTTTCGTGCTCGGCGGCTTCGCCGTCGCGGCGCTCGCCACGGCGTTCGCCCTCGTGTTCGATGGCGACCTGGAGGCCGTGGCCGCGCTCTGGCTCGGAGCGGCCGTCTGGGCGTTCGTCGCGTCGCTGGCGCTGGCGCTGCGGCGCGGTTTGCGGGACGGCGGCTGGAGCGCCTTCCGCCGCTCCGGGCTGCCCGACGACAACGATACTCTCGATTGGTCTTTGAAAAGCGGGAGCTATGCGTACATGGCCGTCGCCGAGGAGCACGAGCGGCTGATGCGCGGCGACTGAAACCGAAGGTTTCGCCCCGCCGGTCACGGCGAGGAGTCCCCCCAGCCCTTCTCGTCCTGCTGGCGCCGGGGCGCTTCCGACCCGCCGGGCGCGCCGTCCGGCACCGCATTCTTCGCCGTGCCGAAGAGCTTGCCCGCGAGCCAGTCGCCGACCAAGGGCAGGTTCTCCGTCGCATGATGTTCGAAGGACTTGCCGGTCTCGACCGCAACGCCCGCGCGGCCCCCGGCGGCCTCGTCCCGCGTCACCGTCTGCCGCGCCTCGCGCGCCGCGCCCTTCATGGTCATGTCGGTCTTCGTCTCGACCCGCTCGGCCATCGCTGCCGTCCCGGTCTCGCCCGGAGCCGGCGCGCCCGCATCCTCCGCCCGGTCGCGCACGACCGCCGACCAGCCGACATACGCGGCAGCGGTCTCGCGGGCATAACCGCCGCGCAGCTCCCCGGCGGCGGCCTCGTATTCGGCGGCACCGCCGACCGTGGCCGGGTCCGGCCCCGCCGGCGCCGGATACTTCTCCGCGATGAAGGCGGCGGCATATTCCCGGAGCTGCTCCGAATCCTCCGCCGTCTGCGGCGAGGCGATGCGCATGGCGCCCGCCGCACCGAGGGCGCGGCCGTCGGTTCCCGGCTGCTCCGAGAGCCAGGCGAAGAACGGCTGTCCCAGCTCGCGCTCGATCGCCTGGGCGTCGGAGCGCACCTGAGCGGCCTGCTCCGACCAGCTCTCGGACTCCTGCCTCGCCAGCGACGCCCGCTCCTGGAAGGTCCGCATGCGGGTGAGGTTGGCGCTCAGGCTCTCGTCGAGCCCGGCCATCTCGCTGTCGCCGGTCTGGGTGGAATATCTCCTCGACGCTTCAGAGACTTGCGACCAGGTCTCGGTCACGCCGTGCTGGCGGTCGTATTCCTTCATCCGGTTCCAGGCGTCCGACTCGATGGTCTGCCCGCGCCACATGACGGATCCGTCCGCCTTCGCCTTTACGATGAAGTCCCAGCCGCCGCCGACGCTGGCCCGGCCGGTCAGCACTGCCGCCTGGTCCTTCGCGATCCCCGCAATCTCGGCGAGCCGTTCGTGATGCGTGTCCAGGGCCTGCGCCTGGCTCGACTCGCTCTCGGTCACGCCGCGCGCATAGGCCTCGCCGGTCGAGACGTCACGGCTGTAGCGCTCGATCATCGCGGTCGCGTCGGTGACGGCGGCGTTGCGCGCCATGCCGGCCTCCGCCGACCAGTGGCGCGACAGCGTCCGGGCCTCCGCCGCCCGGGTCTCGTGGGAGGTCGCGAGGGATTCGGAGAGGCGGACGCCCGCCGCAGGTATCCGGCTGGTCGCGGCGCCCGCGTCGGCCACCACTGTCCCGTCCCCCGTCACCGTCATCGCCGCGCCCATGGGCGCGTAGCCGGTGTAGCGGTCGGTGTCGACATGGGCCGAGGTGCGGATCTGCCGCCCCTCCAATGTCGCGAAGCGGTGGGTGTCGTAGCCCGTATTGGCGAGGCTGAGGTTGCCCGTGGTTCCTTCATGGGCGGCGGATGAAGCCGCGTCCTGGCCGACCGCCAGCACCGAGGTCGCAAGCACCGTCGCCTTGGAGAGGCCGTAGGCGAGCGCGGCGGCGAGGAACGGCACCGACATCGACAGGTAGCCCGACATCACCGCGACGTCGGAGGCGACGGCCCGGATGCCCGCCTGCGCCACCAGCGAGATGCCGATATCGCCCCCCGGCATCAGCGCCGCGGCCTGCATGCGTTCGGCCGCCTCGCCCATGGAGATGCGGTGGAGGACGGCGTAGAGCGGGCCCCACGATTGCAGCCATATGAGCCCCGTCACATAGGACCGGAATATCGCCCCGCCCGCCGGCGTCAGCATCAGCAGCACCGCCATCGGGAACGCCCCCACATAGAGGCACTCGAACACGATCCGCAGCAGCGGCACCCAGGTCTCCGCCTGCCTGCCGATCGCCCGGTAGGCGGAGACGGTCTGGGCCTCCGCCCTCGCCTCCGTGTAGGCACGGAGCGCGGCCGCGTTGCCGGCTTCCGCCGCCCATTGCTCGCCCGCGTCGTGGACCGCGTTCAGCACCATCTGCTGGCGCATGATCTCGCCCGCCGAGCGCGCGGCGCCGATCAGGAAATCATGCGCCGCGGGCAGTGCTGCCAAGAGTTCCGCCCGCGCCAGCGCCTCGGTCCTGGCGTCGGGGAAGATGCGCCTGCCGAACACGGTGCCCGCGCGGGCGATTTCGGCGGTCCACTGGCCGTTCAACCGCGATGCGGCGTCCCGGCAGGTGACGATTTGCCGGTCGATGGGCGTTGCCCCGGTGCCGGTGGCGGCCTGGCGGGTCGCGAACTCCACCATGCGCGCGGGCGAGGCCCCGGCCGAGGGCGAGCCCATCGCGGTCACCAGCGACCAGATGTCGGTCGATTCCCGCAAGTCGTCCGCCGAGATATGGCCCAGCAACAGCGCGTGGAAGACGCACTGGCGGGCATAGTTGCGGACGTTGCGCGCGAACACCGTGTCGGTGATTTCGAGGCGGGTCGCCTTGGCCGCGAGCCTGGCCCCGAAGATCAGCCCATGCTCCTGGTACTGGAGGTCGTTCGGCAGGGTGAACGCCTGTTCGGTGAGGCGCGTCAGCCCGTCCCCGACTTGGCTGGTCAATGACGCGAACAGCGCAAGGCCGATCGGCACGTTGGCGACCACTGCCGGCGCGAGCGTCGGATCGAGGCGGTCGACCACCCGCACGGTCGCCTTGGGCACGATCATCGCGCCCCAGACGACAGCGAACAGCAGCACCCATTTCGCGTTGTCTTTCCAGCTTCCGCCGAAGGCGGTGCGGAACAGCACCCAGGCGAGGCCCGCCACCCCGGCGATCTGGGCGAGCGTCACATAGGCGCCGCCGGAGGTGATGGCGGCGACGGCGTTCAGGAGATCGACGAGATAGGTGCCGCCGCCGAGGGTGAAGAGCTCGTACATATATAAGGTGTCACCGCATCCGTCAGCGCGACCCGGCGCCGGCGCCGCCGCGCGCGAAGGCGAGCGCCGCACGGAGATCGGCGGACAAGGCGCCCGCCAGCTCGGTCTCGATCAGGCGCAGCTTCTCGACCACCGCGAGCGCGGTGTTAAGCCGCTGGAGCCCCTGGTGACGGTGGCGCGCCAGAGCGACCCGGTTGGACCGGAGCCCCTCGCGCCACCGCTGGAGCTGCTCGCCGTCGGCAATATCGAGCGTCCCGGCGCGCTCCTCCACCGTGCGGTGCAAATCCGTAATCCACACTTGCATGACGTCGAGCGCCACGGCCTCGGCCAGCGCGTCCATTTCCTGGTCGATCACCGCGCCGCGATAGGCGGCGGCGGTGTTGGCGACCCGGTAGACCGGGAGCGTGGTGAGATTGACCAGCCCGAGCGCGGCGGCCGGCGGGGCGGTGTCGTTCCTGACGGCATCGACGAGATCGCGCAGCAGTTCCGCGACCCGGGCGCGGAAGCCCCGGTCGGCGGGGACGGGCACCGTCCCCAGCGTCGGGTTGAGGCAGAGGTTCGGCGTGTCGCAGCGGTAGACGGGAAGGGCGCCGCCGCCCTCCATCAGGGTCTCGGTGACGCGCCGGTCGAGGGCGAGCGGCTCGAGGATGCGGACCCGCGGTCCGGAGCTATCGGCATCGGACGTGGGCGCGGTGACGATCAGCGTGCCGGTGACCGCCATCGCGAACTCGGCAAGCTGCGTGTCGCCCGCGAGGAACGACGACGCCCGGATCGCCTTCCAGGCGTAGTTGACGTTGACCGGCACCTGGTCCGCCATGGCGCCGGAGGCCGCCGCCAGGGTCGAGTTGCGCTTGCCGTCCGCGCCGCAGCCATGCTTGGCCGCCGCGTAGTCCGAGAAGATGCCCTGGCCGGTGCCGATCGCCGCGCAGATGGCCGAGCTTGCCCGGTCGTTCTTCGACCAGAGCGCGCCGACCAGCGCCTGGGCGGTCTCGCAGGAGTTGAGGTTCTGGCTGTTGACCCATTGCGCCAGCGCCCGCAGCTTCGCCATCGTCTCGGCGATCACCGGGGAGATGGTCTCCAGCGCCAGCTCGAAGGCGAACCCGGCGGCGTTCTGCGCGACCGCCCGGCCGAAGGCGATGAGCTGGTCGGAGTTGATGAACGAGAACGCGCCGGCGAAGGCGTCGATGCCGCCGCAGCCCGAGCGGAACGAGGGCAAGCTCACCGTCGCGATCTGCTCCGAGCGCACCGGCGAGCGCAGGTAGAGGTTGCCGAGCGTCCAGTGGCCGGAGGCCTGACCGTGGAAGGCCGTCGGCCCGGTGGTGTTGACCGCCGCGCCCTGCCAGAAGCGGCCCATCTCCGAGAGCACGTCTGCGGAGGCCGGGCCTGTAGCGAGCAGGAAGATTGCGGTGAGCGCGGCAGCCGGCGCGGTTCCCCAGTTGGGAGCCCACCACCTGCATTCGGACACCTTACGGAGATTCCTAATAATCATGGCCGGGCTCCAGGGCGGTGAGGGCGTAAATCCGCTCCGCCATCTGGTCCTCGGCCATCACGCCGAAACCGACGGGGATCACGCGTTTCGTCTGCGCATCGAACAGCACCAGCGCCGGGACCGGGGCGTTGCCGAGGCCGAGCCGGGCGGCCCGGCCGTTGTCGGAGACGGCCTCCGGCCAGCCCTCCAGCGCCTCTCCTGTGAGCGAGACGGCCAGCACGTCGAGGCCGTGGCGCTTGGCGAACGCGCGCAGCAGCGGGCCGAACACCTTGCACCCGGCGCAGCCGGCATGGCCCAGGTAGATCAGCCCGTAGCGGTCCCCGAGCCGGGCCAATGCCGCATCGCGCGCCTGTCTTCGTTCGTCCGACCACACCTGTTTCGCCAGCGCGCCCACCGGGCGCCTGAGCGTGTAGTCCAGCTCCGGCGTCGCCCACACCGTGCGCCGGAAGGCGTCCGAGAAGGCGGCGGCGCGCTGCAGTGTTTCCTGCTGGAGGCGCAGATAGGCCGTGACGTTGGCCGGGGTCGGATCGAGGATCGCCTCGGCGCGGGCTTCCTCCAGCGCCTTCCGCATCGCGTCCATGCGTTGCGTCGCGGATTGCGCGTTGCCGGGAGAAGGCGGTGGAACCGGCTCGGACCGTGGCGGTTCTTCCTCCTTCCGGTCGCAATAGAAATGCCAGCCGAGCGAGGCGCCGGCGCCCTCATCGGCACACCATTCGCGCCACTCCGCCCCCGCCGCGGGGGCGCCCAGCGCCGCCCAGACGGCCGCCGCGGCAAGGACGCGCTTCAGCGCCCGCATGACGGCGCGCGCCATCACTGCCCCCGCCGGTAGAAGTCGCGGATGCGCGTGCGCATCGCCGTGCCGGTATCGCCCGCGTCCGGCAGCGAGACCGAAGGCTCCCTCGATCCGTCCATCAGATCCTGCGTGAACTCCGACAGGTCGAGCCGCTCGAAGTCGATCGACTCGACTTCGGCGACCGTCAGGCCCCGGCAGCTTCCCCAGCCGATGCCAAGCTGGCTGCGGCCCTGCTGCTGCAGGATGCGCCCGAGCTTGGAGCCGAACACGCACCAGGCCCGAGAGCGGCGGATGCAGACGCCGAAGAAGGTGCGCTTCGAGCAGTACCGTCCGAGATAATGGGTATTGCCCGCGTTGCGTTCTTCCGCGAGTTCGCGTTCCGATGCAGAGCAGTTGCCGAGCCCGATGAGGAGGCCGGAATTCTTGCAGCAGTTGGCGAGCCCGAACAGCTTGATGTGACAGGCCCGCCGCTGGCCGGTGAAGAAGCGCATGTCGTCGCGGTCGAACTCTTCGCCGCCCAGCTCCACCGCCATGTTCAATCGCGTCGTTGCGTTCACGAAGCCGGTGTTCGATTGCGGGCTCACCGTCTCGCAGCCGGCGCCGACGCAGTAGCGCACGGAGCCGCAGGACCCGCCGTCGTCGGCATCCTGAAGGTCCGCGCCGCAGGCCGTCGCGCTGCCCGAGACGAGCCCGTCCGCGCCATGAACGGAGGACTGCGGCGAGGCCGCGACCGTCTCCGAGCGCCGCACCATCGGATCGCTCGCCGGCACGTTCGCGGATGGGCGGGAGGTCACGCCCTCGACCACCGTGCGCCCGGCGACGCCGCCCGGATCGTCCGGATCGGCGAGCCGGGCCCGCCCCTTGTCCCGGAGGCGGCTGGCGCCGATATTGCGCTCCGGCAGGTTCGTGCCGGAATAGCCCGGCACATCGGCCGCGTTCGAAGAGTCCCGTGCGACCGCGCGCGCCGCCGCATTGCCCGCATTGCCGATGGCGCGCGCCGCCGCCTTCGGGTCCTCTGCGCGGGCCACCATGCCCGATACCAGCCACAGCATCAGGCAGACCAGCGCGAACATCGCCGTCCAGGTCAGCAGCCGGACGATCCGCGTTCCGCGGTCCACGAGGACGGCCACCCGATCGTCGGACGCTTCGTTTCGTTCCGTCATGGCTCCCTCCCGACGCGTTCGAGATGGCGGCGCGCGGCGTCACGGCCGACCGCGCCATCGTCCGCGACCGCTTCCAGCGCTGCCGCCAGTCCGATGTTTCCGGTCACGCGGTCGTGCGGCGGCGGGGGATCGTCCGCGCAGCCCCGGCTCCGACAGGGCGGCACACCACCCGGCACGACCACGACAGCCGGCACCCGCTCGATGCCGAACAGGCGGAACAGGCGGGGATCGATGGCGACCCCGGCCTCCGCCCCGCCGAGGCGAGCGCCGATTGCTTTGGCGGTTGCGGACAGTCCGCCTTCGCCGGCGCCGCGCAGCACCATCGGAACCCCGATGCTTGCCGCCTCGCGCGCCCATTGCCGCCAGCTCGCGGCAGGCACCGACAGGCTGGTGAAGATCAGGATTTCCGCCGTGCCGGCGCGCGGGCCTGAGAGTTCACCGGCATGGCGTTCGGCCGGAAGGGGCGAAGTCTCCCCTGATCGGCCGGGCACGGTCTGCCGTGCGGCTTCGCCGGCCCGCTTCAGGGCGCGGTCGAGGATCGAGCGGCTCCACTCGCCGAGATCGTCGCTGCCCCCCTTTCGCATCACCTCATCGACCAGCCGCGCCGCGTTCTCATCCGGGGTCGAGGCGCGCGGCAATTCATCCGCCCGCACCGATCCGGACCAGCACAACGCCAGCAAAATGCCGGCCAGGGACAGGACTGTCGGGGCTTGCCGTAAACTGCGCATCGGGCCATCCTCGGAGTGTAAAATATCGTTGTGTTTCAATGGGTTCACAGGAGGCAACAATTTCGTTTCCTCCACAGCAGGAACCCGAAATTCTCGCCCGCCACCGGCAATTCGCGCAGGGTTTCCCAGAGCACCGAGGAGCGCCCGGTCGGGTTGCAGCCGGTGAAGGGATCAACCGCCGGCACCGGCTGGGTCATCTGCCAGCGGTATTGCGATTTCTTCATGATGGGCATCGGGTAGCGTCCGCAGAGCGCGCCCGAGCCGAACGTGCCCCAGGCAAGCCCGGCGCGGTGCAGCCGGTAGAGCAGGCGCTGCGACGCCAGCAGCGAGGCCTGCACCCCGCCCACATGCGCCGCCACGTTGCCGGTGAGCGGATACATTCCGCCCTGGCAGCCGGCGCACCAGAACATCGGATCGAGCGGCAGGCCCACCGATGAGGCCGCGCAGTCGGCGGCGCACGCCGCCTGCGCCGGAAGGTTGGCGAACAGCGCCGCTTCCGGGTTGAGCAGGAAGGTCAGCTCGTCGTCGAGCCAGGCGGGATCGAGCTCCGAGGCCCAGGCGATGTCGAGACCGCCGCCCTCCAGGCAGCCGAGATCGAGCAGAACGCCGATCCACGACAGCAGCGGATACATGTAGTAGTGGGCGTGCCAGACCGAGCCCTTGGCGCCGTCGCCGCCGGCAGCCCCGGTGCGCCCGCGCCCGGCCGGCAGGCCGGGATTGATCGTGAGGCCGCCGAGGTTGGGGAAGCACCAGGGCGCCCGCGTCGCGTCGACCAGCCGGGCCGGCTCCCAGACCCCGAGCGACAGGCCGATGCGCGGGATCGGCGAGCCGCAGAGGCAGATCGGCGAGGACGGGTTGGGCGTGTCCAGCACGCCGGAGACGCTGCCGATCGTGATCGGCCCGATCGAGATGGGGAAGATGCACTCCCAGCAGACGTCCGAGATCGGGTTGACGAACCGCCCGGTGCAGGTCTGCGCCGAGGCCGGCGCGGACCACAGGACGGCCAGGAGCGCCAGCGCCGCCAAAGGAAGGAGGCGGCGGGTCATTCCGGTGCTTCCGAACCCGATCCGGGATCCGCCCGCCGCGCCGACAGCACGTTGACCAGGCCCTGCCTGCCGGCGACGACGATTTCGGTCACGGACTTGGCCGCATCCTCCCGGTCGCGATATTCGCGGGTGGCGATGCGGCCTTCGACCATCACCCGGTCGCCCTTCCTCAGCATCGCCGCCACGGCCGCAACCGTCGGGCCGTAGACGACGATGCGGTGCCACTCCGTCGCCTCCGCGGGGTTGCCCTCGCGGTCGGTCCATTTCTCGGTGGTGGCGACGGAGAAGGTCGCGGCCTTCTCGCCGTTCGCGAGCTCGCGGATTTCCGGATCGCGCCCGGCATGGCCCAGCAGTGTCGCGCGGTTCATGTTAAGCATGGCTCAGTCCTCCTGCTCGGTTTCAGCGGGGTCCCGGTTCTCGACCGGGACCTCGGTAATGCGCAGCCGCGATCCCGCCTGTTCGACCAGGCTCGGTGTGAACCGGAGGCCGAGGCGCGCGGCGAGACGTCCGCCCTGGTCGAAGAAGAAGGGCCGGCGGTGTTGCCGCATCAGGTCGAGCGGCCGCCCGGCGAGCAGCACGATCTTCGCGGGCCGGCCGCTTTCGGTTTCATGGGCGAGCGCCCAGGCGATTTCGGCCTCGCGCCTGCCGTCGACGAACAGCAGATCGCGGGCGAGCGTGATGCGCTCCAGCGGGTTGACCCGCGTCCCGGCAGCGGCGATCAGCGCGCCGTCGGGGGTGCGGATGTCCCGCGCGACCGTAATTGCGGGGTCCCACAGCCGGCTGCGTTCCCTCGTGGCGGGCGCGATGCCCGGAAGGGGATCGGGTTCCTCCAGCTTCCGCCGGGCGTTGGCGCGGGCTTCCTCTTCCAGCCGCGCCAGTGCGCCCGAGCGTTCCAGTTCGAGGAGGCGCGCCTCGATCTGCGCCAGCAGATCGGGCTCGGCGACCGGCCAGGTCGCGCCGCGCACGCCGAGATCCTTCGCGGATGCGGCGGACGTAATGTCTGCGGCCGGCAGGGCGGTCAGTGTCGCGGCAAGCAGCAGTGCGGCAGGGCGCATCATCGCGGCACCCCCGCTGCCGGCGCCGCCGCGCCGTCATCCAGCGGGTGCGGCAGGATCGTCGCCCGGCCGGCCTCGCCCATGTCCTCCGGCCCGACCAGCGGACCCTCCAGGCCCAGCCAGGGAATGTTCGGCATGGCGATCGCCCGGCCGAGGATGCGCGCGCGCGGCACGAGGCCAATCTCCGCATAGCGGCTGTCGTGGCTGTCGACGTGATCGGCATGCAGGTAGAAATGCCCCGGCGGAATGATCCCCGGCGCGATGGCCGCGAGCGGCCGCCCGTCGAGGGCATGTGTTTTGGCGCCGGCAATCGGCTCGCCGTCCAGCGAGACCGTTCCGTCCTCCCCGACTTCGATCCGCATCCCCGGCACGCCCCGCACGGTCTTGAGATACGGCACTTCGGAACCCACCGCGGAAGCTTGGCCCGGACCACGATCCGGGCGCGGCTCGAACAGCACCCGTTCGCCGACCTCCGGGTCCTCGCCGAACAGCGGGAAGGCGGCATAGCCCCAGGCCCTGTCCGACCAGCTCGCGTTGACATGCACATGCGAGACCGCGGCGAGCCAGGCCGCCGCCAGCAGGACCATGACGGCGAGGCCGGTCCTGCGGCGGCGCGCGGCCGCCGTCTTCAGACCGAATAGCGGACGTTCCGTCCTCACCGCACCGCTCCCCGCTCCGCGAGGATCGCCGCGAGCTCCGCCTCGACCCGGGCGGTCGCGTCGGGCGCTCCGGCGGCGACGGCCCGCGCCGGCAGCAGCACCAGGCGATGACGTGCCGCAACCCGGTCGAGCGCGGCTTCCAGGGCCTCGCCCCAGGCCCGCACGTCTTCGGCGGTCTCGCCTTCGCTCGCCGCGCGCGTGGTGTATGCGGCGGTAATCTCGGCAAGCCGGACGCCCGCGATGCGCGGCGGCGCCTCGACGCCATAGCGAAGCGTCGCCGCCGCGACCGCCGCGGCCACGGCGCCCGAAAGCAGCACCGCCGACACCATCACGGGCCAGTTGGACCCCTTGCGGTCCATGTCAGCCTTGTCCGGCATCCGGATCGTCCGTTCGGGAGTGGCGCCCGCGCCGCTCCTCTTCCGGCCCGGCGAGCGCCCGGAAGCGGGCGAGCCAGCCCTCGGCCGCCTTGTCCGGCGGGATCGAGCGGATGCGCCGCTTCAGCGGCGGGAAGGCGACGCCCGCGGCCGGCTCATCCAGGAGGTCGCGGCTCTCGGTTGCGGCCGCCATGCGGGTGACGAACCGGAGAAGCTCTGCCTGTTCCTCGTCGAGCACGGCACCGAGGCCCGCCGCCTCGCGGACGGCGCTCTCGATGCCGCTGGCGAGGCGGCCCGTTCTGTCCATCGCGCGCTGCGAACCCGGAGCGGCGCCCCTGAGCCAGGCCGACGGCGCGTCCGCGACAAGCGCGTGGAGCGCCAGGATGCGCCGATCATCGCCGTCCAGGCCGTCGAGCGCCGCGATCTCCTCGCTGACGACCACCGCATGAGCCGCGAGCGAGTGATACCGCCGGGTGCAGCCACCCCGGCGGCAGGTGTTGGCGAGCACATGGGCCAGCGCCTCGAAATCGATGTCGGCGGCGGTCACGGTCTCCGGGTCGTCCGGCCAGTTGAGCGCCCGTTCGCCTGCCCCGGACTTCGATCCGGGGGCGGTTGTTTTCCGCGTCATGCGGTTTCCTCCAATTCTGTCTGTTCGGTATGGCCGGAAGCGGCAGGGGCAGCGTCCCCGGCGCGACGAACGTCGTCCCCGTGGGGGGCGCCCCCCGCCAGCCGGTCGATGGCCTCGACGGTGGAGAGGCCCTGCGCCTTCAGGGTCTCGACCGCCGCGAACGCGGGACCCCTCGACGAGAACAGCGCCACCGACCAGGCATCGAGCACCAGCCGCGCGACGCGCCAGCCGTCCGGGCCGTGCAGCACCAGCTCGGCATAGCGGCCGTCGGCGGTGGTCAGGCTCTTGAGCGCGCGCTCCATGCCGGGATCGCAGTGGATGCGCTTCTCGGATTTCAGCAGCTCGACCGACTCGTCCTTCTGGGCGAGGAAGATCACCCAGTCTGAGTTCTCCCACGCCGCCCTTGCCGCCGGGTTGGCGTAATAGTCGTTGACCGACTGCGTGCCGGTCACCAGCGCGCCTCGGTATTTGCGGGCGCGGCGGGCAGCGCCTTCGAGGAAGGCCTTGCTGTCCTCGCCCGAGAGCAGGTCCCATGCCTCGTCAATCACGATGGCCTTCGCCCGGGTGCGCGGGCCGTGATACATGCGCTGGGTCGAAAGGAAGACCACCAGCATCAGCACGACGGCCTGGACGTCCCCTCTTCCCTTGAGCTCGGCGAGTTCGAACACCGTCATGGCGTTCTCCAGGTCGGGGACGTTGGAGCCGGCGAACAGCCGGCCCATGGCGCCACCCGGACACCAGGGACCCAGGGCGGTCGCTATGTCCTTCGCCCTTCGGTCGTTGCGGGATTCGAGGTTCTTCCTGACCGTCCCCAGATCGGCGTCGTTGCCGGCCTCGTCCCAGGCCGCCGCGATGGCTTCGGCAATCAGCGCCGCCTCGATGTCGTCGATGCTTCCCCGGCGCCTGGCCATCCGCCCGATCACACCGGCCAGCATGGCGAAGCACTCTTCCCGGTAGTCGCCGTCATGCTCCGCCGTTCCGGCGTCGATCATGGCGAAGGGGTTGAGGCAGGCCGGGTCCTTGCCGAACGCGATGAACGCGCCGCCCAATGCTTCGGCCGTGTGCTGGAAGGAGCGCCCGTCGTCGATCACCACGGCCTCGCCGCCGGCGCCGATCAGCCCGGTCACGAGCTCCTGCATCAGCACCGACTTGCCGGAGCCGGATTTCCCCGTGACCGCCACGTTGTAGTTGCCGGCCTCGTTCGCAAACGGCGACCAGCAGGCGGGCTGGCCCCGGCGCCCGATCAGGAACAGAGCCGGAGGATTGTCGGGATTGGCGGGCTGACCCCGCCACTCGCCGTGCAGCGGCGCGAGATTGACCGCGCTCGACGTCAGCAGCGTCTTCATCCGGCCCATGCGTTCCAGATCGGCGTCGAGGCCGCCGGCGGAGACCATCGGCAGGCAGGCGAGCCAGGAGGGGAGCTGCATGTAGCGCTCCGCATTCACCCGCCAGCCCTGGCCGTGATAGATCGCGCGCACCGCCTGTTCGGCCTCGTCGAGCGCGTCGAGGGGCGCGTAGACCGCGGCCATGTAGCAGGCGCGGACCAGCTTCTCGCCGTCCTTGATCCGCTCGGTCACCGCCTGCCAGTCTCTGGCTTTCTCCGGAAGGCCGGGGAGGTAGCGCGCGATCCCGGTGCCGGCCTGCTGGGTGGCGCGGGCGGATTTAAGGAACGCCTTCTCGCCGGCCGCCTCGTCGCCCGTCGTCACGGTGAGGCAGGTCAGGACGGGACAGCCGGGCTGGAGGAAGTCGCGGTGGAAATCGCCGATCAGCGCGTTGCCGCGCCAGCCCGGCCAGACCTCCGGGAAGGCGATGGCGCTGAGAACCCGAACCGCCACATCGCCGCCGTCGGGGTGGTGGAAGGTGAGCCCGGTCGGATGGACCGTGAGGGCGCGGCCCGGCGCGACGCACTGTTCGTGCAGCGGATCGCGCGGCGCCCAGCGGCGCCACGGGCGCTCCGTTTCTCCGTCGCGATAACCGCCGATGTCCGGCGCGATCAGCTCGGCCGCCAATGACAACAGCGCGTCCGGCTCCAGCCGGCGGGTCTGCGCCCCGGCGGATGCCAGCGTGCCCTCCAGCGCCCGGCGGAACGCGCCGAGCGCGGTCTCCGTGGCCGGGCCGGGACCGCCCGAGAGGCAGGCGGTGACAAACACCCGGTAGTCCGACAGCGTGAAGGGCGGACCGCCGCCGTGCAGCCGCCGCCATCCGCCGGGAGCAATCAGGCCACGGCGCCCCCGGCCCATGCGCGCGAGCGCGCCGCCGGCGTCCGAACGCGGCTCGGCCCAGGCGCGGGAGGCCGCGCCGAAGCGCGGGCTCGCCCAATGTATGACCTGGATGGTGCAGCGCTCGGGCGCCGCATCGGCGAGCGTGCCGGCGAGCGCGCCCAGGGTCTCGGTGTCGATCCCGGCGAACGGCGGCAGCTCGATCACGAAGCCTGCGCTCGCGGCGTTGACGTAGGTCTCGCTGGATTCGTCCCATGCGCGCCAGGGCAGGAGCGCATGCAGCGCGGCCGGCATCTCCGGCGGCGACCAGGGGCCCGGCGCCTCCGGGCCCTCGAACAGCTCCAGCAGCCGCTTCACCGCCCGAGCCTCCAGCCGGCCGGCTCCAGCACCGCCCGGACCCAGGACGCCTCGCGATAGACCCCGTCGGCGTCGACGAAGGGCGCAATCCAGATCCGCGCCACCACCTCGTCGGTGCGGAGATCGTCATCGTCGCCCGGGGAGGTCTCGCCGCCCGCGGGCGAGTCAGGCGATGCCGGTTCGGCCGGGAGAGGGGCCGGGGCCGGCTCGCCCGGAAGGGCGGCTGCGCCCTGTTCAGCCCGAAGCGGTTCGGCCGGAAGGACGTCGGTCGGCGGAATCGCTGCCGGAGCGGCAGCCGCCGAGGCTTTGGGCACAAGCGGTTGCGGCGCCCGATCGGCCTTCCCCGAGTCGTCCTCCTCGACCCCGAACAGCCGCGCCAGCCAAGCGAAGGGATCGAACCCGCCATCGCAGGCGGCGTTGCAGGGCGCCTCGACCGCAGGGCTCGGCGGCCGGGTATTCCGCACCCCCCAGAGCGGCTCTGTAAGAACCGCGCTTCGGGGCTCGCTCATATCCGGCACCGCCGGATCGGCGGCAGCGACGCTGTCGCAGGTCCCGGTCTCGGCCAGCGGGCACTGCCAGGACTCGCCGACATTGCCCGACGAACAGCCGGCCAGCAGGAGCACCGCGACCGCGGCAACCGGGAGCGCCATGCGGCGCGGGTGTTTCGTGGCATGTGTCATGTCATTTTCCCTTCTGCGCGGTCAGGACGGGGCCGCGGCCGTCAATGCGGGCGCCCTCGAGGAACACCAGCGTCACCTTCGTGCCGGCCTGGAGCTGGATCACCGGCTGGTACTGTTCGGCGCGGCGGATCATGTAGTCGGCGACCTTCTGCCCGGCGCTCGACGCCCCGGCGCCGAGACCGGCCCGGCCGATATCGCCGATCCCGGTGTTGGTCACGGCGGCCCCGCCGCCGGTCGCCACCGCCTGCGGCTGGAAGGCTTGGGACACACCCTGGCCGACGCCGGAGACCAGGCCGGCGAGGAACGCCTTCTCGACCAGCGCGCCCTCGCGGCTCACCACGGGGCCGCGCACCCCGGTCTTGCCCGAGCCCGCCACGAACCCCGCCACATCGGTCTCGATCACCGTGCCGGATTCCGGGCCGGCGCAGGTCATGGTGCGGAAGCGCACGTAGACCTTCTCCGAGGAGAGGTCGCCATGGGCCGCGCCGGTGACGGTGCAGCCGTCGACATCCACCTGCAGGGCGGTCCCGTCTTCCGCCGCCGTCCAGGCCGGTCCGGTTATGCGCAGCAGCACGGGGCGGGGATCGCCCTGCGACGAGACCCCGGCAGAGGCGTCGACGCCGGCCAGCACCACGGCTTCCGCATGGGCGCCCGCCGGCAGCCACACGGACACGGGTTTCGCGACAGCGTCCGCCACAAGTTCGGGGCCGGTCCGGGGCCTGCCCCGGGCATCGTTCCGGGGATCGGCCACCGACGATTGCGGCTCCCCATCCAGCTCGAAAGTCTCGATCATGCGCGAGGGCGCCGGAACAGCCGGCTGCCGCGCACCGCCGCCCTGCGGCGCCGGCGCCTGGCCCCGGAACCAGGGATCGTCCCCGGACGCGCCGCCCGGCCCAACGCCCGGTACTGCCGGCTGAAGCTGGCGCTCCAGCTCGTCGATCCTCGCCTTCTGCGCGTCGATGGTCCGGATCGCATTCGCCGTCCGGCTCTCCAGCCTGGTCTGGAGCCCCTCGTTCTCGGTGCGCAGCCGACCCGCCTCCTGCTCCATCCGCTTCAGCGCGCCCTCGACCTTGTTGAGCCGCGCCTCCGAGCGTCGCGTCCAGACCATCTCGGCGGCGTCCGGCTCCACGATCCCGGCGTCGATGCCGCCCCGCGGCGTATCGGTCTTGCTCCCGCCCATGCCGAGCCAGGCGGCGACCGCGACCAGCACGACCGCCGCGATGACCGAGAACAGCAGCAGCTGGCGCCGCCGGACCGCATCGGCATCGTTGCTTGCCCCGGACCACGATCCGGGGTCGCCGGCGGGGCGCCTGTCGGCGCGGGCGTTCATTGCGGACCTCCCGCGCCTGCGGCCTCGACCACCGCCACGCCGAGCCGCCCGCCCGAGGGGCCGGTGTCCGGCGGCGCCAGCCAGAGCGCGGCAAGACGGACGCCGTCTGCGGTACGCCCGATGCCCGGCAGGCGCCCGATGGTCCCGGCGAGGCCCGCGGGCCCGGATCGGAGGGAGCCTGTCCCGGACCCCGATCCGGGGGGCCAGGCACCGCCCGCATCGTCGCCTGCCCCGGACCACGACCTGTCCCGGACCCCGAGCCGGGAACCGGGGGATGCCGGACGCGCGGCCTCGAAGACGAGCGCCACGAAACGCGGACCCCGCCAGGTCTCGATGAGCGTGAGGCCGGGCTGCAATGCTTCCCCGCCCGCATGGACGGCATAGCCCGGCAGCAGATCGCGCCGGGCGACGGCGCGCACCAGCCGCACCAGCGCCGCAACGTGCGGCCCCCCATCAACCGGATCGGAGAGACCGGCGCCCGGGAGGGCGGCCGCGTTGCGGATCAGGATCTGCGCCGAGTCGCGATCCGAAGGGGTGAGCGTCAGCCGGTAGGTGAAGCCCCTCTCGGTGCCGACGAACAGCGTGACGGGATCGTACTCCGCCGCGTCCGCAGCAAGGGGCTTTAGATAGAGGTCGCCCGAGGCGGCGTCGTGCTCGACCGCGAACCCGTCCGGCGACCGCACCACCTTCGCGATCCGGTCGCCGGCGAGCGCGATGCGGCTGACGTCCGTCGCGGAAATCTCCGCCGCGAGCTCGGCATGGTCGGCCGCGTCGAGGATCTGCATTGCTGCGGCCGGGGCGGACACGCCGAGCATGCCCATGGCCAGAAGATGCAGGGCAAGGAGCGCCGCGCGCGGGCGCGAACCGATAATCGTCATTTTCCACTCTCCAGTTGTTCGAAGCGCAGCAGCCCGATCCGGCCGGCATCGACGCGGAACACGAGCCGGTAGCGCCGGTTCTCGCGCGAAGCCTCTTCGCGCCCGATCCAGGTCACGAGCTCGCCCGCGATCTCGACCGTGAGCCGCGCCGGGTCGGCCTCGATCTCCGTGGGGTAGAAGGCGCTCGCCAGGTCGCGCCCGGCCATGCGGGCCGCCTCGGCCTCGACCCAGGCGCCGATCGCGCCCCGCGCCGAGGCATGGGAAAGCCGCGCCGCCGCATGGCGGACATGGGCCGCGTTCTCGGGGGTGAGCGTGAGCAGCGTCACCGCCACCGTGCGCGCCACGTCTTCGAGATACCGCGCGCCTGCCAGGCCCGCGCCGGCTCCGGCGCCGCCGACCTCCCAGGACGGCCCCGAGACCGCCGGCACCAGCACGGTCACCGTCTCCCGCCCGGCGAAACTCATGGTGAGCGCCAGGTTGGCGGTCATCGACAGCACCAGCAGGCCCGCCAGCGCGAGCCGGATGTCCCGCACCCGGCGCAGGGCGGTATCCATGTCGCCGCGCCGCATCAGCCGACATACCGGCGCAGATGGCTCGGCGGCGTTGCCTTCAGGCGCAGCACGAAGTCCGGCAGAAACCAGTAGAGCGCGTAGCGCGCGATGTTGGCCCCGCCGCCGCGCTTGACCCGGCGCAGCAGCAGCCAGCCGCCGACGCCGGCGACCAGCCCCGGCACGAACTGGTTGGCCGCGAGGCCGAGCAGGGCCGGCCCCATCAGCGCGGCCGCCTCGTCGACGGTCCAGAACAGCCAGCGCTCCGGGTCGTCGAGCCGGCGCGGGATGGAATGGCGGGCGGTCTCGCTCATCAGACGATCGCCGTGCCGACCAGGCCGGTGACGATCCCGGTGCCGGCGCCGGCGGCGATGCCGACGCCGACCGCGCCCATCAGCTGCATGGCGTTGAAGCGCAGCACCGAGCCGACCAAGGCGGCGCCCACGGCGAGCGCCGCGGCGAGCTGGCCGCCGGTGCCGCCGACGATCCCCTCCACCGTGTCGAGCGGATCGCCGAACGTCGTGTCGGTGGTCGCCAGCGCCGCGTCGGCTCCCGCGAGCATCGCCGCGACGGGAAGCCCAACCGTGGCGAGCCCGTGCAGCGTCCCGGACAACCGGCCCGTGTCCGGCGTCCTCATCGGTCCGCTCCCGCGGGTCCGGGCCGCGGCCCCGAACCGTCGTCCGAGGTCGAACGCCGCCTCCGGCTGCGCGCCCAGCCGTCCAGGTCCTCGCCGAGGTAGCGCACCCGGCCGCCGAACTTCAGGAACACCGGCCCGTCGCCCGACACCCGGTAGCGGTCGAGCGTGCGGGTCGACAGGCCCAGATGCGCCGCCGCCTCGCGCGTGTTGAGATATTTGGTCCGCTCGGTCATCGCCGTCTCCTCTTGCTCCGGCTCCCCGGCTGTCCCGGCCTCCGGGCCGGAATCCGGGGTCGCAGTCGCGCTCATCGAAACGGAGAACCGGGGCCGCGTGCAGGGACGATTTCAGATTCGCGAGACCGTCCACCGCAGGCGGCGACCCGCACCGCCACGCACCGCCAGAGGACGACGCCGGCATGAACGGCAGGCGCGGAGAGTGTCGTCGTGAGTCGTCGCCGTGCATGGGGTGGATGAAAGAAAATCGCGCCGATAGGGCGCGCAAGGGGCCCGAAAGGGCCGACCGGGACCACGGGGCAGGCGGGCCCGGGATCGGCCGGCCCGCCGGAGCAGGCCGGAGCATGGTGGGTTTCGGTGCCGGCAACGGCCGGGCCCCGCCGCGTTCAGAGGCGGGGGCGCCGCCCGGCGGCGAGCTCGATATAGCCGCCCTTCATCAGAAACTGCGCCTTCTTGACCAGCCGTCGCGCCCTGGCGCGCAGGTCGCCGTCGGAGTCCAGCCCCTTTTCCCCGATGCGCTCCGCTCCGTAGACCTCAAGCGCGACCTGTGGAAACTTCTTGCCCGCCGCCAGCGCCGCCACCGCCTTCAACATGTCATTGTCCCCCGACCCCCGCCCCCGATAGGGGGCTCCCCGACCGCAAGCGCACGGGCGTCATGCAGCCGGGCGAGGAAGCTGCGGGGATCCGCCAGCAGGTCATGCTGCGCCAGCACCCCGTCGGAGGGGCCGAACCCCTCGCCGGGTTCGAGCCGGAACTGCACCGCCGCTCCGCCGTTCTCCAGCTTGAGCACCAGCCTGCCGTCGCTGAGCCGCAGCCCGGTGACCGACAGGCCCGGCGCCGTCGCATCCCCGGTCAGCGGCGTCGCCCGCGGCCCGGCCGCCGCCGGCACCATCGGCGCCACCTCCCAGAAGGGCGAGACCGGACCGTCTTCCGCGAACGGGTCCTCCCAGGCCAGCAGCCCGAAGCGCTTGGCGGCAAGGTCGGCCACCGTCTGGAGGCGCACCGGAAACGGCCCCCGCTCGGGCAGGCCCGGCTGCGGCCGGCGGCGGAGCCATGCCCGCCGGTAGGCCGGGAGGAGCCGGAGAACCTGCCAGGCCCGAGAGCCGTCCTCGATGGGCATCCCCGGTCCGGCGCCCGTCAGCCGCGCCCGGCCATGCCGGCGCCGCCGTCCGTCTTCCCCGGATCTTCCCAGGCGAGCATCCCGAACCGCTCCGCTTCAAGGTCGGCCTCAGTCTGCTTGCGGATGCGGAAGGGGCCGGATTCCGGCGCGGCCGGCACCTTGGCGGCCGCGCCGGTCCGGCGCCAGGCTTTCCGGTCACCGCCGAACTGCCTGAGAACCATCCAGGCAGGAACGCCGCCCCCGGTCTCCGTCACGGACGCCTCCCCTTGCCGCCGTCCGCGCCCGCCGCCCGTCCGGCATCCTTTCCGGCGGTCATGGCGTTCCGGCGCTGGCGTCGCCCGATGCGGCCCGCGCGCGCCGCACCAGACGCCGCACCTTCGCCCGCATCCTGCTGTCGACATGCCAACCGGCCGCCACCCGGTCCGCGCCGTAGAGGTCCATTGCGATCTCCCGCATCGACTTCCCGGGCCGCACGCCGGCCAGTGCGGCCGCCTGAATCGCAGCGTCGTCTCCGACATGACCGGCCGTCACGGCGCCCCCCGAATTCAGGCGTTCGATCGGGTTCCCGCTGTCTGCCAGGCGCCTACCAGCGGGTCGCCAGCCTCAAGCCGATGCCGTGCTGTGCCGCCCCGGCGCCGTTGTCGTTCGCCGGTTCGCTGCGGGTGGCGTCGAGCGTGACCTCGAAGCCGGCATCGCCCCGGATCATCGAGGTCAGCCGCCAGCCGATGCGGTAATCCCGCGCGCCGGCGCCCGAGAGCCCGAAGCCGAGGTTGGGTGTGCCGGTGAAGCGGTCGCCGAACAGCGCCATGCCGTAGCCCAGCTCGCCCTCAAGGCGGCTCTCCGGCTCGAACGCGCCGCCGTCGGGCGCCATGCCGCGCGCGTCCCGCGCCGACCACAGCCGGTCCACGCCGCTCCCCGGCGCGCCGTATGTGGGCGCGAGGCTGAACGAGAGGCCCCGTCCCGCGGCGTCGGGGGCGAGGCGCAGCGCGCCCGATGCGCCCCACTCCTCGTAGCCCGAGTCCTCATGCGCGACCAGTGTGCGGAGGCTCGCCTCCATGCTGAGGCCGGTGCCCGGATCGGCATATGACAGGCGCCCGCCAAGCTCGACGCCGGTGCCGGTCTCGGCGTCGCCGCCGTCATGGCGCAGTCCCAGCTCAAGGCCCGGCGTGAACACGCCATCGCCCGCCCGGAACGCGCGGCTGCCTTCTAGCGCGAGCCGCACCCGGCTCGCATCCGCCGTGGTGTCGCCCTCGTTCGAGATGGCCTCCGAGGTCGTCTCGACGAAGAACCCGTCCGCCTTCAGCGCGAGGTCCATGCCGCCGTTCGCGTCCGCCGTCAGCAGCGCGCCCCGTCCGCCCAGCGCCGCCAGCCGCATCGAGAGGTCGGTGCGGGTCACCGTCCGGGGCTTGTTGACCGTGTTGCCCTGGGAGTCGGTGACGGTCCGCGCATCCTGCACGATGGTCATGTCGCCGGTGCCGTAGCCCGCCAGGCCCCACACCGAGACCCGCTCGTTCACGCTCAGCCGCGCATAGGGGCTGACCGTGGTCATCGTGCTCTCGATGGAGCCCGAATCCACGTCCGGCTGGTCGAAGGTGCCTTCGCCCTCGCTCACCGAGACCGCGACGCCCGCCAGCAGCCGGTTCCACTCGGCGTCGGTGCCGATGATGCCGGTGGTCACATTGCCGTCGATGCGCACATTGCCCGCATCGGCCGGCGCCTCGCCGTCGAAGCCGCCCACCGTCACCCGGCCCCAGGCCGCAAGGCCCGGACCGTCGCGCTCGCCATGCGTCGCGACATGGAAGGCGCTGCCGAGCAGCAGGTCGCGGCCCGCCGGAAGCCGCCCCGGCGCGCTGGTGGCCGTCGGGGGCTCAGCTCTGCCGAGGTCCGTCCCCGGCCAGGGGCCTGCCCCGGCGGACGACCCCGGATCGTCGTCCGGCGCCGGCCCCGACGGGGCGCCCATGACCTGCGCGATCGAGGTCAGCGTCCGGCCAAGCCAGGCATCGTCCTCCAGCTCCGCAAGGTTCATGGTCTGGCCGCCCACCGTCACCTGCGCACCGCTAAGCGGGTTCGCCAGACGGTCCGAGACCGCCGCCGTCACATGGTCCGCCACCGTGCGCCCGAAGCGCGACAGCCACATCTTCTGCAGCGGGTCCGAGTTCTCGATCGTCCCCGTCGCCTCGCCGTCGTCGATGGCCGCACCCCGCGCGCCCGTCAGCTTCAGCGTGAAGGTCTCCTCGCCCTCGTCGAGCGCGTCGTCGAGGATGGGCACCTCGACGGTCTTCTCCATGTCGCCCACCGCGAAGGTCAGCGTGCCGCGCGTGGCCGTGTAGTCCTCGCCGGCCTTCGCCGTGCCGTCGCGGGTGGCGTAGTCCACCGAGACTTCACGGGAAGCCGCCCGGTTCAGCGAGACCTGGAACGCGACCGCCGCGTCCGCGCCCTCGCTGGCGCGGGCGTCCGCTACCGAGACCGTCACCGGCCCCCGCACCGTCGCCGTCACCGTGCCCGAGAGCTTCCGGCCGTCATGCGTGCAGATCGCCGACGCCTGCGAACAGTCCGTCGTCGCCGGCAGGGTCAGCCGCACGTCGTCGAACGAGGACGGACGCACCCGGACCGTCACGCTCCGGTTCTGCCCCCGCACCGTGCGCTTCGCGTCGATCACCCTGCCGTTGGTCACCTGGAGCGCGCCGACCTTGAACGCCGCCAGCCTGAGCCCCCGGAACTCTTCCGAGAACCGGACCTCGAACGCGAACAGCTTCCTGCCGTCATGCTCGTCCGGCAGGCCGTGGAAGGTCGCCGTGAGCGGCGGCACGTCGATCACCGTGCCGGTCGCCTCGCCGTCGCCGACGGTGGCGCCCGAGGGGTTCGACAGCGTCAGCGTGAAGGTCTCCCCGTCGTCCGACGCCCCGTCGTGGAGCAGCGCCACCGAAACCGTCTTCGCCGTCTCGCCCGCCGCGAACGTGAGCGTGCCCGAGGCGGCGGCGTAGTCCTCGCCCGCCGCCGCGCTGTGGTCGGCGGTGGCGTAGTCCACCGTCACCGCGCCGGTTGCCGCCTTGTCCAGCGTCACCCGGAAGGCGAGCGTCTCACCCTCGTCGGCGCGCGCGTCCGCGACCGACAGCACCGGCAGCGCCGCCTGTGGCGTCTCCGGACCCGGCACCGTCGCCGAGACCGCGGCCGAGAGCTTCTTGCCCCCATGCGTGCACACCGCTCCCGCCGCCGCGCAGTCCGACGCAGCGGCCAGCGACACCGTCACCTCCCCGAAGGGCGACGCACCGCGGCCTGTCCAGCGCGGCTCGTCCGGCTGCACCGTGATCGCCCAGCGCCGGTTCTCGCCCTTCGCCAGCCGCTTCGCCTTCGTCACCCGGCCGTTCGCGACCTGCATCGCCGAGCCGTCCCGGAGCGACCGGTGGCTCAGCTTCACTTCCTCGCTGAAGTGCAGCTCGAACCCGAACGCGCCGAAGCCGTCATGCGCGTCCGGCAGGCCGTGGAACGACGCCGTCAGCGCCGCCGCTTCCGGCTCCTCGTCGCCGCGCACCTCGACGCCGGAGAAGCTGTCGAACTGGTTGCCGGCCGTGTCCCACAGGCCCTGGCCCGAGCGGGGCCAGGTGTAGCCCACGGTCGCCGTCTCGCCGGCATTGCGTGCGCGGCTGAGCGCCAGCGTCACGCCGGTGCCGTCGGCGGTGTGGGACGCGCCCCGGATCGACGGGGCCGACGACCCGGACGCACCCGGCACCTCGACGGTGAAGTCCGCCGGGTCCAGCGTCTTCGTCCGGTCCAGCGCGCGGTCGAACTTCATCGTCACGCTCTTCTGCTCCCACACCGGGACCTGGCCGCCCGACCGGCCGCCCGACACGCTGCGCGTCACGCACTGGCTGTGCCGCTGGTTCTTCACGTTCCAGGGCCCGAACCCGTCCGCTTCTGCGCCGTTGAGGCCCTGGAGCTTGGCGCCCGTGGGCTTCGTGTACTTCAACCTGAACGGCGTCAGGCCGTCGCAGGGATGCACCGGGCTCGGCAGGCGCAGATGCACGACATTGACCCCCAGCCGGACGGACTCGACGTTGATGGGGAGCTGCGTCCCATCGGGGTTCTTCGTGTCGCCGTCGGTATCGTACAGCGTGAACGCGCCCGCCGCCGGCACGGAAGACGGGTCGAGGAGGCCATCGCGACCCATGCTGATGCTCAGGAGAACACCGTCCACACTCAACCCGCCTCCCGTCGCCGCCGGCTTGCGGGCGGTCCTCTTGGGACGGGTCACACCATCAATCTTCGCCGCCTGGTTGCCTGCCAGGTCGCGGATGCTGCCCGTCGCCGGCGGCGTGTACTTGAGCCAGTACGTGGATGCTGTTCCCGACACAGTGAAGGTGACGGCGTTGTTCGCCACCACGGGGGTGCCGAGGAGCCCGAACTGACTGCCCGCGCTCCCGGTGTGCCTCACCACCAACGGGCTGTTCAGCCCTCCGGCGGGCACGGAGGACGTGTCCAGTGTCTCGTCGTAGTACAGGGTCGCGTTCGAATTGCCGGGGGCCGTCGGGTCATCGGTGAACACAACGCCCAGCAGCTCCGGCGGCGTGCTGTCATGCACCCCCTCGACGTGGAAGCCCTCGAACGACAGTACGTCGGGACTGCCGGCGGCGGCTCGGAGCGGCGAGGCCGCAGGCTTCGCGTAGGACACACCGAGCAGCTCGCCCTCCTTCACCGCGGCGGTGAGGGTGACCGTGACCGTGGCGTCGTCGATGACAACCGCGCTGCCGGCGCCGGCGATGGTGCGAACGGAGTCGTCCACGTCCGTCGCCCTGACCGTGAAGGCGCTCCCCGGCGGCCGCGAATCCTGGTCGAGGCGCCGGTCGAAGACCAGCTCGAGCGCCGTCCCCACCGCGCTCGCGCGCGCCGCCACCGGCGGCGTCCCGGCGAACAATGCAGCGCCGTCGATGCGCATCTTGAGAACGGCAGCGGCAGTGACAGGAAACCCCCCGGTAAGTCCCGCATTCCGAGTGTTCACGCTGTCGGCGATGCTCCATCCAGCGCCGGCGCCGGCGTCCTCACCCTTGGAAGCCGTGAGGCTGGCACGGCCGGTAAAGTTCGTGCTCCGGACCACCACGAAGTACTGCGTGCCGGCGCTG
>JAJDVH010000193.1 GCA_022826185.1 Alphaproteobacteria bacterium
GTACGGCACGGGAGACCCGACGGAATCGGGCGGCTCGAACAGCACCCGGTCGCCGATCCGCGGCTCGGCGCCGAACAGCGGAAAGGCCGCGTATCCCCAGGCTTCGTCGGACCAGCTCGCATTGACATGCACGCGCGAGGCCGCCGCCAGCCACAGCGCCGCCAGCGCAAGCATGACCGCGAGACCGGCCTTGCGACGACGCAGCCGGCCGTTCCGCCGGTTGAATATCGGGCGCTCCGCGCTCAACGGTTCTCTCCCGGAACCAGCAGCCGCTTCAGGGCCGCTTCGACCTCGGGTGTCAAATCCGGCGCCCCGGCGGCGACGGCGCGCGCCGGCAGCAGCACCGCGCCATGACGCTCCGCCACCCGGTCGAGGGCGGTTTCCAGCGCAACGCCCCAGACGCGCACGTCCTCCGACGTTGCCCCGGCTGTCGCGGCGCGCGTCGTATACGCCGTCGTGATCTCCGCGAGACGCACGCCGGCGATGCGCGGCGCGGGCTCCATGCCGTAGCGCAGCATCCCGGCCGCGACCGCCGCCGCCACCGCGCCCGAGAGCAGCACGGCGGAGACCAGCACCGGCCAGTCAGTCCCGCGCGGCATCCCCGGCCTCCGATCCGCCATCCGCTGCGCCGCGTCCCTTCCGTTCATCCTCCGGTTCGGCAAGCGCGCGGAACCGCGCAAGCCAGGCCGCGGCCGCCTTGTCGGGCGGCATGCTGCGGATACGGCGTTTCAGCGGTGGGAAGGCGACGCCTGCGCTCGCGGGAGCATCGTCCATGATGTCCCGGCGCTCGGCAGCCGCCGCCATTCTGTTGACGAAGCGGAGCAGCTCGCCATGCTCCTCCTCCAGCACGGCATTAAGCCCCGCCGCCCTGCGCACCGCGGTTTCGATGCCGGTGGCAAGCTTCCCGGTCCGGTCCGCCGCGCGCTGCGAGTCCGGCAACCGCCCCCGAAGCCAGACCGACGGCGCATTCGCGATCAGCGCATGCAGGGCCAGCGTCCGCCGGTCCTCGTCTTCCAGCCCGTCGAGCGCCGCGATCTCCTCCGAGACGATCACCGCATGGGCGGCGATGGAGTGGTACTGCCGGCAGCAGCCGCCCCGGCGGCAGGTATTGGCCAGCACATGGGCCAAAGCCTCGAAGTCGACGTCCTCGGCCGTCACGTCTTCCGGATCGCCCGGCCAGGTGAGTGGCGCCCGCGGCTTCGCGCCGGCAGTATTCGCGGTCATGCACTCTCTCCCTTTCGTTCGGTGGTTTCGGAATGTCCTGGACCGGCAGGGGGAGCGTCCCCGGCGAGACGGGCGCCGTCCGCGAGGGGAGCGTCCCCCGCGAGCCGGTCGATGGCCTCGACGGTGGAGAGCCCCTGCGCCTTGAGGCGCTCGACCGCGGCGAAGGCGGGGCCGCGCGAGGAGAACAGCGCCACCGACCAGGCATCCAGCACCAGCCGAGCCACCCGCCAGCCGTCCGGGCCGTGCAGCACCAGCTCGGCATGGCGGCCGTCCGCCGTCGTGAGGCTCTTCAGCGCGCGCTCCATGCCGGGATCGCAGTGGATGCGCTTCTCCTGCTTCAGGAGCTCGACCGACTCGTCCTTCTGGGCGAGGAAGATCACCCAGTCCGAGTTCTCCCATGCCGCCCTGGCCGCCGGATTGGCGTAATAGTCGTTGACGCTCTGCGTGCCGGTAATCAGCGCGCCGCGATACTTGCGGGCGCGCCTGGCGGCGCCTTCGAGGAAGGCGCGGCTGTCCTCGCCCGAGAGCAGGTCCCAGGCCTCGTCGATGACGATCGCCTTCGCCCGCGTCCGCGGGCCGTGATACATGCGCTGGGTGGCGAGGAAGACCACCAGCATGAGGACCACCGCCTGCAAATCGCCCCGTCCCTTGAGTTCTGCCAGCTCGAACACGGTGAGCGCCCGGTCGAGCGCCGGCGTGTGCGCGCCCGCGAACAGCCGCCCCATCGCCCCGCCCGGACACCAGGGGCCGAGCGCGGTCGCCATGTCCTTCGCCCGGCGGTCGTCGCGGGCGTCGAGGTTCTTCCGCACCGTGCCGAGATCGGCTTCGTTGCCGGCGTCGTCCCAGGCCTGCGCGATGGCCTCGGCGATCAGCGCGGCCTCGATATCGTCGATGGAGCCCCTTCGCCGCGCCATGCGCCCGATGACGCCGGCCAGCATGGCGAAGCACTCCTCGCGGTAGTCGCCGTCATGCTCCGCCGTCCCGGCATCGATCATCGCGAAGGGGTTGAGGCAGGCCGGGTCCTTGCCGAAGGCGATGAACGCGCCGCCCAATGCTTCCGCCGTGTGCTGGAACGACCTGCCGTCGTCGATCACCACGGCCTCGCCGCCGGCGCCGACCAGGCCCGTCACCAGCTCCTGCATCAGCACCGACTTGCCCGAGCCCGACTTGCCGGTGACGGCGACATTGTAGTTGCCGGCCTCGTTGGCAAACGGCGACCAGCAGGCCGGCTGGCCCCGGCGGCCGATGAGCAAAAGGGCAGGCGGGTTGTCGGGACTGGCGGGCCCGGGGGGCACGTTGCCCTGTCCGCGCCACTCGCCGTGGAGCGGCGCGAGGTTGACCGCCGAGGAGGTGAGCAGGGTCTTCATGCGGCCCATGCGTTCGAGATCGGCGTCGAGGCCGCCGGCGGACGCCATGGGCAGGCAGGCGAGCCAGGAGGGCAGCTGCATGTAGCGCTCGGCCCCGACGCGCCAGCCCTGGCCGTGATAGATCGCGCGGACCGCCTGCTCGGCCTCGTCAAGGGCATCGAGGGGGGCGTAGACGGCGGCCATGTAACAGGCGCGGACCAGCCGTTCGCCGTCCTTGAGCCGTTCGGTGACGGTCTGCCAGTCGCGCGCCTTCTCGGGCAGGCCGGGGAGGTATCGTGCAATGCCGGTGCCGGCCTGCTGGGTCGCCCGCGCCGCCTTGAGGAAGGCGCGCTCGCCCGAGGCGGCGTCGCCGGTGGTGACGGTGAGGCAGGTCAGCACCGGGCAGCCGGGCTGGAGGAAGTCGCGGTGGAAGTCGCCGATCAGCGCATTGCCGCGCCAGCCCGGCCAGACCTCGGGAAAGGCGAGGGCGGAGAGCACCCGCACCGCCACGTCTTCGCCCTCGGCATCGTGGAAGGCGAGGCCGCGCGGGGTCACGGTCAGCGCGCGTCCGGGCGCGACGCACTGTTCGTGCAGGGGATCGCGCGGAGCCCAGCGGCGGACGGGACGCTCGGTATCGCCATCACTGCGGCCAGCTATGTCGGGCGTCATCAGTTCCGCCGCCAGCGACAGCAGCCCGTCCGGCTCCAGCCTCCTTGCCGC
>JAJDVH010000146.1 GCA_022826185.1 Alphaproteobacteria bacterium
GCCAAGTAGAGAGTTCGACCGAAGAAAGGAAGCCTGCTCCATGCGCGTCTATTACGATCGCGACGCCGACCTCAACCTCATCAAGTCGCGGACCGTCGCCATACTGGGCTATGGCAGCCAGGGCCATGCCCACGCCAACAATCTGCGCGAGAGCGGCGTGGAGAACGTCATCGTCGGTCTGCG
Organism: Alphaproteobacteria bacterium; assembly: GCA_022826185.1. Lineage (GTDB taxonomy): Bacteria > Pseudomonadota > Alphaproteobacteria > Bin95 > Bin95 > Bin95. The sequence goes on from JAJDVH010000146.1 coordinate 184, forward strand.
CGAGGGCTCCGGCAGCCGGCCGAAGGCCGAGGGCGCCGGTTTCACCGTGATGACGCCCGACGCGGCCGCCCGCACGGCCGACGTGGTGATGATGCTCACCCCGGACGAAGGCCATTCCGCGCTCTATTCCGGCGACCTCGCCGGCAACATGAAGGAGGGCGCCGCGCTCGCCGTCGCGCACGGGCTGTCGATCCATTTCAACCTCATCGAGCCGCGCTCCGACCTCGACGTGTTCATGGTCGCGCCGAAGGGCCCCGGCCACCTGGTGCGCTCCGAATATGTGCGCGGCGCCGGCGTGCCGAGCCTGCTCGCCGTCCACAGGGACGCTTCGGGCAACTGCCAGGAGCTCGGCCTCTCCTATGCCTGCGGCCTCGGCGCGGGCCGGGCCGGCGTCATCGAGACGACCATGAAGGAAGAGTGCGAGACCGACCTCTTCGGCGAGCAGACCGTGCTCTGCGGCGGCATCACCTCGCTGATCCAGGCCGGCTACGAGACGCTCTGCGAGGCCGGCTACGCGCCTGAAATGGCCTATTTCGAATGCGTCCACGAGGTGAAGCTGATCGTGGACCTGATCTATGAGGGCGGGCTCGCGCAGATGCGCTATTCGGTCTCCAACACGGCGGAATACGGCGATTACAGCCGCGGGCCCCGCGTCGTGGACGAGAGCGTGAAGGCGCGCATGAAGACCATTCTGGACGAAATCCAGTCCGGCGCCTTCGCGCGCGAATGGGTGCTGGAGAACGCCGCCGGGCAGGCGAGCTTCAAGGCCATGCGCCGGCGCGCGGCGGAGCATCCGGTGGAGGAAGTCGGCGCGCGCCTGCGCGGGATGATGCCGTGGATTGCCGAAAACGCGCTGGTGGACCGGTCCAAGAACTGATTCCGCCGGCGCCCGGCCTGGGGCATCATCGCCCCTGAGGACAGAAGACCACCTGGAGGGGACGACGCCCATGAAAGCCGCCGTATTCCGCGAAGTCGGCAAGCCGCTCGAAATCGAGGACGTGCAGATATCCAAGCCGGGCCCGCGCGAGGTGCTGGTGCGCACCGCGGCGGCGGGCGTGTGCCATTCCGACCTGCATTTCGTCGAGGGCCTCTACCCGGCGAAGCTGCCCATCGTGCTGGGCCATGAGAGCGCCGGCATCGTCGAGGAAGTCGGCGAGCAGGTCACCTATGTGAAGAAGGGCGACCATATCATCACCTGCCTCTCCGCCTTCTGCGGCGAGTGCGAATACTGCCTGACCGGCCATATGTCGCTTTGTGACAACCCGGACCTGCAGCGCCGGGCGGACGAGGAGCCGCGGCTCGCCAAGGGCGGCGCGCCGATGACGCAGTTCGCCAACCTCTCCTCCTATGCCGAAATGATGCTGGTGCACGAGCACGCGCTGGTGAAGGTGCGCGAGGACATGCCGCTCGACCGCGCCGCGCTCATCGGCTGCGGCGTGATGACGGGCGTCGGCGCCGTCTTCCACACCGCGAAGGTGGAGCCCGGCATGGATGTGGCGATCATCGGCTGCGGCGGCGTCGGCCTCTCGGCCGTCAACGGCGCGGCCATCGCCGGGGCCGGGCGGATCATCGCCATCGACACGGTCGGCTCCAAGCTCAACCTCGCCAAGGAGTTCGGCGCGACGCATGTGATCGACGCGACCGGGCAGGACATGGTCGGCGAGGTGCGGGAGATCACGGGCGGCGGCGTCCACCACGCCATCGAGTGCATCGGCCTCAAATCGACCTCCGAGAACGCCTTCCGCATGATCCGTCCGGGCGGCACGGCGACGATCGTCGGCATGGTGCCGGTGGGCACGAAGATCGAGCTGCACGGGCCCGAGTTCCTGCGCGAGAAGCGCATCCAGGGCTCGACGATGGGCTCCAACCGGTTCCGGGTGGACATGCCCCGCCTGGTCGATTTCTACCTGAACGGCAAGCTGCGCCTCGACGAGATGATCTCGCAGCGCATCGAGCTCAAGGACATCAACCAGGCCTTCGACGACATGAAATCCGGCAGCGTGGCGCGCAGCGTCATCATGTTCTGATGCTCCGTTCGGACGGCGTGCTGGAGGCGGCGCGCGGCCTCGGCCCGAAGATCGAGGCGGCCGCGCCGGAAATCGACCGCGAGCGGCGGCTCACGCCCGGCCTGCTCGCCGCGCTGCACGAGCATCGACTGTTCCGGATGCTGCTGCCCAAGCCCTTTGGCGGGCTGGAGACGCCGCCGCCGACCTTCTTCAAGACGATCTCCGAGATTGCGCGCCATGACGGCAGCACCGCCTGGTGCCTCTGCCAGGCGAACGGCTGCGCCATGGCCGCCGCCTATCTGGCGCCCGAGATCGCGGAGGAAATGTGGGGCGGCGACCCGGCCGCCGTGCTCGCCTGGGGACCCGGCCCCGCCGAGGCCAGGACCGTTGAGGGCGGATACCGGGCCGACGCAAAGATTGCCTTCGCCAGCGGCGCCCGCCACGCCACCTGGCTCGGCGCGCACATGCCGGTGGTGGACGGGAACGGCGAGCGCCAGCGCATGGATGACGGCTCGACGCTCATTCGCACCTTCCTCATGCCGGCGTCCACAATCGAGATCGAGGACATCTGGCACACGATCGGCCTGCGCGGCACGGCGAGCGACGGCTACACGCTGACGGACCGCTTCGTGCCGGAGGCCTATACGACAATCCGCGACCATGAGGGCTGGCGGCAGCACGAGGCGCCGCTCTACCTGTTCCTCAGCATGAACATGTATGCCATGGGCTTTGCCGGGACGGCGCTCGGCATCGCGCAAGGCATGCTGGACGCCTTCATGGCGCTGGCGCAGGACAAGACCCCGCGCCTCCACAAGTCCCGCCTCGCCGACAACGATCTCGTCCATTACGAGACCGCGCAGGCCGTCGCGCGCATCCGCTCGGCGCGCGCCTTCGTCCTGTCCGAGGTGGAGGACATCTGGGACAGCGTGCAGAACGCCGACCGGCTCGAAATCGAGGACCGGATGCGCATCCGCCTCGCCTCCACCTTCGCCATCCACGAGGCGAAGACGGCCGCCGACATGCTCTACGACGCGGCCGGCGCGAGCGCGATCTTCGCCGATGCGGCCTTCGAGCGCCGCTTCCGGGACCTCCACTCCGTCACCCAGCAGCTCCAGGGCCGCAAGTCCCACTTCCGCACTGTGGGGGCGTGGCTGATGGGCCACCCGGCAGACGTGTCGGTTGTCTAGACTGGATTCGCTTTGGGCCCGGACGGCGCCGCCGGGGCCCGACTGCGCGCCGCTCGACGGCGACACCGAGACCGAAACCGCCATTGTCGGTGCGGGCTTCACCGGCCTCTCCGCCGCCCTGCGCCTCGCCGAGCGCGGCGTTTCCTGCTGCGTGCTGGAGGCGAACGAGATCGGCTTTGGCGGCTCCGGGCGCAATGTCGGCCTCGTCAATGCCGGGCTCTGGCTGCCGCCCGACAAGATCGAGGCCGCGCTCGGCAAGGAGAAGGGCGAGCGGCTGGTCTCGGCCCTTTCCGAGGCGCCCGGGCAGGTGTTCTCGCTGATCGACCGGCACGGCATCGAGTGCGAGGCGACGCGCACGGGCACCATCCACGCCGCCCACAGCCCCGCCGGACAGCGTGAGCTCGGAGAGCGCCACGCCGCATGGTCGGAACTCGGCGCACCCGTGGAATTGCTCGACCGCGACGGGGCCGCGAGCGCCATCGGAACGCGCGCCTTTCACGGCGGCCTGCTCGACCGGCGGGCCGGCACCATCAATCCGCTCGGCTATGCCCGCGGGCTCGCCCATGCCGCCGCCCGCGCGGAGGGGCGCAATGCGGGCGCGCGCCTCTTCGCTGAAACGCCGGTTTCGGGCGTTTCGCCGAGCGGGACGGGATGGGTGGTCGAGACCCCGCGCGGCCGGGTCCGTGCGGACAGGGTGTTGCTTGCGACCAATGCCTATGGCGGCGGGCTTGGCGCGGACGCGGTCTATACGCCGATCCACTATTTCCAGGTCGCCAGCAGGCCGCTGGGCGAGGCCGGCGCGGACATCATGCCCGAGCGCCAGGGCGTGTGGGACACCGCGCCCGTGATGACCTCGGTCCGCCGGGACAGGGCCGGACGGCTCATCCTCGGCAGCATGGGCCGCCTTGCCGGGCGGCTGTCGCAGCGCTGGGCCGACCGGGCGGCGCGCCGGCTGTTTCCGGCGCTGGGCAAGCTGGAGTGGGAATGCGCCTGGCACGGCCGCATCGCGCTCACAAGCGACCACCTGCCCCGGCTGCTCACCCCGGCGCCCGGCCTCTGGGCGGTGATGGGCTATAACGGGCGCGGCATCGGCCCGGGCACGGTGCTCGGGCGCTGGCTCGCCGACGCGGCGCTGGGCGGCGAGCCGCCGCCGGTCCCGGTCCATGAAGCCGGCAGCGACCGCTTCCGCCCATTGCGCGCCGCCGCCTTCGAGGCCGCCTTCCGCGCCTGGCTGACCGTGAAGAGCATCTGAGGCCCGCAACGAACAAGGGAAGGCCAGCCCCCATGCAATTCGGACTTCACATCGGCCTGCGCGGCCCCGCGGGAAAGCCGGACTCTCTCGCCCGCATGGCCCGGCGCGCCGAAGCCGCCGGCTACGGCCATCTCGGCGTCAGCGACCATGTGGCGATCGCGCGGGCGCCCGGCACGACCTACCCCTACACCAAGGACGGACGCTGGTTCGCCGAGGATACGGGCGAATGCCTGGAGCAGGTAACGACGGTGGGCTTCCTCGCCGCAGCCACCGAGCGCATCCGGCTGCTGACCTCGGTCATGGTGCTGGGCCACCGCCCGCCCCTGCTCGCCGCGAAGATGCTGGCCACCGCCGATGTGCTTTCCGGCGGCAGGCTGACGCTCGGCGTCGGCGTCGGCTGGCTGCGCGAAGAGTTCGCCCTGCTGGACGCGCCCGACTTCGAGCGCCGGGGCGCGGCGGGAAACGAGACGCTGGAAGCCTTCCGCAACCTCTGGACGGAGCCCGCGCCCGCCTATGCGGGGCAGCATGTCGCCTTCGACAATCTCCTGTTTTCGCCGAAGCCCGTGCAGAAGCCGCATCCGCCGATCTGGGTCGGCGGCGAGAGCCCGGCGGCGCGGCGACGGGCCGGGCGCCTGGGCGATGCCTGGTATCCATTGGGGAACCATCCCCGCTGGCGGTTCAATACGCCGGAACGCTACGCCGCCGGCCTCGCCCAGGTGAGAGAGATCGCCGAAGAGGCAGGACGGCCGCCGCCTGCCGGCAGCTTCTACGCCATGTGGATCATGCCGGGCGAGACGGTGCTCGATGACGAGGGCAACCGCCGCCCCTTCACCGGGGACCGCGCCGCCATCCGCGACGATTTCGCAGCCTTCGCCGAAGCCGGCCTGGACACTCTGATCGTCGGCTACGAAAGCCCCGACGAAGACGCCTGCATCCGCCGCCTGGAAGCCTTCGCCGAACTGGCGTGGGGGTAGCGGTCAGGCGCGCAGCGCGGGGAGGACTTCGGTCTCGATCAGCTCTCTGGCGACAGCCCCGGCGCCGCCTCTGGCGCTGCGCCAGATGCCGTTGACGACGATCTTGTCGAGTCCGAGGTCCCGCAGCCGGACAAGCCGCTCAAGAACCTGCTCCGGCGATCCGACAGCGGCATATTCCTCGATGAATTCCGGCGTGAGCGCCGCTGCCTGGGCCGAGTCGCCCTGCGTGTGCCTGTGCATGTCATAGGCGCGGCGCAGCGTCTGCATAACCTCCCGGCTCCGGTCCGAGAGCGGGCCGCTTGTCCTGCCGTGCATCACGGCGAAGCGCGCAAAGACGGTCAGGTTGCCGCGCACCATGTCGCGGGCCGTTTCCATGTCGGGATGACAGCCGCAGGAGACATAGGCGCCGAAGCTGAGGCCGGCCGGGTCGAGGCCGGCCGCTTCGCGCGCCGCGCGGGCGACCCCGATGCCCCAGGCGATCCGCTCCGGCGAGGCGCCGAGGGCGAACATCACCCTGTCGGCCAGCCGCGCCGCAATGGCGATGACCTTCGGCCCCGTCGCGGCGACCTCGACCGGCGCCTTGCCGTCTCTTGCCGTCGTGTTGGCCATCCACCGGATCCGGCTCGCATCCGGCGTCTCGGCAAGCGCCAGGGTCTCGACCGGCGGCGCCGATGCCTCCGGGATATCGACGAGCTCGTCAAACGGCACCTCGCCGCCGGACAGATATGTCTGGAGATGGCGAAGATAGCGCTCGAACTGGCTGAGCCGCGCCGGCGCCCTGCCGAGATGAGCGAGCGCCGAATCGCCCCGGCCGATGCCGAGCGTCATCCGCCCGCGCGAGATGCTGTTCACCGTCGCCGCCGCCGAAGCCAGGACAGCGGCCGTCCGCGTGACCGGATTGGAGACGCCCGTGCCGAGCTTCAACCGCTCGGTCGAGGTCGCGGCCATGGCAAGGGCAACGAAGGAATCGGCGGCGAGGTTCTGGGAATCGACGACGATGATGCCGTCCCAGCCGCTTTCTTCCAGCATCCGCGCCTCATGGACGATGCCGCGCGGCGCCGGCATGCAGCCGGTCCAGACCTCCATAAGCGGTGTTTCCTTCGATATGAGGCGACGACCGCCGGCGCCCTATCCCCGTTCGGCGAGAGGGACGTAGTCCCGCTGGGGCGGACCCATATAGAGCTGGCGCGGGCGATTGATCTTCTGCGAGGGGTCCTCGATCAGCTCGTTCCACTGCGCGATCCAGCCGACTGTCCGGCCCACCGCGAACAGCGCCGTGAACATCGAGACCGGGAAGCCCATCGCCTTCAGGATGATGCCCGAATAGAAGTCCACATTCGGGTAGAGCCGGCGCTTGACGAAATAGTCGTCTTCCAGCGCCACCTTCTCCAGAGCGATCGCGACCTCCAGCAGCGGGTCGTGCAGGCCCAGCTCGTTCAGCACCTCGTGGCAGGCCTTCTGGATCACCCGCGCGCGGGGGTCGTGGTTCTTGTAGACCCGGTGCCCGAACCCGAAGAGCCGGAAGGGGTCGTCCGGGTCCTTGGCCTTCAGCACCCAGTCGCCCACCTTGTCCGCCGAGCCGATCTCGGCGAGCATCTTCAGCACTTCCTCGTTCGCCCCGCCGTGGCTCGGCCCCCAGAGCGCGGCGCAGCCGGCGGCGATGCAGGCGAACGGATTGGCGCCGGTGGAACCCGCCAGCCGCACGGTCGAGGCAGAGGCGTTCTGCTCGTGGTCGGCATGGAGGATGAAGATCAGGTCCATCGCCTTGGCGAGCACCGGGTTGACCTCGAAATCCTCCGTCGGCACGGCGAAGCAGAGCCGGAGGAAGTTGGAGGCGTAGTCGAGGTCGTTGCGCGGATACATGAAGGGCTGGCCCATGGAGTATTTGTAGGCCCAGCCCGCGATGGTCGGCATCTTGGCGATCATCCGGTAGGACGCGACGGTCCGGTGCCAGGGGTCCTCGATGTCGATGCTGTCGTGATAGAAGGCCGACAGCGCGCCGACCACACCGCACATCACCGCCATCGGGTGCGCGTCGCGCCGGAAACCTCGATAGATGTTGTTGATCTGGTCGTGCAGCATCGTGTGATGCGTGATGTCGTAAACGAATTTCGCCTTCTGTTCCGCGTTCGGAAGCTCGCCGAACAGGATGAGGTAGCAGGTCTCCATATAGTCGGAGTGCTCGGCCAGCTGCTCGATGGGGTAGCCGCGGTAGAGCAGCACGCCCTCGTCGCCGTCGATATAGGTGACCTTGGACTGGCAGCTTCCCGTGGCGGTGTAGCCCGGGTCGAAGGTGAAATAGCCGAGTTCCTTGTAGAGGGCGCGGATGTCGATGACGTCCGTTCCCAAAGTTCCGCTCATGATCGGCAGTTCAACGGTCTTGTTGTTCGCCCGATCCACGATGGAAACGCTGCGGCTGGTCATCTCGGCTGTCATCCTCGCTCGATCCGGGGGCACAATATGGCGGCGCGGGCCGGTTGGCAATCAGGCAGCCGCGTCGCGCAGGCGCCCCAGCGCCTCCTCGCGCCCCAGCGCCGCCAGCACCTCGAAGAGACCCGGCGACGCAGCCCGTCCGGTGAGCGCGGCGCGGGCGGGCTGCGCCACCCGACCGAGCCCCAGCCCTTCGGCTTCCGCAAAGGCCCGCGTCGCGGCCTCCAGCGCCGCCTCCGTCCATTCCGCACCCTCCAGCGCCGCCGAATAGCGCGCAAGCATTGTCCGCGCCGTCTCATCCTTCAGCAACCGCGCGGCCTTCGCGTCAGGCTGCAACGGCCGTGACGCAGTATAGAAAGTGCCGGCCTCCGCCAGTTCGATCAGCGTCTTCGCACGCGGCAGCAGCCCGCCGAGGCCCGCTCGCAGACGCGCCCGCCCCGCCTCATCCGGCTCCGCGGCAAGGAACGGTTCCAGAAGCCCGAGCAGCCTGTCCTCGTCCGCGGCGCGCAGATAGTGGGCGTTGACGCTTTCCAGCTTCTCCCGGTCGAAGCGCGCCGGCGAGCGGCCGACCGCCTCCAGCCCGAACCAGGCGACGGCCTCTTCGGTCGAGACGATCTCCGCGTCGCCATGGCTCCAGCCGAGCCTCAACAGGTAGTTGCGCACCGCTTCCGGCAGCAGTCCCATCTCCCGGTAGGCATCCACGCCGAGCGCGCCATGGCGCTTGGACAGCTTGGCGCCGTCGGGCCCGTGGATGAGCGGGATATGGGCGAAGGCCGGCAGCGGCCAGCCCATCGCCTCGAACACCTGCGCCTGGCGGAAGGCGTTGTTCAGATGGTCGTCGCCGCGGATCACATGGGTCACGCCCATGTCATGGTCGTCCACCACCACGGAGAGCATGTAGGTGGGCGTGCCGTCGGCGCGCAACAGCACCATGTCGTCGAGCTCGGCATTGGCGACGCGCACTTCGCCCTGCACCAGGTCGCCGATGACCGTCTCGCCTTCGCGCGGCGCCTTGAGCCGGATTGCGAAAGGCGCGCCCTCGGGCGCTTCCGCTAGGTCCCGGTCGCGCCAGCGGCCGTCATAGCGGAAGCGCTCGCCGCGGGCGGCCGCTTCCTGCCGCATCGCCTGGAGCTCCTCCGGCGTCGCATAGCAGCGATAGGCCGTCCCGGCCGCCAGCATCGCCCTGGCGACTTCCGCATGCCGGTCGCGGCGGGCGAACTGGTAGCTTGGCGCTTCGTCAGGTTCGAGGCCGAGCCAGTCGAGCCCGTCGAGGATGGCGGCGACCGCCTCCTTCGTCGAGCGCCGACGGTCGGTATCCTCGATACGCAGCAGGAACCGCCCGCCGTGGCGGCGCGCGAAGAGCCAATTGAATAGCGCCGTGCGCGCGCCCCCGATATGCAGGAGGCCGGTGGGCGAGGGGGCGAACCGGGTAACGACGGTCATGGGCGGCGGAACTTCCGAAAACGGGCGCGCGTTTATCGAAAGGCTGCGCGAAGGCGTCAAGGCCATCGCCGCCCTGCCGTTGCAGGAACGGGACCGCTGGGCGCTGTGGCTCCCCGTTTTCTTCGCTCTCGGCATCGGCGTCTATTTCTCGCTCGCTTTCGAGCCGCCGATCCATGCGACGGCCGCGGCGGCGGGCCTGTCGGTCGTGCTTGCCGCCTGTCTGCGCCGGTCGGCATTCTTCCCCGCGGGCATTGCGGTCGGGCTGGCGCTCTCCGGCCTCTTCTGGGCCGGCTTCCACACCGAACGCGCCCGTACGCCGGTGCTGGAGCGCCCCATCGGGCCGACGGAGGTAAGCGGCAGAATTCTCCGACAGGACCGGATCGCGGGACCGTTCCGGATCGTGCTGGAAGATGCAACCGTTTCGCGGCTCCCGCCGGAACGGACGCCCGACCGGCTGCGCCTGCGCCTTGCATCGCTGCCGCCCGGCGCCGGACCGGGCGCGCGCATTCACGTGCTGGCGCGGCTGGAGCCGGTGCCCCAGCCCGCCCTGCCCGGGGGCTACGATCCCGCGAGGCGGGCCTTCTTCCAGGCCATCGGCGCGACAGGGTTCGCGCTCGGCAAGGCGCGCCTGCTGGAGCCTGCGGAGACCCCCGGTGTCGAGCGCCTGCGGCACGGCATCGCCGCGCGCATCGGCGAGGCCATCCATGACCCCGCGCTTGCGGGCATCGCCATCGCGCTCACCACGGGCCTGCGCGGCGACCTGCCCAGGACGGCGCACGAAGCGATCCGGGACGCGGGCCTCGCGCATCTGCTCGCGATTTCCGGCCTGCATCTGGGCCTTGTGGCGGGGCTGGTCTTCGCGGCGGTCAGGGCCGCGCTGGCCCTGTGGCCGGGCGTGGCGCTCCGCTACCCGATCAAGAAATGGGCGGCCGCGGCGGCGATCGCCGCCGCCTTCTTCTACATGCTTCTCGCGGGCGCGACCGTTCCGACGCAGCGCGCCTTCGTCATGGTTGCGCTCGCCCTGCTGGCGGTTCTGGTGGATCGTCTGGAAATCGGCATGCGGCTGGTGGCCCTGGCGGCGCTGGCCGTGCTGGTCCTGGAGCCCTATGCGCTCACCACCGCAAGCTTCCAGCTCTCCTTCGCGGCCGTTGCGGCGCTGGTTGCCGCTTACGAGACGCTGGCCCCGTCGCTCTCCGAAGCCCGCGCCCGCATGGGGCGCGCGCTGTTTTTTCTGGCAGCGACCCTGCTCACCACCTTCGTCGCGACGCTCGCGACGGCGCCTTTCGCAGCGCATCATTTCGGCCGCATTGCCGCTTACGGGCTCGCGGCGAACCTCGTGGCGGTCCCGCTGGCGGCGTTCTGGATCATGCCCGCGGCGATCCTGGCCGTGCTCGCCATGCCGCTCGGTCTCGAAGCCTGGCCGCTCGTGGCGATGGAGGCCGGGATCGACGCCGTGCTGCTAACAGCGGAGACGGTCGCCGCATGGCCGGGCGCCGTGCGGCGGTTCCCGCCCATGCCGACGGCGGGCGCGGTTGCGGCTGCGGCCGGCGGGCTCTGGCTTTGCCTCTGGCGGACCCGGTGGCGCCTCCTCGGCCTTGCCGGCCTCGCCGCCGCGCTCGCGATCCAGGCCGGCGCGCGACCGCCCGACCTCATGGCCGACGGCGACGCCCGCCTGTTCGCCCGATACAGCGAGGGCCGGCTATACCTGTCGAAATCGCGGGCCGGTTTCCTCGGCCGGGTCTGGATGGAGGCGGCCGGCGCCCGGGAAGCCGGCTCCACCAAACCCGGCAGCCCGGCGTTGTCCTGCGACGGACTCGGCTGCGCTGCAGAGGGAATTGCGGTTGCGCTCCGCCATGAAGCCCTGGAAGAAGACTGCCGCCGCGCCGCCATCATCCTGTCCGCAGTGACGATCTCGCGCCGGGCCCGGCAGCGCTATTGCGCGGAAGATGCGCTCATCGTGGACAGGCAACGGCTGCGCCGGCTGGGCGCCCATGCGATCCGCTTTACCTCCAAGGGTCCATCCGTCGAGACCGACTGGGACCGGCGCGGCCGGCGCCCCTGGGTCGCCCTAGCCGGGCCTCAATAGGCGCGTACCAGCCCCACCAACCGGCCCTGGATCTGCACCTGATCCGGGTCATAGTCCTGCGCCGGATGGGCCTCGTTCGCGGCTTCCAGCACCACGCGGCCATTGGACGGGCGCCAGATTTTCAGCGTCGCCTCCTCGGAATTGACCAGCGCCACCACGATGGCGCCGCTTTCCACTTCCTCGCACTCCTGGATGACGACCGTGTCGCCGTCCATGATACCGGCATCGACCATCGAATCGCCGGCGATCTCGAGCGCGTAGTGGCGTCCGCTGCCGATCATCCCCTGCGGCACGGCCACCGTGCTGTCAGGGTCCCGCAGGGCCTCGATCGGCGTGCCCGCGGCGATGCGCCCGTAGAGCGGCAATTCGTTCTGGATCGTGTCGGCCGGGTCCAGCCGCCGACGGAAGCCGCGGAAGCCCGACCGCGGTGGCCGGCCCCGGTCCTCATAGGCTTCGGCCTCCGGCAGTCGCGCGATTTCCAGCGCGCGGGCGCGGTTCGGAAACCGTCGGATGAACCCGCGCTCCTCCAGCGCCGTTACCAGCCGGTGCACACCCGACTTCGACTTGAGCCCGAGCGCATCTTTCATCTCGTCGAAAGAAGGCGACACGCCGTCCTTCGAAATCTGCTGCGAGATATACAGCAGCAATTCATTCTGCTTCCTCGTCAACATGCCGCCGTTCCCTCCAGCAATGTTCCGGGTACGAACCAGGTTTCAATATTGGTGTTCTACATTGGTTCGGAATCGGTGTCAAGCGGAACAATGCGGTTTCAGCGGCACGGGTAGCGGAGACCCGGAAAGCTATATCCCACCGGCATAGGTTCCGATGCCTTCGAACTTATACCAGCGGCATCGACTTCAGACTCATGTGAAGATCACGGCCCGTATCGTCACCCCGGCCCCCGAGCCGGGGTCCATCCCTGAACGGCGCGGCAGCTTCGACGGTCGATCCCGTTCTTCACCGGCTGCGGCTGCGGCGCGAATCGGGGATGGCCCCCCGCCTTCGCGGGGGTGACGGTGGGGGCGGCTCCGCCATCGGTTCCGGCTAGCGACCGTTGGTATTAGCGGAGCGCGCCGGCCCGATGCACGGCTCATTGAGAATGCTGGATTTGCGGGGTAGGTTCGGCGACGCCCTGCTCCGCAACCGGCCTGCCGGGGCCACAGGTTTCCGGATCGTTCATGCCTTCGAAGAGAACACTCAACGCCAAAAACCTGAAGGCCCTCGGGGCCGAGCGGCTCGCTGCGCTGCTGATCGAACTTACCTCGGGCGATGTGGAGGCCAAACGGCGGCTTCGGCTCGAACTTGCCGGTGCGGAAAGTCCCTCCGCGCTTGCCGGCGAAGTGCGCAAGCGGCTGGGGGCGATCGGCCGGTCGCGCTCCTTCGTCGACTGGCACCGGATCCGGAAGCTTGCGAAGGACCTCGACACCCAGCGCCGGACCATCACCGAGCAAATCGCCAAAGCGGACGCCGGCGAGGCGCTCGAACTTATGTGGCGGTTCATGGCGCTGGCGTCCCCGGTTTTCGAGCGCTGCGACGACAGCAACGGGGTCGTCTCCGATGTGTTCCATACCGCCTGCAGCGATCTCGGCGACATTGCGCGCACCGCCGCGCCCGATCCGGCCGCGCTGGCGGACCGGGCCTTCGAGGCGCTCCGCCAAAGCCACTATGGCCAGTTCGACGACCTCATCCAGATTTTGGCGCCGGCCCTGGGCGCGAAAGGGCTGGAGCGCCTGAAACAGCGTGTCCTCGAACTTTCCGAGACCCCGGTCCGCCGCCCGGCCGACAAGGACCGGATCAGGATCGGCATCTCGTCCTCCGGACCGATCTATGAAGACGAGCTGGCCGAAAGAGCGCGGCAGCGCATCGTTCGCGAAGCCCTTATGGACATTGCCGACATACAGGAAGACGTCGATGCCTTCATCGGCCAGATCGACGAGGATATCCGGAAGGCGCCGGGCGTCGCTGCAGACATCGCCAGCCGCCTGCTGGCGGCAGGCCGCGCCGGCGAGGCGTTGCAGGCGCTGGACGCGGCCGTTCATCCCAATCTCCCCGGCCTGGTCTGGCCTGTATTCGACTGGGAGGACGCCCGGATCGAGGTCCTGGAAGCGCTCGAACGCCCGGACGAAGCCCAGGCCGTTCGCTGGCGCTGTTTCGAGCGCAGCCTGTCCATCGCCCATCTCCGGGCATATCTGAAAAAGCTTCCGGATTTCGAGGATATGGAGGCCGAGGAGAAGGCGCTCGATTATGCCCGGTCCTTCCGCAGCCGGCTCGGCGCCCTGTGGTTCCTGGTCTCCTGGCCGGCCCTGGACAGAGCCTCGGCGCTGGTGCTCGCCCACGCGAACGACCTGGATGGAAACGCCTACGACCTGCTGGTCCCGGCGGCCAACGCGCTTGCGGAACGGTATCCGCTCGCAGCCACGCTGGTTCTCAGGGCGATGATCGACTTCGCGCTCACCGAAAGCCGTTCGTCCCGCTACCGGCACGCGGCCCGGCATCTGCTCGAATGCGCCAGCCTTTCCCCGGCCATTGAGGACTTCGGGCCCCACGAGACGCATGACGACTATGTGGAGCGGCTGAAGGCCGAGCATGGCCGCAAGCGATCGTTCTGGGACCGGGTCGGCTGACGACCGGACCGCCGCCTTCCTTGCTGACCGACTTGTTCCCGTATGCCCTCCCGGCTATAGGCAGGGCGCCATGACGATCCATTACTACCGTCCCACCTATATCGCGCTGGCGATTGCCTCCGGGCTCGTGGCGGTCGTGCTGCTCGCGCTGCTGTTCAACGGCCTGGCGGCCGGCAAGCCGGGGCCGCCGATGGCAATGGCGGCGCTGCTGGCGGCGCTCATGGGCGGCATCGCCTGCTATGCGGTCTGGATCGTCCGCCGGGCGCATCTGCCGGCCGTCACCTTCGACAAGAGCGGCATCGCCTTCCCGATCTTCGGCATCGCGCACCGGGACTGGTCCGCCATCCGGACCATCCGCCAGCAATCGCTGCTCAGCCGCAACGAGCTGCTCATCCATTTCGCGCCGCCGGCGCCGTCCTTCCCCTGGCTCGTGGTCGTTTTCGGCGGGTTCTGGCGCGCGCGCAGGGGCGGCCATCTGCGTTTCAACATGAAGCGGATGGATTGCGGGCGCGACAGCCTCGACTACGCGCTCCGGGAATATCCGCCCCCGGAACTGCGCAGCGGCCGGTAACACCGGCGGTTGTTGACCGGAACCGATGGTGGAGCCACCTCCACCGTCGCCCCGGCCCCCGAGCCGGGGCCCATCTCCGGCTCCCGACGCCACCGCAGCCGGTGGAGAACAGGTTCAGCCGCTGAAGCTGCCGCCAGAACCGAGGCTGGGCCCCGGCTCGGGGGCCGGGGCGACGATATAGGCCGTAGTCTTCCCATGAGTCCGAAGTCGATGCCGTTGGTATAACACCGGCGCGGAAAGGCTACAGGCGGATGATTTCCACGAGGTCGCCGGCGCTGGCCGCCGGGGCGTGGGGCGCGCGAACCACAAGCGCGTCGGCTTCGACGAAGCGCGCCAGCATGGAGCTGTCCTGGCGCGCGAAGGGCGTCGCGACCGGCAGGTCCTCGCCGTTGGCGGCGAGGCGGGCGCGCAGATAGTCCTCGCGCCGGTCGTTCGCGCCGAGGTCGGCGCCGAGCCGCGCCGGTTCCCGCGCAGGCGGACCCGCCGGCAGGCCCAGCATGGCGTCGATCAGCGGCCTGAGGAAAAGCAGTGCGCAAACGAAAGCGGAGACCGGGTTGCCGGGCAGCCCGAGCACCAGCGCGCCGCCCATCCGGCCGAACATGAGCGGCTTGCCGGGCCGCATGGCGATGCGCCAGAAATCGACTTCGAGCCCGTCCTCCGCCAGCGCCGACTGCACCAGGTCGTGCTCGCCGACCGACGCGCCGCCCATGGTCACCAGGATGTCCGCGCCCTCGGCCCCGGCGGCATGGGCGCGGAGCGAGGCCGCGCTGTCCCCGGCCACGCCCAGCGAGACCGGCTGGCCGCCCGCCTCCGCGACCAGAGCCGCCAGCCCCGGCCCGCTGGAACTCACGATCTGCTGGGCCCCGAGCGGCTCTCCCGGCAGCGCGATCTCGTCGCCCGTCGCGAGCAGCGCCACGCGCGGGCGCCGGCGCACCGGCAGCCAGGGCCGGTTCATCGCCGCAGCGAGGCCTATATCGCGCGAGGTGAGACGCCGGCCGGCGCGCAGCAGCACATCGCCCTCCGCGAAGTCGAGCCCGGCCGCGCGGACATAGGCGCCGGCCTTCGCCGCCTCGCGCACGGTCACGCGGTCTGCGGAACGCGCGCAATCCTCCTGGATGACGATGGCGTCGGCGCCCGCCGGCACGGGCGCGCCCGTGAAGATCCGCGCCGCCTCGCCCTCGCCCACGGAGCCCGCCCAGACCGCGCCGGCGGCGATCTCCGCCACGATGCGCAGCTCCGCCGGCGCCGCAGCCACATCCGCCGCACGCACCGCATAGCCGTCCATGGCGGAGACGGCCGCCGGCGGCTGGGTGCGCCGGGATGCGAGGTCTTCCGCCAGCAC
This sequence comes from Alphaproteobacteria bacterium, assembly GCA_022826185.1. GTDB lineage: Bacteria > Pseudomonadota > Alphaproteobacteria > Bin95 > Bin95 > Bin95. The sequence goes on from JAJDVH010000146.1 coordinate 16,099, forward strand.
CCGGCCGAGCCCGTCGCCGAGGGAGACCATTTCCGCGGGCAGCGGCTGCGCCTCCGCCAGAACGCGGGCGACCGCTTCGGCGACCGGGATCACTTGCGCGCGGTCCAGCTGCCGGACTTGCCGCCTTCCTTGCGCAGCAGCCGCACGGCCTCGACCCTCATGCCGCGGTCCACCGCCTTGCACATGTCATAGACGGTGAGCGCGGCCACGGAGACGGCGGTCAGCGCCTCCATCTCGACGCCCGTCCGGCCCTTCAGCCGGCAGGTCGCGGTGATCTCCACGGCGGAAGCGGCCTCGTCGGCGGCCAGATCCACGGCGACGGAGGTCAACGCCAGAGGGTGGCAAAGCGGGATCAGGTCCGGCGTTCGTTTCGCGGCCATGATGCCGGCGAGGCGCGCCACGCCCAGCACATCGCCCTTGCCGATCTCGCCGGCCCGAATCAAGGCCAGCGTTTCCGGGGCCATGACCACCCGGCCGCCGGCAACCGCGACGCGCTCGGTCTCGTCCTTGGCGGAGACGTCCACCATGGCCGCGCGACCTTCCTCGTCGAAATGGGTGAGGCGCGCGTTCATCCGGCTTCCCGCAGCATGTCGAGGCCGAGGAGCGCGCGCGTTGCGGCCGTCACATCCTGTTGGCGCATCAGCGACTCGCCTACCAGGTAGCGGGTGACGCCGACCCGCGCCAGCCGCTCCAGGTCGGCGGTGACGGCAAGTCCGCTTTCGCCGACGGTAATCCGGTCCGCCGGGACCATCGGCGCCAGGCGCTCGGCGGTCGCCAGGTCCACTTCCAGCGTCTTGAGGTTGCGGTTGTTGATGCCGATGAGCGGCGAGGAGAGGCGGAGCGCGCGCTCCAGTTCCGGCTCGTCATGCACCTCGACCAGCGCGTCCATGCCGAGCTCGAACGCCGCCGCCTCCAGCTCTCCCGCCAGCCCGTCGTCCACGGCGGCGAGGATGATGAGGATGCAGTCCGCCCCGAGCGCGCGGGCCTCCGCCACCTGCCACGGGTCCACCATGAAATCCTTGCGCAGCACCGGCAGCGGCGCCGCGTCGCGGGCTTCCGCCAGATAGCGGTCCTCGCCCTGGAAATACGGTGTGTCGGTCAGCACGGAGAGGCAGGCCGCCCCGCCGTCGAGATAGGCCCGCGCAAGCGTTGCGGGGTCGAAATCGGCGCGGATCAGCCCCTTGCTGGGCGAAGCCTTCTTGATCTCCGCGATCAGGCCGTAGCCGTCCGCGCGCGCCAGCGCCGCCGCAAAGCCGCGCGGCTCGCCGCCGTCGGCTGCTTCCAGCCATGCGCGCGGACGCTCGCGCTTCATCCGCGCGACATGCCCGCGCTTTTCGGCGACGATCCTGGCGAGAGTGTCCGACATGCCTCCTCTTCCGGGCGCCTCAGCCGCCGTTGGTGACGCGCACCAGCGCCGCAAGGCGGTCCCGCGCCGCGCCGCTGTCTATGGCCTGCTCGGCCAGCGCCCTGCCTTCGGCCAGGGTGCCTGCGCGCTCCGCCACCACGAGGCCGGCGGCGGTGTTCAGCACCACGATGTCGCGATAGGGGCCGGCCTCGCCGTCCAGCAGCGCCCGCATCGCGCCGGCATTATATTCGGAATCGCCGCCCTGCAGGTCCTCCGGACGCGCCAGGGGCAGGCCGATCTCGCGCGGATCGACCTCGAACCGTCTGACCGCACCCCCCTTCAACTCCGCCACATGGCTTGGCCCCGTGGTCGTGAGTTCGTCCATGCCGTCCGAGCCGTGGACGACCCAGGCGCGCTCGCCGCCGAGATTGCCGAGCACATGGGCGAGCGGCTCGATCCAGCGCTCGGCGAACACGCCGACAAGCTGGCGGCGCGCGCCCGCGGGATTGGAGAGCGGCCCCAGCAGGTTGAAGATCGTGCGCGTGCCGAGCTCGACCCGCGTGCCGGCGACATGGCGCATCGCGCCGTGGTGCCGGGGCGCCATGAGGAAGCAGATGCCGGCCTCCTCCAGCGCCTTCGGGACGAGCGCCATGTCGCAGTCGATATCGACGCCGAGCGCCGCCAGCACGTCGGAGGAGCCGGCTTGCGAGGACAGCGCCCGGTTGCCGTGCTTGACCACGGGAACGCCCGCGCCGGCCAGCAACAGCGCGGCGGCGGTGGAAATGTTGAGCGTGCCCTTGTCGTCGCCGCCCGTGCCGGCGGTGTCGATGGCGTCCGCCGGCGCCTCGATGCCGAGCACCTTCTCGCGCATGATCCGCGCCGCGCCGGTGATCTCGTCGATGGTCTCGCCGCGCACGCGCAGCGCCATCAGGAACGCGCCCGCCTGCGAGGGCGTGGCGTCGCCCGACATCAGGATCTCGAAGGCGGTCTCGGCCTCCGCCTCGCCGAGTTGCGCCCCGTCGGCGACGCGCGCCAGAATGGCCCTCAGATCGCCGCTCATGCCGCGAACACCCGCCGTTCCGGCAGCGGCTTCGGCGCCCCCGTCGGCGGCCGGCCCGATACCGAAGTCAGGAAGTTGGCGAGCAGCCGGTGGCCGTGCTCGGAAGCGATGCTCTCGGGGTGGAACTGCACGCCGTGGACGTCGAACTCCCGGTGGCGCACGCCCATCGCGATCCCGTCTTCGGTCCAGGCGTTGACCTCCAGAACGTCCGGCATGGTACCGCGTTCGACGGCAAGCGAGTGGTAGCGCGTCGCCTCGAAGGGTGACGGCAGGCCGGCGAACACGCCCGTGCCGTCATGGTGGATGCGCGAGAGCTTGCCGTGCATGCAGACCGGCGCGCGCCGCACCTGCCCGCCGAAGGCCTGGCCGATGCATTGATGGCCGAGGCAGACGCCGAAGAGGGGCACCCGGCCCGCGGCCTGCTCCACCAGCTCCAGGCAGATGCCGGCCTTGTCGGGATCGCAGGGGCCGGGCGAGATCACGATGGCTTCCGGCTGCATCGCCAGCGCCTCGCCGCCGGTCAGCGCGTCGTTGCGCCGGACCTCGATATCGGCCCCGAGCTCGCCCAGGAAGTGCATCAGGTTGTAGACGAAGCTGTCATAGTTATCGATCAGCAGGATCATGCCGGCCCGCCCCTCCCGTTCAGCTTCCGGCCGAGCCGGCCGGCAAGGTCCTGCACGAACTGCCAGGCCACGCGCCCCGAGCGCGCGCCGCGCGTGACGGCCCACTCGTTCGCCTGCCGGCGCAGCGCCTCGCTCTCCACTTCCAAGCCGAAATGCGCGGCATAGCCCTCGACCATCTCAAAATAGGTTGCCTGGCTGCAATTGTGAAAGCCGAGCCAGAGGCCGAAGCGGTCCGACAGCGACACCTTCTCCTCGACGGCCTCCGCGGGATTGATGGCCGTCGAGCGCTCGTTCTCGATCATGTCGCGCGGCATCAGGTGGCGGCGGTTGGAGGTGGCGTAGAAGACGACATTCTCCGGCCGGCCCTCCAGCCCGCCTTCGAGCACCGCCTTGAGCGACTTGTAGGTGGTGTCGCTGCCGTCGAAGGAGAGGTCGTCGCAGAACAGCACGAAGCGCCGGCCCGCGCCCCTGAGCAGCGCCAGCAGGCCCGGCAGCGAGCCGATGTCCTCGCGGTGGATTTCCACCAGCGCCAGCGCGCCCGGCCGCTCGGCCGCGATATGCGCGTGGATGGCCTTGACCAGCGAGGACTTGCCCATGCCGCGCGCGCCCCAGAGCAGCGCATTGTTGGCGGGCAGCCCCTCGGCGAAGCGCCGCGTATTCTCCAGCAGGATGCCTGTCACGCGGTCTATGCCGCGCAGCAGCGGCAGCGCCACATGGTTGACCTCCGCCACCGGCGTTAACAGCCCGCTCTCGGCATGCCAGACGAAGGCGTCGGCCGAATCGAGGTCCGGCGCCGCCCCCGCCCCGGGAGCCAGCCGTTCGAGCGCGTCGGCGATGCGCACCAGCAGCGGAACGAGCGCCGCCTCGGTCATGCCCGGTCCCTTCATCCGTCAAGAACGCCGCCTTGTAGCCCCCCGCCCCGCGCGGCGGCAAGTGGACCGAGCCAATTGCGCCGGACCCGATCCGGGAGAGCCGGAGTCGATCTCCCGGCGTCCGCGCCAAGCCGAAGCGGTCGGAGTAAGGCCCCGGATCGAGGTCTACCGGATATGCACATCCAGTCCCGACCTGTATCCGGTGCGCCCGCCGGCCCGTCCACTCCCCGCTCCGCGCCCCTTTCATCTGCCCCCCACCCGCCTGCCCCCGCGAAAGCGGGGGCAGGGGCGACAGTTTCGGACTCGGCCCCAATACCGTTTCAATCCGAAAGGACTCTGCTCTGAACCCGAGTGGACTGCTTCCAATGAAACGAGGGCGTGGAAATCGCGGGCATTGGCTGTGACAAGGACAAGACCTTCATCGATGCAGCGTTGGAGGCCGGTGCGATCGGGCTGGCCGAGGCCGCCGAAAATCGAACCGAAGCCTGTTCGTCGGTGGCGCGCCCGTATGACGTGACCGCAAGAGGTATTTGTCAAATGAATACTATTCCATTAAGGAATTATACCATCGGGCATGGTTTAGAACCCATTGGCCCATTTTCGTGTACCGATAGAGGCGATTCGCGCCGGTTGTGAGGCGAGATTGTTCCAGGCATTGCAGCAGTGATCGAGGATGTCGTCGTAGCTCTGGAAGACGC
>JAJDVH010000120.1 GCA_022826185.1 Alphaproteobacteria bacterium
AACACCCCCCGGCAGGAACCGCGCCTCAGGCGCAACCCATACCCCTGCGCCCTCAAACCGAAATACAAAACCCGCCACCGCCAACACCCAGCCGATTGCTAAACTTGGCCGGACGACGCTCGCGGTGAGAAATCCGGGCTAGGCCCAAGCCGCTCACCATGAGGCAGCAGATGCGCGGGACGTCCTCCACTGCATCCACATGCCCATGCGCGCTATCCCACCGCCGTGCGATGTCCGATTTCTTCAACCGGAGCGTCGTGGTGACCTCGGCCAGGACTGTGAATTCCCCATAGTCGGCGCTGGTATCGGAATTGCCCTGCGGGGCGGCACCGTAGGGGATGCCTTCCCGTCTTGCACGAGCGTGCGGAAGGGCCAGCGGGCCTTCTCCGGGCTGTCCAGGACGCTGAGGAACAGGCCCGTGATCGATTCCAGGTTTATCGCCCTGACGGCAATCCGGAAGTGCTGCTTTATCTTGTCGTCCTCGGCGACCAGCCTCCCTGTCCTGGCGGTTCTTTTCTGCAAGCGGGGCCCGATGCTTCCGCATGGCCCTGCAGCCGTAGCTGTCGACCTGCACCATTCCGCTGAAGCCTTCGAGAAGCTTCTGGCCATGCTTGCCGCTGCGGCCGGGAGAATACTCATATTGCGCCAAGCCAAGCTCTGGAAGGAGGAAGGTATGAACTAGAAACCTTGCATCGCAAGCCAGCGGATCCAATTCTCGCCCGGTAAAGGCGCAGTCCGCCAGCCGGGAGCGAGTGTTGCAAGGCGTGCGGTAACGCCCGTCCTGAAGCGTACACAGCGGGTGATGAAGCGACGTATTGAGCCTCGAAATTGCCAATGTCGGTGCCGTCGTTTTGTGAATGCGGAGGCACCCGCCCGAGACGTCAGCGGATTCGCCTACAGGGCCGTTACTCGCTTGCCGCCGCGATCCCGTCCCGAAAGTCACGACTTGCCCTCGTTTCGTCAGAATCTCGCTCCGATGATGTGAGGGGCGCGCAACCCGACAGAATTCCTCGATTCTCCGCCCCCTTCCGCAGGATCAGGAGAGGCGCCTGTCATCGTGTCGTAATCGGATCGATTCAATCCCCAGGCCACGACTGGCCTTCCATGTCCTCGTCATCGGAATTCGTTACTTCCCCCGGGACCCCATCGGCCGATGCCGACAGTACGCCCGGTCCTACAGTCTGCGAAAATGGTCTCGCGTCATCCCCAAAGATTCACGTTCACATTCTTTAGGATGGAATCCGCGCAAAATGCGCACGAGGATTGCCTTTGCCGGATTATCTGCCGTCTCTTGTCGATGGGATGCCACGGACTTAGGCGCCAATAGTTGAAGTCTCGAGAATGCTCGCCAGCGCTGAGACGCCGTACTACCTCTAATGCCAGCAGAGTGCCCGCTAGTACCGATACGAAGGCGAATGGGGCCACGATTCGCCTGCCTTCCGGCGTTTGGAGCTGACCTTCAGCGCATAGCGACTTGAACAACGTGTCGTACGCTATTCCCACTAAAGTCTCAGGATCAAGTTCGGAATGCATCAGCACGATCCTTTCCGCGGCTGACTCGGAAATGCGCTCCGTTCGCACATCCTCGATTGAGACACCGAGATGCTGCGCGATATGTTTCTCTCGCGTCATCTCCTCTTCGTCTGCCTCATAAATGCAACTCAGGCAGGCAAGTTCAGTTGGCTGCCTATTGTAGTGCACGACTATTTCTCGAATGTCCGTAGTGGAAGAGTCGAACACTTCACCCGGCAATTCATTTTGTAGCTCACGACGAGCCCGTCGACTGTCAACTGAGACAATTAGTCTACGTAACCACGGGCCGCTTGACTTCTCGGGCAAATCCTGAAGTCGACACCTATTGGGCACTAGCTTTAGTTTTGGAAAATACCTCTGAGCTCTCTCCACAATCCTGTCGGCCTTCGGCTTACCAATATCTTCGTTCTCAAACCAGATCTGTCGATTGAGATTACCGGAGCCCACAGTATCGTCATCTGCGATACCAAGGCTTCCCTGGAAATTTAGATGACGAGCAGCCCATAGGAATCCATTGCCAATTGCTCCAGCGCCAGCGACATAAGTATGCTCCAAATCGATGGGTTCCGATACCGCATTCCAATCAATACCTACTTGCCGGAAGTCAAGGGTGAAGGGATTCGGTGGTGCAAACGGTAAAGCGCGGTTCAACGCCCTACTAAGCGTTACTGCGGAAGCAAAACATGAAATCAGTAGTGCAAGGATGGGGGGCGTAGATGCGCAGGCCTCCGTGCCGTGTCTTTCCAGACTGATTGTCGCACAGTCCGGCAAAACCCTTAGAAATACGCGTCTAGCATTAGTCTTGGGCCTTGCAGATCCAATAATGAGTTCGGCTGCGACGTTTCCTAGGCAGGAGTCTTGCGCTACTTTACGTACCGTCCTGCGAAGCAGCTCGTATGTCTCATCCCCGATTCGCCTAGCTGTCTCGTTATTTTTCTCGACTGTTATTGCTACTTTTAGGTCAAGTGCCTCTGACGCATCGGAAACCGATAGACCGAGTGCGGTGGCCAAGGCGGTGGCATTTTCCCGTCGAGCTTCGGGTGTCATGAAATCGTCAGACATAACTCTCTCAAGTCATCTTGTGGCACATGAAGCCAAAATCCGTCCTCCGAAAATCGGTACACCTTGGCAAAATCCAAGAAGGACTCGACTGTCGTACCGAACGCGAAGTAAGGCAGCACAAGAGAAAGTGCGCCAACGTGGCGGATTATTGCCCAGTCGTCGTCCGCTTTGGAGTGGTATGCGCGGCCTGGATGCGTATGAACTTGCGCAGCCACCATTTGACGACGATAACGGAGTTCATTGTGAAGAGCCTTCATTCCTTCAGGAGTAATGTGAAACATGTCCGCTTTGGAAATGTGGGGCGGCTGATACGCGTCCGTAACTTGGATATGGCCCCCCGCTCGTTGTCCCAACCAAAGAACGATGCCCTCGCGCCGTTTCTTGCCTGCTTTTCGCAATAGCGTGAGGGTCGTGTGAATGACGTCAGAAGGGCAGTCGATGAGCATTCAATCTGTTCCCTTTTGCCAGGCGTTCCATAGTTGAGTGAGGATTCCTCCGAGAGTGTAGTTCTCTTGGTTCTTCAAATTTTCCCAGAGATCACCAACGTGGCTGGGGTGTGTGTGGTACTCCCGTGCTCCGCGCATGCATACGAAGGGGCGTTGGGTCGAAGGATGAGGTCCTGGATTGAAGACCCCTGTCGGGTTGGGTGGCAATTGCGAAAGGAAATCCCCGTTGCCCGCGTGCAAAGTGATGGCGGGTGGTAGATCATTCCAGTCGTCGCAATGAAGTTGCAACCGAAGGGTGGTGCGGCCGTTAGCCGTGAACGCGCAATCAATGCTTGGAAAATCGATAAGGTGTAAAACCCAGTCCCGGCGCTCGGCGAGCGCCGGGGTGAGTTTGCGAACCTGCTCCTCAAAGAGCAGCTTGGCCGCTGCAGGGTGCATCAGCCGCCGCCGCCTTCCTTGGGGCCCCAGTCGATGTCGACCTGTCCAGAGAGCCGGTTCTCCATGTAGGTCTTCATCGGATCGATCTCTCGCAGGCCTTCTGGACCATTCACATTGGCGATCCAGTCGCTCGTTGGCTTGATGTCGAGGTCGCGCGCGGCTTTCTCAAGCTGGAGCTCGACCTTGTCGTCGACCGGGACCTGATCGTACCCCTCGGCCGGATAGAACCCTGCCGTGGTGGAGATCGAGACTTCGACGAACTTCTCCGGTACCACGTTAACAACCTGTGGTTCGTTAGCGCTCATGTGCTTCTCCTTGCCCGAGATGTCGGGCGTTACGTTGGAGCACACATATAATGGCCACTGAATACAGTATCAAGGGCCATTTGATGGCCGCCCCCTATTGCATTGGTGGGCCGGAAAGCCTATATGAACCTAGACTGCAGGAGGAAGGGGGACATGGACCGGAGGCAGATGACGCTCATGCTGAGCGATAAGGAAATGAATTTACTAGATAATTTGGCCTCGCACCGAAACATGTCGAAGACGGCCTTGGTGCGACAGGCCCTTCGCCTTTACCAATCGGTGACGGAGCGAATCGAGAACGGCGAGAAGGTATTCGTGGAGGATCCCGGCACCAAAGCCAAGACCGAGCTGATGGTCCTATGAAGGAGCACGTCCGCCAGGTCGAGCTTCTCAATCGAGCATCAGGGGAGTTCGAGCCAGCGGACGTGTTCCAAGAGTTGGACGACAAGAACTTCGACGACTTCGATCAGCTATGGAAGCCGGGGTTTTCCAGCCCCGCGCCGGATTCGCACTGGGACTGGGTAGCTAAGGCGAGGCACGCGGTCTCCTCGATGGCTTTGGAAACCTTCGCCCTTGAGTGCGCCGAACATACGCAGGGTTTGATGCTCGTGAACTTAGCCTCATTCGCCAAGCTGGACAGCCAGCGAGGCCGTGATCTCGTCTACGTCGAGTTGCTTGCCACCGCACCCTGGAACAGGTCAACACCATCCCAAGCCGGGAAATATAAGGGCGTCGGCCGCGTTTTAATTGCAACTGCTATTCATTTGAGCATTGAACAAGGCTTTGGCGGAAGAATTGGTCTGCATTCTTTGCCCACATCCCAAAGTTGGTACAGGGTCACACTCGGTCTCACTGATTGCGGCTACGATGTGGCAAAAGACATGCACTACTTTGAAATGACAGACCAACAGGCCCAAGTCTTCTTCGCAACATGACCAACGGGAGATCTGTCATGAAGACGTTGTTCACGCAGGAATGGCTTCGCCGAAAGATCGAGTCCGATCCCGATGTCGACGTGGAAGCTGGACCTACCTTAGACGACTGGGCTCTCCTCGCAGATTTTGGCGAAGAGAGTATCGAAAACACAAATCTTGCGACCATCAGGGAACGACATGTCGTTCCCCTACGCATGTCGCTAGGCTTGCTTGTACGCCAATTGCGCATGAGAGATGGCTTGACGGTGGAAGCGCTAGCCCTCAAGGCGAGCGTTTCCGAAGAGGAATTGAACCAAGTTGAGCACAACCCAAACTACACGGCACGTCCAAGATTGATTCACAATTTATCCGAATATTTTGACGTACAGCTAGAATACCTTTCGCAATTGGCCGGCGCCACGCACAAGGTCGATCGACAACTGTATAATACAGCCGTGCGGTATGCAGCAAAGTCAGATGAAGCGGCGGTACTAACTCAACAACAAAAGGAAATTCTTGCCGGATTTGTCTCTTTGTTGAACGAGCGTCGCGGATCATGAACAATGAGTGACGCATTGCCAGACGAACTTGAGAGACATGATATCCGGAAGCAAGTAAACCGTATTCTGCGGGATCTTGGAAATCCTGAACCTCCAATCAAACTGGCGGACGTGCGCTCGCTCCTGTCACTCGACCTACAATACTACAGCAGCTCTGATCCAGGGTTGGTATCGGAATTGACGCACCGTTTTCAGCTGATAGCAAAGAAAACTATTCCCGATCTGGGAAGACATTTGCAATTGGCACTTTCCAAGTCAAAACTTTGTGCGTTTTGGGTTCCAGCGCTCTCAAGAATCATGCTTGATGGCGATGTTCCTGAACCGAAGCATCGTTGGATTGAGGCGCATGAGATCATTCACAGCGTAATCCCGTGGCACAAGAATTTCCTATTGGGGGATAACGCACAGACGTTGGATCCTACGTGCCACGCAGTCCTTGAGGCTGAGGCAAACTATGGAGCAGGTCGATTATTGTTTCTCGATGAAAAATTTAATGCGGAAGCTAAGGATTTAGATCTGTCATTCAAGTCAATTAAGCTTCTACAAAAACGGTACGCAAACTCTATTGTTTCTACGTTTTGGCGAATTGTCGAGGATAGAAACCCCCTTGATCCAGTTTTTGGAATGGTCAGTATACATCCCCACTATGCAGACGTTGGAAGTCATGACGGTCCGAACCCTTGGAGATACTTTATACGATCAGAGGCGTTTGCGCGGCAATTTTCGAGAATTTCATCGGAAACCGTGTATGAATTGGTCAGGTCGCACGCCAGTCGGCGAAAAGCGGGACCAATATTTGCTGCACAAGACACAATTATTGATGATCGTGGGGAAGAGTGGGAAGTCGAACTAGAGTGTTTCTCGACTACCCATGCGGTACTCACTCTCGGGTACACCATCAAGGAGCGGCCGGTAGTAGTTCAAGTGAGCTAACAGGCAATTGTGCCGGGTGGTGATCGTGGGCCCTTCGGATCAATCGGAAGCGGTAAAATCGGAATAGTCGTATGCGGTGCGAGCGGGGCACCCGGGTTTCAGCTTGACGGGGGCTTGAAGCTCCACGGGAGCAGGTCGTCGAGGCGGTCATTGGGATGGCCGGCTGTGACGGCTTCGAGGGTGTCCTTGAGCCAGACGGCCGCAGCCGGGCACCGCGCCGACAGCGCCCGCACACGCCGCCAGTCCAGGCCGGAGAACAGCGCCTCGAAACGCTTGCCCAGTTCCGACTTGTTCATCCATGGGCTCCCATGCTTGCCGGGACCGCTCCATTCGGGGCCTGAGTAGCATGTTGCGCCGGTCTGCGCGATATCCGCGCAAGTCCGGCTCGCGATGTTCCTGCCCATGGACAGTCGGGTCTTGGGGTTGTGTCATGACCGCGTCGCGTTTCGATCGAGCGGTTCGGGATGACAGGGGACGATCAACTCCGGGAAAAGCTCGCCAGGATGGAGGCGTTGTTCCGGCGGGCCGGCAGTCCGGGGAAGCAGGCGGCAACTGGGGCCGCAATGGACCGGCTGCGCAACCGCCTCGATGGTCCGAACCTTGATGGCGGACCGGAGACGGAACTCCAGTTCTCGCTGCCCGACATGTGGTCGGTCAGGCTGTTCGTCGCCGTCTGCCGCAAGTACGGCCTGCGTTCCTTCCGCTACGCGCGGCAGCGGCGGACGACCGTCATGGTGCGCGCCCGCGAGCGGCATTTCGACCGCGTGGTATGGGCCGAGTTCAGCCGGCTTCAGACCGAGCTGCAATTTTATTTCGAAGACGTTACCGACCACCTGATTACTCGTGCGGCGATAGCCGTCGAAAACGACTTATACGGCTTCCACAATCACGCGGCCGCGTCCCCGGCGGACGACGTAACCGCCCCGCCGGATCGAGAGCTTGCCGTCCTGTATCAGGCCCCACAAGGCATCGGAGATGGCCTTTGCATTCTCGTCCTCCTCCGGTTCCGCGACCGCCTGTTGCAGCCACTTCGCGAACGCTTCGTCGGCAATGGCCGTACCTACTGATTTGCGGAGGGCGGCGAGTTTTCGTAACTGGCCCTTGGTCAGGGCGGATTCGTCGAACATCCGGGAGAACTCCCTTAGCTGTCTTTCGGGTTGCGCCGGCAGAATAACGGCCGCAAGCATGGCTTCGCCCTGTGTCAATTGTCGCGCCGGTCGGCTGTCCTTTGCCGAGCGCTTGGCGACAGGGACATCCCGTCGTTCCGCTCTCCCTGCCGGGGAACGATTGCAGGCGCAGCAAGCCTTGCGGAGGCGTATTCCGCAACGCTCGCCGCGCCTAGAGTTTTATCCCGCCGCCCTCGCTCCGCTCCTGCCTGCGTTCCTCTTCGAGCCTGAGGCGCTCGGCTTCCGCAAGCGCCTGTTCCTCCGCCAGCCGCTGCCGTTCGGCGGCGCGGGCTTCCTCGTCCTCGCGCAGCCGTTCGGCGATCTTCGCGGCATACTCGTCGATGGCGTCGGGCCTGGCGTCGGCGGCGTCGAGATGGGCCTTCAGTTCCCCTTCCGGAATGTCCCGCCTGAGCGCGTCCGCCTCGGCAAGCACATCATCGGCGTCCTGCTTCCACGCCTCGGGTGTTAGCGGCAGCCCCATCGGCGCCCGGAATTCGGGAGGCAGGCCGTCCATGCGGTCGCGGTCATTGAGCCGCTTGCGCGCCAGGTCGAGGAACGCCTTGACGCGGGCCCGGCCCCTTGCCAGGCGCCCGCGTTCCACCGGATCGGCGTGTTCGGCCGTGCCGGACGCGACGGCGCCGGTCGGTTCGGCCGCCTGTCCGACGAGCTCCTGAAGGTAGTCGGCCTGCGCCGCCCCGATTTCGGCCAGCGCATTTTCGATCTGGTCGGCAGCCTCCACCAGCGCCTTGCGCTCCTCTGGCATGGCGGCCAGGTGGGGCGCATGCGGGCTTTCCTCCGCCAGCATGGCGCGGGCCTCGGCGAGCAGCGGCTCAGCCCTGTCGCGCCAGCGCAGCATCGGCCAGATGCTCTCGCCGAGCCCGGGCCGCTCGCCGAGGAGCGCATCGGCGCGCGCCGGCCAGTCCCGGACCTCCCGGCGGAGCTGTTCGCACCGGGCGTCATAACGGGGCCAGTCTCCAACGGCCCGCCTCCGGTCTTCATCGAGGCCTTCTTCCCCGAAGAGCGAACGGGCATGGGCCACCGTCTCCGGGTAGCGGGGCGCATAGTACCACACGGTTCCCGCCTCCCTCGCCTTGCCGGTGACATGCCGCGTCAGCCATGCGAACCGCCGGTAGCGGTCGTCCAGGATGGCGGCGTCGATCTCCGCAAGCGCCGCGGCGACCGCGTTCCGCGCGCCCGGCATGGCGTTCATGTGGTGGCCGTGCGGACCCTCCGCCTCCAGCATGCCGGCGGCCTCGTTCCGGAGCGCGTCGCCCTCCTCGCGCCAGGCGTGGCAGGCGGGATCGACCGGATCGGCGCCACCATGTTCGTCGAGCGGCAGGTCCGTCTCCCGCCGCGCCCGCCATGCCGCCGTGCGCGCCGGCAGGGAGCGGATGGCGCCGGCCAGCGCCGTCTGCCGGTCATGGACCGTCAGCCAGTCGTCCACCAGGCGCCGGTCGGCCGGGTCGAGGCCCTCGGCTTCCGCGAGCCGCCCGGCCAGTGCAGCGAGCGCGATGCAGCCCTTCAGATGCAGCTCCGGTACGCCCTCGCGGACGGCGCTCGCGCCGAGCACCGTCCGGTCCCGCCGGAACCGTTCGCAGTCGTCGCAGAGCCGCATGCGCTCCAGCGCCGCAGCCTCGCCCTCGAGCCCGCCGGCCATGCCCGGCACGGCGTCCATGTCGTACGCCTCGTCCAGCAGCGCCGCGCCTTCCTCGCGCCATGCGGCATGTTCCGGCAGGTCCTGCCGCGCGCAGCCCCGCGCCGAGGCGATCCAGCCGAGCTCCGGCCAGCGCCGCCAGTGCGCCCGGAGGCGGTCGGCATGGCTCCGCACGTCCCGCTCATGCGCGGCATGACGTTCATGCTCCGCCAGCATGCCGTCCACGAAGGCGCGCATGTCCGCCGGCAGCTCCTCCACGAGGGAGAGCACCGCCGCCCGCGCCATGACGTCATCCGCGCCCGGCAGCAGGAACGGCGGCATACCGGTCTCCTCGCCCCGCCGCTGCAACGCACGCCAGTCCGCCGCGAGCGCCTCGAACAGTTCCGGCTCGACGACAGGCATCACGGCCGGGTCGAGCCCCAGCGCCTCCAGCGCGCCGTCCTCGCGGTCGGGGCGCGCCTCCAGCATCTCCACCAGCGCCTCGCGGTCGTCGGTCAGCAGTTGGAACGACTCCGAGGCCCGGCTGACCTCGACATGGAACATGGCCTGGTCGACGGCGCCATGCGCGTCCAGCACTGCGATGACGGTCCTGGCGGTGCGGCCCTGGGCGCCATGCACGGTCGAGCAGTATGCATGGTCCAGGTGGCGAAGCTGGGGGTCCTTGCGCCGGAGCGGGAACGTCCGGCCGGCCTCGTCGCGGAACAGCACCCGCTGGCGGTCGATGTCGACGATCTCCGCCTCGCCGCCGTTTACAAGGTCCGGCTGGCGGGGATGGCCGAACCTGGCGGGCGGGGCCTTGCGGTTGCGGGTCCAGCGGATGCGGTCGCCGGCCCTGACCTCGATCCGCTCCGTGTCGTAGAGCCCGAGATATGTGGCGGCATTGCCCGAGGGCCGGAACCGGCGCTCGCCGCCGTCCGGGCCTTCCAGCACCACATGCCCGTCCTCCGCGCCCATGACCGTGCAGACATCGCCCGCAAGGCAGCCGAAGGTGCTGCGGTGGAAGACGATGGTGTCGCCCGGCTCGTAGCTCCTTATGTCGGAGGCCTGCGCGCGCGTCAGGCGGCGGTCCACGAGGCGGTCGATGGCGAGCGCCCGCCCGTGCAGCAGTCCCTCCGCCTCAAGCCCCTCGCGCACGGTGTCGCTGACCTGCCGGCGGATCGTATGGGTCGGCGCCAGGATGAGCGCGTCGGCGCGGTCTTCGGGAGGCAGGTCGAGCCAGCGCCGGCCCGCCTCCGGCCCCAGCGCCTCGCGGGGATATTCGCTCACCCGCGGGCCGAGTTCCCCGATCGCGGCGCCCGGCTCGCCCGCGCGGGCGCGGCCCGACGCTTTCTTCAGCTCCGGGTCCCTCTGGCGCAGCACCTCGTCCATGACCGCCGTCGCCATGCCAGCCTTCTGCAGCACCCGGAAGGGCTGGCCGGCATCCACGGCGCGCAGCTGCGCCGTATCGCCCACCAGCGCCACCCGGGCGACGCCGAGCGAGCGCGCGATGCGCAGCAGCGCCTCCATGCGCACCGTGTCGATCATCGAGGCCTCGTCCACCGCCAGCACCGCGCCCCCGAACTCCGCCCGCGCCCGCGCCAGCCGTGCCGGGTCGGAGAGGTCCCCATGGCGGGTGAGGAACCATTGCAGGGTGCGCGACGGGATGCCCGCCTCGCGCGCCAGCACCCGGGCAGCGGAGGCGGAGGGCGCGAGGCCGAGGATGGTTCTGCCGCCGAGCAGGTCCTTCACGGTGCGCAGCATGGTGGTCTTGCCGCTACCGGCATGGCCCTGCACGCCCACGATCCGGTCCCGGGAGAGCAGGATCGTCCTGACCGCCTCCTTCTGGCCTTCGGTCAGCCCGCTCTCCAGGAGGCTGACCTCGACCGCGACCGGCACGGCCTGCGCCTGTCCCCGGTCCCGCTCCGCGCGCAGCGCCGCCAGCATGCGCCGCTCGGTCTTCACGGCGCGGTCGGTGACGAAGGCCCGGTCCGCGCCCCGGCTCTGCGTCTCCACCAGCTCGCCGCTGCGCACCAGGCGCGCGACGGCGGCATCGACCTCGGCCAGCGTATGGCGCCCCGGCGCATGGCCGAGCGCGACGGCCCGGATCTCCGCCTCCGGGATGCGCACCCGCCGTTCCTCCACATGCGCCACCGCCCGCGCGACGGCTTCCAGAAGGCCCGGTTCGGGCTCGTATGAGAGTTTCGCCCGTGCCGTGGCGCGCGCGAGCCGCAGGGACGCCTTGTCCGCCCGGACCGCCGCCGCGTCGCGCGCCAGCTTCGGCAGGGCCGGGGCGCGCTGGCGCTTGCGCCGCTCGTTCGCCGGCAGGGTGGAGGCCGGCATGCGCGGCGCGGCGCTCCGCTCTCCGGTCAGCGGGTCCAGCGGCCGGGGCGGCGAGAGCTCCGCCTTGTCGCGCACGAGGCCGAGTTCGCGAACCCGCGCGCGCCATTCCGGCACGAGGTCCGCCAGGCTCTCCTCGGTCTTGCGCCTGCGGGTGCGCAGCGCCGCCGCCTGCGCGTTCCTCGCCGTCAGGGACAGGTTCCTGCGCTTCAGGTCCGCCTCGATCGCCAGCCGCCGGGCCGAGAACGCCTCGACGAACTCGCGCGGGTAGCCCGCAAGCTCGAAGCCCGGGATGCGTCCGACCAGCCTTGGCGCGACCGCCATGCCGAGCGCCTCCAGCCGCCGGGCCAGCTCGTTGCGGTAATACGCCCCGACCAGCTTCACGTTCCATTTGACGGCCGTCGGCTCGACGCTCCGCCACTGGCCCGAGGCATTGCGCGTCATGTTGGCCAGCACGCAGTGGGTGTGCAGCGTCGGGTCACGGTCGCGGCTGGTCAGGTGCCGGAACCCCGCAACGACCATGCCGCCCGCCTTCACCCGCGGGCGCCGCCTCGTCGCCGGGTCCCAGCCCCGCGTCTGCAGCAGGTCCCGCTCCACCCAGTCCAGGGTGGCGCGCACCGCCTCGTCATGCGCCCGGATCACCCGCCGGTCGCCCATCACCAGCGCCTCGATCGACACCGACTTCGGCGCCGAGAGGGTGAGGTCCCAGCCGGGACGGTGATCGTGCTCGCCCTCGCGCTTGCGCCCGAGCCGGATGTCCGTCCCCGGCACGAACCCCGCCAGCACCGACTCGAACCGCTTCGGGCGCACATGGCCCCCGAGACCCAGCGCGCTCGCCGCCTCCCCGTGCCAGAAGCTCGCCTGCCGGTGCTCCGGGTCGTTCCGCGCGTAGTAGCCGTCCCGCTCGAAATAGGACACGACGACAGCGGAGGAGTTGAGTTCGACGAAGGTCGCGACCACGGGCTCAGAGCCTTCCCTCGGAAGCGCCGGCCGCGCCGCGTCGGAGGAGAGGGTTCGGGGGCGGGGTCAACTGTCCGGCAGCAGGCTGTAGAAGAGATGTATCCTGCTCTCGAGAGCCATGCCGGCGGCGACGGCCAGGCCCGTGATCGTCATGCAGAGCCCGGGAACGATCCACCGGCCGCGCCGCATCCTGTCCAGCGCCGTCCCGACCTCCCGCAGCCCTGACGAGATGCCCTCCAGATAGCGGACGGTTCTCCCGTCGAACGCGTCGACCTTCGCCTCGATCCTTTCCAGCGTCTTCCCGATCCCGGACACACCGTCGCGGATTGCGAACCGCTCGCGCCGTTCCTCCAGGCCCCCGGCCTCTGTGACCGACCGCTCCACGCTCTTCGCGATGCTCTCCGCCGCCGCGTCCGCCTCCCTGGAAACCATCGCGCCGAGCCGCGCCAGAAAGCCCTCCTCCCACGCCGCCAGATCCTCCCGCGTCAACGGCTCCGGCCGTTCCGGCGCCGTCAGCCGCTCCCGGATGTCCAGCATCCACGCCCGCACTTCCTCGAACGCCGCCGGATCGATCCCCGGCTCTGCCGGCACGCCCGCCAGAAGGTCCGGCCTCCGCCGGCCGCTCCCGTCCCGTCCCGTCGTCATGTCTCGTCATCCCTCTTCATCGCTGACCGCCCGGCGCCGGTGCGGCCGCGGCAAGCCCGGAAGGATCGTACCGGCCGATCCCGTGAAACGCCGCCCGGTTTTGCGGTTCGGTGCCGTACCGGATATGAAGACGCCCGGCCCCGGTCCGCGTCCCGGCGGACGCGCCCGGCCGGGCGGCTTTCCGGAGGAAGCGCATGACCTCGATCTTCGATCCGGCCCTGGTCGAGACCCACCACCTCTACCATGCCAAGGCCGGAGTGGGCGCCGTCATCGCCGCCATCCCGAAAGCCGCGGAAGACGAGGCGGGCGAGAGCCACAGGCGCCTGGGCCTTCATGTCGCGTACTTCTTCAACGCCCGGGTTCCTAAGGTTATCGGCACCGCCCCCGACTTCCAGCGGATCAAGGCGATCCGCGAAGAAGCCGGTTTCGTCCATGTGACGCTGCACCTCCAGTATCCGGACCCCGACAGCGCTGACTTCGCTATGAGGTGGGCCGAGGTCGACCGCGCCATCCCCGCCCATCACGTCGCGCTCGAAATCATCCGGACCGACCGGCAATAGGCGACCCCGAAGACCGGCCTCCCGGCCTTCGCGCCGTGCGCCGGCCTGTATCGAACGGCATATATGAGCGTATCGGCGATACCCTGTAGGAACCGTCGCCCATACGGTCCCGGGAACGCCGGAATCCAACATCGTCATGCGCAACACAGAAACGACACTGGGATGCGTCCGGGCGTTGCCAGGAAACGATGTTTCGACAACACAGAGGCAATGCTGTCCCACCGATCATATAACCGATCCCGAGCAACGGCATCGCCTCTCACGTTGTAGAAACTCTGCCATGAAGCCTCCATGACGCCGGTCCGCGGCAACCGAAGTACCGCAGTTGTCACGACCACAACCCCCCGTCCGGGCCTTCCGGTTGCGCCGTGTCTTCGATCCGCTCCTCCTGGGCAGCCGCAGGCGCGACGGAGGCGGCGACGAGCCGGGCGCGGTCCCCGCCCAGCACCGAGGCGAGCGCCGCGTGCAGCTCCTCTCCCCGGCCCGCGCCGGCCATGGCCGACATCCAGGCCGCGAACTGCACCGCAATCCGCTCCTGCATGTCCCGCACCAACGGCGCCGCATCCGCCCCCTCCAGCATCAGCGACCGGATCTCCCGCACCGCCGCCAGCAACTCCTTCTGCTCGGCCGCATCGAGCGCGAGCGCAGGTCCCTCGACTTCCTCCGGACCGCCGCGCTCCACAAGGCCCACGAGGTAGCGCGCGATCGACAGGCCCCTCCGGTCCGCATGCCGGCGCACCGTCTCCCACTCGCTGTCCCACGCCGAGATCGAGATATGCTTGCTTGTCGCCTTCGCCCTCCGGCCCCGTCTCGCCCGCCTCATCGGCCGCGCTCCCGCGCCAGCAGGGAGATCGCCCCCAGCAGGCTGAGGCCGCTGCCGCCCGGAAGTTCGCGCCTGAGCGCCAGCACCAACGCCCCGACCTCGCGCATGCCGTCCAGAAGCTCCCGTTGCTCCTTCTCCGTCAGCACCAGGGGATGGCGGTCCGGATCGTCGGCAAGCGCAAGGTCCAGCACATGGCGCGATACCGGCTTGCCGGCCTCCGCCGCCTTCTCCCGGATCATCGCCTGCTCCGCCGGCGTGCAATGCAGGCTCCGCTGGCGCCTCACGGGACGCGCAATCTCTTCCGTCACGACTCCTCCTCCTCGTCCTCCGGGCCCATGCCCACCGCCTTCCAGCGGTTGGCCGCGGCGGGATCGGTCAGCCGGTCCATCAGGCCCTCCCGGTCGATCCACTCGTCCACCGCGTCGCAGGCGTCCTCCCAGTCGGCGCCCAGGCCCGCATCCCTCAGACGCCGCTCCTCGAGCAGCGACATCGCCAGCATCTCCCGCACCGCCCGGCGCAGCACCTCCGGCGGCAGCATGTCCGCCGCCAGCGCGCGATGGATCACGAAGCGCGAGAGCTCCATGCCGCTTGCGACCGCCCGCCGGGAGATGCGCTCCCACTCCTCGTCGGTCGCCATCACCGCGCGCTGGCGCCGCCCTTCCTCTCCGCCGGTCATCGCCGCCTCCGGCACGAAACGGGGGCCTTGACCCGCAACACACGGCTATCCTCATATGCTGCTGATGACGAGAATGCTCCTGCGTCAGTCCACATGACCATTTCTCCATATCGGTTGACGCATCGTACATATGTCGTTATCAGTGGTCTACTCAAAATCCGTACCGGCACGTCATACAAATCGCATACATTCCACGTTCATCCACCTCGTTCAGTTCCCTCGATACCATCAATTCACGATACAGCTTCGATACTTGTTGTTTCCGCTGTCCGCAAAATATCTCCTTGACAGTGCCTTCAAGGCATTCTATTCAAAGGACTTATCAGGGAGACAAAACGACCCTGCGTCAGATCGCCTGAACCTCCAACTTGACTCATGGAGGTTCATACCATCGACGACTATGCGGCCGATTGCGCCTTGGGCCACGATATCCGCGCCTCGGTCTATATCGAGGTGCGCCAGCACTACCGGGACGGCGGCCCCGAGCATCTGAGGCCCGTCGGAGAGACGGAGTTCGTCTCGTCGCTGGCGGAGCGCGCCGAGCGGGGCGCCTGGGGAGGCCGCAGGCTCTGCGCCGGCATCGTCGGCTATGCGGACCTCGCCGTCGGGGACAGGGCGGGCGAGATTCTGGACGCCCATATCGAGGCCGGCGGCGGGCGCTTCAGGGGCATTCGCCGGGGCGTCTATTGGGACGCCGACGAGGCCGTTTACGGCCATATCAGCATGCGCCCGCCACCGGGCCTGCTGCTGGATGCGGAATTCGCGCGCGGCTTCCGGCAATTGCACGCCCGCGGCCTTTCGTTCGACGCCGTGCTCTTCCACCCGCAGTTGCCCGAACTCGCGGACCTCGCGCGGCGGTTCCCGGACACGCCGATAATCCTCAACCATCTGGGCTTCCGCCTGGGCGTCGGGCGCCACGCCCTCGACCCGGCCGGGGCGACGGAGCAGTGGCGGCGCGGGCTGGCCGCGGTCGCCGAATGCCCGAATGTCCTGATGAAGGGCGGCGGCTTCGGCATAAGGCTGTGGGGGTTCGACATCGCCGAGGGCGAGCGGCCCCCTTCGGACGTCCTGGCGGAACTCTGGCGGCCGTTCTTCGAGACCGGACTGGAGCTCTTCGGGACCGGGCGCGTCATTCTCGAGAGCAACTACCCCGTGGACGGGCAGACAACGACCTTCACGGCCCTCTGGAACGCCTTCAAGCGCCTGACGGGCGGCTGCTCCGACGACGAGAAGCGCCTGCTCTACCGGGAAAACGCCAACAGGGCCTACAGGCTGGGCCTGGAGACGTGAGCGCCTCCTATCCGCCGACCAGGTTTCCCCTCAGCGTCGCCGCCTCGTATTCCCGGCGGAAGATGCCGCGCTCCTGCAGGACCGGCACCACGCGGTCCACGAAATCCTCATAGCCGCCGGGCACGACCGCCGGGGTGACGTTGAAGCCGTGGCAGCCGGTCTCCCGCCAGATCGCTTCCAGCTCGTCCGCGATCTCTTCGGGCGTGCCCAGAAGCTGCGGAATCAGCCCCGCCAGGCCGGAGAGCCGGACGGCCTCGCGAAGCGAAATCCGCTCGTCGCCGAACATGCCCGCCATCGCCTTGACAAGCCCTCGCGACGCCTGCGTGTCGAGGTCCTGGAGCGGCCTGTCGATATCCACGGTCGCGAGGTCGACGCCGAACGTGCCGGATATGCGCGTCAGCGCCGCGTCTATCGGAATGCGCGCCAGCATGTCATCCCGGCGCCGGGCGGCCTCCTCGCGGCTGCCGGCCACGAAGGGCTGGACCGCGAAGGTGACCTTCGGCTCGCGCGCGCTTCCCTGTTCCCGGGCGGCGGCGCGGATCTGCGCCATGAAGGCCTTCATGCGCTTCAGGTCCGGCTGGATGGAGAAGATCACGTCGGCATGGGTGACGGCGAAGCGCTGTCCCCGCTCCGAGGAGCCGGCCTGGAAGAGCACCGGCCGCGCCTGCGGGGACGGGAGGACCGAGGGCGTGGCGCGGCATTGGAAATACCGCCCCTCATGCGCGATCCTGCCGATCCTCGAAGGGTCCGCCAGCACCCCGGCCGCCCTGTCTGCGGCAATCGCGTCCGCCGGGATGCCCCGCCACAGCTTGTAGCAGACCTCCATATATTCATCGGCCCGGTCGTAGCGCTCGTCATGGTCCATGACCTCGAGCCCGAGCGCGCGGTGCTCGGAGCGCGCATTGCCGGTCACGATGTTCCACCCGACCCGGCCGCCGGTCAGGTAGTCGAGGCTGGAGAGCGACCTCACGGTCAGGAACGGGTGCTGGCTGGCGACCGAGACCGTCGCCGCGATGCCGAGATGCCGGGTGGCCGCCCCCATCACACCGATGAGCGCGACCGGATCGTGCGCCGGCCAGCTGACCCCGTGCCGGACGGCGACATCGGTCGTGTCCTTGTAGAAGTCGTAAACGGCGGGCACGTCGGCGAAGAACAGGCCGTCGAAGCGGCCGCGCTCCATTACCCGCGCGAGGTCCTGCCAGTGCTCCATCGAGCCGAAGCCCTCGACCTGCCGGTCCTCGGGGTCGGCCCAGCTGAGCGTCATGTGGTTGATGGGCGTGTACATCATGAAGCCCAGCAGGTGCATCTTGCGCGCCGCCATCGACCGGATCTTCCGGGCCTACCCGCCGGGCCTTCCGTAACCGCCGGCGCCGCTCGTGCGGATGCTCAGCACGTCGCCGCGCTTCAGGGTGCGGATTTCCTTGGAGCCGAGCCGTTCGCCGTTGCCGTCGGGATTGAGCACCGTCTCCCCGAGCGCGCCGGGCTCGCCGCCGAACACGCCGTAGGGCCGGCTCTCATGCCGGTCGCCGAGCAAGGTCAGCACGCCTTCCCCGGCCAGCAGCTCGATATCCTTGCGCAGGCCGCTGCCGCCCTTGTGCCGGCCCGCGCCGCCCGTGCCGTCGAGCAGCTCCAGCCGGCGGATCAGAACCGGCAAATTGGTTTCGTGGACTTCCACCGGGATGTTGGAACAGTTCATCACGGGGCTCAGCCCTTCCGGCCCGTCGCTGTCGACCCGGCCGCCATAGCCCGCCAGGATCAGGTCGTAGAAGACGTAGGGCTTGCCGGTGCGGTCGTCGATGCCGCCGATATTGGGGTTGGACCAGTGGCTGAAGGCGCCCATCGCGCGCTCCGGCATCGCCCCGGCCATCGCACCGTTGATCGTGTCGAAAATGCGGACCTGCAGCGCGGCCCGGCCGCCCGAAGGAGCGGGGAATTTCGGATTGAAGAAGCTGCCTTCCCGCGCAACCAGCCTTATCGGGCGCATCGCGCCCGCATTCTGCGGGCTGAACGGGTCGCAGAACACCTTGACCGCGAAATATGTATAGGCGCGGGTGTAGTTGATGTAGCTGTTGATCGCCGCCGGCACCTGGTCCGAGGAGCGGGAGAAATCGACCGTCACCTCCGCGCCCTCCGGCCCCTCGGCGAAGGTGATATCGACGCCGAAATGGATCGGCGCCGTGCCGGGGCCGTAATCGTCCATCCGGTCGTCGAAGCTGTAGGTGCCCGGCGGCACCTTCGCCAGCGCGGCGCGCATGCGCGCTTCGCTGCGGTCGAGAATGTCGTCGAAGGCCTGCTCGACAACGGGCCGGCCGTGGTCCCGGAAAAGCTGGCGGAAGCGTTCGGCGGCGGTCAGGTTGGCGGTGTGCTGCGCCATCACGTCGCCGCGCACCTTGTCCGGCACGCGGGTGTTGGTGAGCACCATCGAGAGGATGTCGCGGTCGATCTCGCCCTCGCGGCAGAAGCGCACGGGCAGGATGCGGAAGCCCTCCTGGAAGGATTCGGTCACGCCGTGGACCTTCTGCGAGCCGGGCGCCGCGCCGCCCACATCCATCTGGTGGGCCGAGGCCGCCACATAGCCCAGCAGCTCCCCTCCCTCGAACACCGGCATGACCTGGAAGAAGTCCGGGAAATGGCCGGACCCCATCCAGCTGTCGTTCATCAGGATGCTGTCGCCGGGCCGCAGCGTCTCCGGCGGATAAACCTCGGTCGCATGGCGAATGACGAAGGGCATGGAGCCCAGATGGCCCGGCGAGAAATTGCCCTGCGCGATCATCCGGCCCTTCGCATCGAACACGGCCGTCGAGAAGTCGTCGCCCTCGCGCACCGCCTCGCTGAAGGCCGTGTGCCGCATGGTGGTGCCGAGTTCCTCGGCGATGGAGACGACGGAGTTCCAGATGACGGTGAAGGTAATGGGGTCGATGGACGCCTGCGCCGCCCTGCCGCCGCTGCACGGGCCGGCGGCGGCGGGCCCGGCCCGGTCTTCCGGTTCCTCTCCGGGCGCCGCCTGCTCGATGTCGATCGTCAGGTGGCCGCCCGGCCCGAGCCGCGCGCGGTCGCCCGGCGGGATGACGGTCGTCGCCTCGGCGTCCTCCACGATGGCCGGTCCCTCTATGACGTCATCCGGGCCGATGGCCTCCCGCCGCCAGACCGCCGTCTCCGTCATGCCGCCCGCCTCGGGGAACCAGGCCCGCCTCATGCCCGGCGGCTCGCCGGTCGGCCGCGCGCCCGTCTCCCCGGCAGGCATGTCCCGCGAGCCGGGCACCACGGCCGCCAGCGCCCAGTCCACGCCCTCGACCGTGCTTGCCGGGTCTTCCGTGCGGTAGCGGGCCCTGTAGGCGGCGCGGAACGCGGCCTCGCAGGCGTCGATATAGCCTTCGCCGATCGGGCCCGCCGGCAGGTCCACATGGATTTCGAAGCCCTGGCCCGTGTGCCGCATATAGGCGAAGCGCCGGAACTCCGGCTCCGATGCTTCGGGCAGGCGGGCAAGGTCCTCCTTGAGCCGCGCCTCCAGCCCGGCATAGATGGCCGCGATGTCCCCCGGCGCCGCCTCGTCCAGGCGCAGCAGGCGGGTGACGGAGGCGTCCAGCCGGCTCTCCGCCGCCAGCATGCCGACGGCCGAGCCGACGCCCGCGGCCCTCGGCACCACGACCTGCCGGACGCCCAGCCTGCGCGCGATCCGCGCCGCATGCAGCGGCCCGGCCCCGCCGAAGGCCACCAGCGCGTATCTGCGCGGGTCGCGGCCGCGCTCCACCGAAACGACGCGCAGCGCATGCTCCATGTTGCCGGTCGCGACCAGGTGGACGCCCCAGGCGGCCTCCGCCGCCGACAGGCCGAGCGGCCCGGCGACATGGCTGCTGAGCGCCGCCTCGGCCGCCGCCGGGTCAAGCGCCATCGCGCCGCCGTTGAAATAGGCGGGGTTGAGGTAGCCGAGCGCCAGGTTCGCGTCCGTCACCGTCGGCCGCCGACCGCCGGCGCCGTAGCAGGCGGGGCCGGGGTCCGCGCCCGCGCTCTCCGGTCCCACCCGGATGGCGCCGTCCACGGCCGCGGCGATGGAGCCGCCGCCCGCGCCGATCTCGATCAGCTCGACGGCCGGCACATTGATCGGCAGGCCGGAGCCCTTCTTGAACCTGACCGGATCGACCTCGAAGACGGGCGCAATCGCCGGCTCGCCGCCGTCGATGGCGCCGAGTTTCGCCGTAGTGCCGCCCATGTCGAAACTGAGCACGCGGTCCGCGCCGATGTCCCGGCCGATCCGCCCCGCCAGCAGCACGCCCGCGGCCGGGCCGCTCTCGACGATGCGCACGGGGTATTCGCCCGCCAGCGCGGGCGAGACGAGCCCGCCGTTCGACTGCATGATGGAAAGTCCGGCCGTCGAGCCGGCCGCCGCGAAATCCTCCGCCAGCCGCCGCACATAGGCGCCGACAAGGGGCTTCACGAAGCTGTTCGCCACCGTGGTGTTGGTGCGCTCATATTCCCTGAGCTTCGGCGAGACATCGACCGACAGGCTGAGCGCCGCATCCGGCAGGCGCGCGGCGACGGCCGCGCCCACTTCCCGCTCATGCGCCGGGTTGGCATAGGCGTGCAGCAGGGCCACGGCGACCGCCTCGTAGCCGTCCTCCGCAATGCGCTCCAGCACCAGCGCAAGCTCTTCGGTGTCGAGCGGCTCCAGCACCTCGCCCTCGAAGCTCACCCGCTCCCGCACCTCGAAAATCCGCTCGCGGGGAATCAGCGGGTCCGGCTTCAGCATGTGCAGGTCGTAGGTCTCGTAGCGTTTCTGCCGACCGAGGATAAGCACGTCGCGGAATCCGCGCGTGGTGATCAGCGCCGTCTTCGCGCCGCGCCGCTGGATGATCGCGTTGGTCGCGACCGTCGTCGCGTGGAGAAGCTGCCCTATGCCGGCGGGGCCCGCTCCGGCCTTTTCGAGCAGCGCCGGCAGGCCGTTCCGGACCGCCTCGGACGGGTCGGCGGGCGTGGAGGGAACCTTGTGGACCGCAACGCGGCCGGTCTCCTCGTCGCGGAGCACGAAGTCGGTGAAGGTGCCGCCGACATCGACGCCGATCCGGTACGGGGCTTCATTGCCTGTCATCGCGCGGGCACCGGCGCCGGTCAGCCGATGCGGGCGGTCATGCCGCCATCGACCGGCAGGTTGACGCCGGTGATGAACCGGGCCTCGTCCGAAGCGAGGAACAAGGCGGCATGAGCCGTGTCCCAGCCGGTCCCCATCTTCCGGTTCAGCGGGATCTGCGCGTCGCGGGACGCGCGGACCTCGTCGGCGGAGACGCCGCTCCTGCGGACGCGGTAGCCGATGGAGATGGGCGTGTCCATCAGGCCCGGCATGATGACATTGCAGCGGATGCCATAGTCCCAATTGGTGCTGGCGAGCATGTGGCAGAAGGCGTTCATGCCGGCCTTGGACGCCTTGTAGATCACGCGGTCGGCCGCGCAGACGGCAATGATCGAGGAGACCGCGACAATCGCGCCGGACCGCTGCTCGCGCATGATCGGCACCACCAGCCGGGAGGTGCGGTAGAGGCCCTTCAGGTTGACGTCCATCACCCGGTCCCAGACCTCTTCCGGCAGCGTCATCGGGTCGTTGTCGAGCCCGTCTCCGGTGATGCCGACATTGTAGTGCAGGATGTCGATGCGCCCGTGACGGTCGGTGCAGGCCTTGACGAACGCGGCGCAGTCCCCGTTGTCGGTCACATCGCCCCTGACGGCCGCGCAGTCGCCGCCCTCGGCGCGGATCATGGCCGCGGTCTCCTCGGCCGACGACAGGTTGTTGTCCACCGCCACCACCTTCGCGCCCTCGCGCGCGAACAGGAGCGCCGTCGCGCGGCCGTTGCCGACCGTGTCGCCCTCCTGCTGCCCGGCGCCCACCACCAGCGCCACCTTGTCCTTCAGCCTCATCGCCTTCGCCCGCCGAGCTCCGGATACGGCGTCCATCTTGCCCCTGCTGTCGGCCATCCTCAACTGCGCCCCGGAGCGCCGCCGATGAGCATTCCCCTGTCGGTCATGTTATTCGTAAGCGCCATGGCGCAAGAACCGTTTGAAGACGATCCAGAGACGCCGCGCTACCTCACGACGAAGGAAGTGGCGGCGCTGCTGCGCGTGAGGGAGCGCAAGGTGTACGACCTCGCCGCTGCCGGCGGGATTCCGTACAGGCGGATCACAGGGAAGCTGCTCTTCCCGCGCACGGAAATCCTGGCGTGGATCGAGGGAGGCGGCGGCGCCGAATCTCCGGAACGGCCGGAGGTGCTCACCGGCTCGCATGACCCGCTTCTCGACTGGGCCGTGCGCGAGTCCGGCTCGGGTCTGGCGACGCTCTGGAACGGCAGCCTCGACGGCCTGGACTCTTTCGCCGCCGGCCGCGCCGCGCTTGCCGGGCTGCATATCCCGGAGGAGGCGGACTGGAATGTCCGGACTGTTGCCGCCCGAGGCATGCGCGGCTCGGTACTGATCGCCTGGGTTACGCGGGCTCGCGGCCTCGTCCTGTCCGGGCGCGCAGGCGAAGAGGTTCGCTGCATTTCCGATCTCAGGGGCAGGCGGATCGCGATGCGCCAACCGGGCGCCGGGGCGACGGCGCTTTTTGACAAGCTTCTGTCGAAGGAAGGGCTTGCAACGACGGACCTGATCCCGTCGGCGGAGCTGGCGCGAACTGAGAGCGACGCGGCGGCAGCCGTGGCCGCGGGAGAGGCGGAGGCGGCGCTGGGCATCGAGGCAATGGCCCGGCAGTTTCATTTGCCGTTCCTGCCTCTGGTCCGGGAGCGGTTCGACCTGCTGATCGACCGGCGGGCCTACTTTACCGACCGGGTGCAGATGCTGATGGCCTTTGCGCGCGGCGATGCGCTGAGGCGCAAGGCCGACGCCATGGGAGGCTACGACCTGTCGGAAACCGGTCATGTGCGATGGCTTTCACCATGACGCGCGAGAGACGGCAGGCACACCGTCCTGCCGTCCGCCAACCGCTCCACGCGCACGTCGATCTGGTAGGCCGCCGACAGCGTGTCTCCGGTAAGGGCGGCGTCCGGCGTGCCGGTCGCGCGCACGCGGCCGTCATGGAGCAGGGCGACATCCGTCCCGACGGCGAACGCATGGTCCGGGTCGTGAGTCGACAGGATGACCGTGAGGCCGTCGGCGGCCAGTCCCGCGATCTCGCGCAGCACCAGCGCCTGGTTGCCGAAATCGAGGCTGGCTGTGGGTTCGTCCATGATGAGCACCGGCGTTTCCTGAGCCAGCGCCCGCGCGACCAGCACAAGCTGGCGCTGGCCTCCGGAGAGCCGGGTGTAGTCGGCGTCGGCCAATTCGTCGATGCGCAAGCGGGCCAGCGCGCGCCGCGCGGCCTCCCGGTCGGCTTCGCCCGGCTGGGAGAATAGCCCGAGCCGAGCCGTCCTGCCCATCAGGACGACTTCGAACGCTGACCAGGCGAAGGGCGGTGCATGGGCCTGCGGCACATAGGCGACACGACGTGCAATCTCGGCCCGCGAGAGGTGGTCGAGCGGCTGGCCTTCCAGAAGCACTCGTCCTCCCCGCGCCGGAATAAGCCCCAATTGGGTCTTGAAGAGCGTGGTCTTGCCGGAGCCGTTGGGGCCGAGCAGGCAGAGCACCGCGCCCGGCCCGGCCGCCAGCGTTATTCCCGACCCGACCTCGTGGCCGGGATAGCCGATCGCCAGGTCCTGGGTTTCGATCGTCATGCCCATGCGCGCCGGCCCCGTGCAAGCAGCCAGAGAAAGAACGGCGCGCCCACCACCGCCGTCAGAATGCCGAGCGGAACCTCTGCGCCCGAGATCGTGCGCGCCAGCGTATCGACCGCAAGCATGTAACCCGCTCCGAGCAGCGCGGCGGCCGGCAGGAGCCGCCCGAAGCCGGGACCGACGATCATGCGGGCGATATGCGGGATCACCAGACCGACCCAGCCGACGACACCTGCGACCGCGACGACACTGGCCGTGATGAGCGTGGCGCAGACAATGACGATGAGGCGGAGCCGGGCGGCCTCGACGCCGAGCGCGCGGGCTTCTTCGTCACCAAGCGCCAAAACATTGATCCTCCAGCGCAGCAACGCCAGCGGCACGAGGCCGGCTGCCACGACCGGAGCCGCGGGAAAGAGGTCTGCGGTCTTCACCCCGGCGAGGCTGCCGAGGAGCCAGAAGGTGATCGCGGGCAGCTGGTCGTAGGGATCGGCCAGCACTTTCAGCAGCGATGTCGCCGCCCCGGCGAGCGCGCCGACCACCACGCCTGCGAGCACAAGTATCAGGGTGCGGTCGCCCGTTTGGACGGCAGCCGCAACGAAACCGACCAACAGGACCGCCCCGAGCCCGCCGGCGAATCCCAGTAGTTGGACCGCCACGACCGGCAGCGACAGGAAGATCCCGAGTACGGCGCCGAGCCCCGCTCCGGCCGACACGCCGAGAATGTCGGGCGACACGAGCGGATTGCGGAACAACGTCTGATAGCAGGCGCCCGCCGCTGCAAGCGCCGCCCCGACCAGAAGCGACGCCGCCACTCTCGGAAGCCTGATCGCCAGCAGCACGGTTTCGGCCTGGTCCGTGCTTTCGCGCCCCGTCAGCACCGATATCGCTTCAACGAATCCGAGCGGGTAGGGCCCGATCAGGAGCGCGGCGAGGCTGCAGAGGACCAGCGCTCCGGTGAGCCAGAGCGCAGTGCCGGTTCCCGCTCCCGCGCGGTAGCGAGCGGATTTCAAGGCGCGCGTCCGCCCGCCCACTCCAGCAGCCGGTTCAGCTCGGCTTCTCCCAGATCGACATGGTACCAGAGCTTGTAGAAGGCGTGCGTTTCGCCTCGCAGGTCGCCCGGCCACAGGTCGGGATAGAAGAGGCCGGCGAGCCATTTCAGGCCCATCATCCGGTTGATCGACGGCGGTCGGTCGATCCAGCCGAACGGCGCGGTGGGCGAAAGATAGACCCGGCCCCGGCGGACCGCCGCGATCCCCTGCCAGAGCGGGTCCTTCCAGACGCGGTCGTAGAAGATCCGGTCCCAGGTGACGATGGTGTCGGGATCCGCAACGATCACCTGCTCGGGCGAGGCCTGCACGAGCCCGTACTGCCCCGGCACATCGGCCACGTTCCGTCCGCCTGCGAGCTCGATGATCTCGGTATTGATGGATCCCTTCAGCCCCGTCTCGAGCCCGTCCGGGCCGCGGGCGAGATAGACGCGGGGGCGCTGCTTTTGGGGCACAGCGCCGAGCGCAGCCCGGAGTTCGGCGAATGTCGCTTCCACATCCGCCGCGAGCCTTTCCCCGCGGTCGGGGACTCCGAGCGCCGCGCCCAGCAGGCGGAGCGAAGCGGCCGTTTCCGAGAAGCGCCCGTTGATGAGGATGTAAGGGATGCCGGTCTGTTCCTGGACCCGGTTTGCCAGGTCGATATAGGTGTCCCGCACCGACCCGAAATCGACGATGAGGTCGGGCCTCAGCACGATCACCCGCTCAAGGTTTGCGTCTCCGCCGCGCCCGGTAACGCGCCCGGTTTCGGGAAGATCGCGCCAGGGCTGGGCGATGTAGGGTTTCTCGTAGTCCCGAAGCCTGCGCGGCCAGCCGAGCAGCGCCTCGGGCTTCAGCGCATAGACCAGGATCGAGGCCGGCGGCCCGGCCGCGAAGACCCGCTCCACGCGGTCCGGAATCTCCACGACCCTCCCGGCGGAGTCCCGGACGGTGCGCGCATCGCCCGGCGCGGCGAGGCCGGCCAGGGCAATCGCCAGCAGGAACCGCATAACCCCTTTCATTCAGAAATCTCCATGCAAGGCGGCCCTGTCCATACAGCCGAAGGCCGGCGCGCGTCCGTCAGCCGCCCGCATTCGGAAAGAAGACCTGCCGGCCTTCCACCCGGTAGGACGCGATTGCCGACTGCCCCTCCTCGGAGAGCACCCAATCGACGAACTGGCGGCCGAGACCCGCCCTCACATTCGGGTGTTTCTCCGGATTGACCAGGACGATGCCGTACTGGTTGAACAGCCTGGGATCGCCCTCGACCACTATGCGATGGCCGTTCCTGTTGCCGAAGCTCGTCCAGGTCGCGCGGTCGGTCATCGCATAGGCGCCCATGCCGGCACCGATGTTCAGCGTTGCGCCCATGCCGGAACCCGTTTCGCGGTACCAGCTGCCCGAAGCTGCCGCCACATCGATTCCCGCCTCCTTCCAGAGCCGCAGCTCCGCCTTGTGCGTGCCGCTGTCATCCCCGCGGGAAGCGAAGGGAACCGCCGCTTCGGCGATCTTCCGCAGCGCCGCTGCGGCGTCTCTCATGCCTGCAACGCCAGCCGGATCGGAGGCCGGACCGACAATGACGAAGTCGTTGTACATGACATCGGCGCGCTCGATGCCGTGGCCGTCGGTGACGAACTTTTCCTCTGCCTTCGGAGCATGGACGAGGAGCACATCGCCGTCGCCGTTTGCCGCGTTTCTGATGGCCTGGCCCGTGCCCACGGCGACCACCCGGACCTCGATACCGGTCCTCTCCCGGAAGATCGGCAGGATATGGCCGTAGAGGCCGGAATTCTGGGTCGAGGTCGTGGACTGGACGATGATGAACCGGTCCGCTGCCGCAGGCCCCGATGCTATGAATGCAGCGGCTGTCAGAGCGAAAAGAGCGTGTCTGACCATGCGGTGCCCGCCCACCCGGTTTCAGGCTTTCGGCCCGGCCGGGGTGTCGAGATAAAGACGGCCCTGGAGCCAGGCTCGGGCCGCTTCGGACCGGGGCATGTCCAGCACGTTCGATGCCGGCCCGGTTTCGACCACCCGCCCGCCGTGCAGGAAGACCAGATCGTCGCCGAGGCGCCGCGCCTGCCCGATGTCATGGGTGACCAGCACGATGGCGACGCCGCTCTCATGGGCCTCGGCAACAAGCTGCTCGATGGCATGGGTCGAGCCCGGATCGAGGCTGGCCGTCGGTTCGTCGAGGAACAGCATGCGCGGCCTGCAGGCAAGCGCGCGCACCACCGCGAGCCGCTGCTGCTCCCCGCCGGAAAGGACACGCGCCGGCCGGTTCGCCAGATCGCCGAGCCGCGACCGTTCCATCGCC
The DNA here is from genome assembly GCA_022826185.1 of Alphaproteobacteria bacterium. Taxonomy (GTDB): domain Bacteria; phylum Pseudomonadota; class Alphaproteobacteria; order Bin95; family Bin95; genus Bin95. The sequence continues at coordinate 27,309 of JAJDVH010000120.1, forward strand.
TCGGCCTCCCGCGCCCTGCGCTCCGCAGCGGGGAGGCCGCGCACTGCAAGCGCGAAGCGGAGATTGGCGAGCACCGAGCGGCGCAGCAGGACGGGGCGCTGGAACACCATCGCCTGCGCAAGGCGGCCTTCGCGGTCCAGGGGCCGGCCCTGCCAGAGCACCTCACCGGCGGTCGGGCGGATCAGGCCGTGCAGAAGGCGCAGCAGCAGGCTCTTGCCGGCGCCGTTGGCTCCCATGACCACCGTCCGCATGCCGGGGCGGATGTCGATATCGACCCCGTCGATCAGCCGCTTGCCGCCGGCGTCGAAACACAGGCCCCGCGCGCTCAGCAGGGCCGGACCGTCCGCCGCCATCGGGGGCGCCGGCGCGGCCATATGGAACGCCGCCTCAGGCATAGGCCATCCGCACCGCCGACGCCCGGAGCGTCATCACGGCCCCGTTTACCGCCACGGCAATGGCGAGAAGCACGACGCCGAGCGCCAGCGCCAGTTCGAGATTGCCCTTCGAGGTCTCGAGCGCAATCGTCGTGGTCATGACGCGCGTGACATGGTTGATGTTGCCGCCGACGATGATGACGGCGCCCACCTCCGCCACGGCCCGGCCGAAACCGGCGAGCGCCACGGTCAGCAGGCTGTAGCGCGCGTCCCACAGCAGCGCGGCGACCCGGTCGAAAGGGCCGACGCCGAGCGAGTCGAACTGCTCGGCATATTCGCGGTAGCAGTCCTCCACCACCTGCCGGCTCAACGCCGCCACGATGGGCGTGACGAGGATCGTCTGGGCGATAATCATGGCGGCCGGCGTGTAGAGCAGTTCCAGCGGACCGAGCGGTCCGGCGGCGGACAGCATCAGATAGGCGATCAGCCCCACGACGACGGGCGGCAGGCCCATCAGCGCGTTGAGGACGACGATCACGGCCGTCCTCCCCGGAAACCGGAACGCGCCCACCGCCGCGCCGAGCGGCAGGCCGATGACGCAGGAAATGGCGACGGCGCTCAGCGTGACGCGAAGCGACAGGCCGACGATTTCGATGAGGTCGGAGTCCCAGGCGAGGATCAGGCTGACCGCCTCTCCGAGGATCCTCCAGAAGCTGTCCACCCTGCAATTCCTCCCGTGATCCGGAAGAATCGCATAAAAACAACCTTAAATCGACAAGACCAGCAGGAAATTCCCGGTTCCGCGATGGCGTCCGTCCGGCCTTTCGCAGGGCGGCATGCGCCTGTAGGCTTGGGCGCAGGACAGGCGCAAAAACAACAAGATAACGGGAATGCCTGGGTTCGGAGCACAGGAGGTCGGGCGCCTGGAGCGCCTGCGCTCGGCCAGCGGGGAGCTGTCGGGCGCGTTCGGCGACCTCGGCACCTTCCTGCCTTATGTCGTGGCCGCGGTGGGCGCGGGCATTCTCGCGCCGACGCCGGTGTTTGCGGGCTTTGCGGCCGGATATGTCCTCGTCGCCGCCGTCTATCGCATGCCGGTATCCGTCCAGCCGATGAAGGCGCTCGGCGCCGTGATAATCGCGGGCGGCCTCACGGCGGCCGAAACCGCCTGGGCAGGCGGCATCGTCGGTGCGGTTCTGCTCCTGCTTGCGGCCATCCCGTCGTTCGAGAAGGCGACCCGCGCGATACCGCAATCGGTTGTCACCGGCCTCCAGGCGGGACTCGGCCTGATGCTCGGAACCGTGGCTTTCGGCCTGATGAGCCACGACTGGATCATGGCCCTGGCGTCGCTTGCCGTGCTCTCGCTGGCCCTTCTCCTGCCGCGGGGACCCTGGGTTCCGCTGGTCGTCACCGGCGCCGTGCTGCTGGTTCCCCATGCAGGGCCGCCGGCTGCCCCGGCGGCGCCGCCCGGCGGCATCGACACCGTCCACGCCGTGCTTTCGGGCGTGCTGGCGCAGCTGCCGCTGACCCTGCTCAATGCCGTGGTGGTCGCCGCCGCGGTCGCGCGCACGCTCTATCCCGACCGGGCCGCGCGGGTGAGCGAACGCAGGCTCGCTGCGACGAACGGGCTGATGAACCTCCTGCTTGCGCCGCTGGGCGCCATGCCGATGTGCCACGGGGCCGGCGGCATCGCCGCGCACCGAAGGTTCGGCGCGCGCGGCATGGGGGCGCCGCTGATCATGGCGGCCGCCTGCGGCGCCGTCGCCGCGGCGGGGCCGGAGATCGTCGGGCTGCTCATGTCGATCCCGCCGGCGGTCGTCGGCGCGCTCCTGGTCTATGCGGCGGCCGACCTGATCCTGAGCCCGAGGCTGCTCGACGCCCGCCCGGACTGCCGGCCCGTCATCGCCGCGGCTGCGCTGGCAACGGTATTCCTGGGCGCGCTGGCGGGGCTGATTACCGGCCTGGCTGCGGAAGGAATGCGCGTCCATATCCGGCGCAGGCGGCGTTCCGGTTCCACGCATGGCGGCGGATAGCTCGCGGGAGCGGCGCGGCTCAGGCACCGCCCACGCCCTCCGGGGCGATGGCGACGGTCTTGATGACGGCATGGCACGCCATGCCCTCCTCCAGCCCCAGCGCCTCGGTCGAACGGCGGGTGGAGCGCGAGAGGATCGTGCCGGCCGCCGTGCGGACGGAAACGATGGCGCCCGGCCCCTCGCCCGCCCGGACCGATTCGACCGTGCCCGGCAGGATGTTCAGCGCGGACAGGCCTTCCGGCTCTCCTCTGGACAGCAGCACCTCATGCGCCGCGATCCGGACCCGGATCCGGCTGCCGGGCGCATGCGGCACGCTCGGCAGGAACAGGCGCACGCCGCCGGCCTCGATCTCCGACAGCCCGTCGGCATGGTGGCGCACGACGGCCGCTTCGAGCACCGCGCCCGCGCCGCGCGCGCCGAGCGGCGTGACCGTCGGATCGCCCAGCACCTCGACCGCCGGCCCCTGGCGCAGCACGCGCCCGTCCTGGAGCGCGATCACCGTGGTTGCGAGCCGCGCCACCTCCGCCGCCGAGTGGCTGACATAGAGCACCGGCACCGACACCTCGTCGCGCAAGCGCTCGAAATAGGGCAGGATTTCCGCCTTCCGCGCTTCGTCCAGCGAGGCCAGCGGCTCGTCGGCGAGGATCAGCCGGGGGCTCGCCAGCAGGGCGCGGCCGATTGCGACCCGCTGCTTCTCGCCGCTCGACAGCGCGCCGGGGCGCCGGCCCAGCAGATGCCCGATGCCGAGCATGTCGACGATGCGCCCCAAATCCTCGCGCGGCCCGTTCCTCGGCGCGAACCAGCGGCCGTATTTCAGGTTCTGGCCCACGGTAAGATGCGGAAACAGCCGCCCCTCCTGGAAGATGTAGCCGAGCCGGCGCCGGTGGGCGGGAAGCCAGGCGCCGCGCTCCGTGTCGAACAGCACCCAGCCGTCCGCGACCGCGCGCCCGGCCTCGGGCCTGAGAAGCCCTGCGACGGCGTTGACGGTCGTCGTCTTGCCGGAGCCGGAGCGGCCGAAGAGCACGGTGACGCCCGGCGGTGCCTCGAAGGAAATGTCGAGTTCGAAGCCGGGGAAGGCATGGCGGATGGCGACGGACAGCGTCATGCGCCGGCCACCCTTCTCGCCACGCGCCGCGCGACGAGTTCGGAGAGCAGCAGCGCCGCCATGGACACGACGACCGCGATCGCCACCAGCCGGAGCGCGGAGGCCTCGCCGCCCGGCACCTGGAGGAAGGCGTAGATCGCCGTCGGCAGGGTCTGCGTCTGGCCCGGAATGTTGGAGACGAAGGTGATCGTCGCCCCGAACTCCCCCATCGCCTTGGCGAAGGCCAGGATCGTGCCCGCGAGGATGCCCGGCAGGACGAGCGGCAGGGTCACGGTCGCGAAGACCCAGGGGCCGGAGGCGCCGAGCGTCGCGCTTGCCTGTTCCAGCCTCGGGTCCACCGCCTCGATGGACAGCCGGATGGCGCGGACCATGAGCGGGAACGCCATGACCGCCGCCGCCAGCGCCGCGCCCGTCCAGCGGAAGGCGAAGACGATGCCGACCTCCTGCAGCAGGCCGCCGACGGGTCCCTGCGTCCCGAAGGTCAGCAGCAGCAGGTAGCCCGTCGCCACCGGGGGCAGGATGAGGGGCAGGTGCACCACGCCGTTCAGGAGCTGCCGGCCGGGGAAGCGCCAGCGCGCGAGCGCATAGGCGGTCAGCACGCCGAGCGGCAGGCTCGCGAGCGTTGCCCAGAACGCGACGCGAAGCGAGAGCGCAACGGCCCGCCATTCCTCGGGGCTCAGCCAGTCCATGGCGCGATTCTACTCGAAGGCGGGGACAAAGCCTTGCCGCTCGAACGCCTTTCGCGCGGCCGGCCCGCGCAGCCAGGCGAGGAAGCGCGCGCCCAGCGGGTTGCGGCTCGCGGCCACCGCGGCGGCCGGATAGACGATGGGCGGATGGCTGTCCGCGGGGAAGGCGCCGACGACGGTCACATTGCCGTCGGCTGCGGCGTCGGTCGCATAGACGATGCCGAGCGGCGCCTCGCCGGAAGAGACCAGCGCCAGCGCGGCGCGCACATTGTCCGCCTGCGCCACCTTCGGCGCGACGGCCTCCCAGATGCCCAGCCGCCTGAGCGCCGCCTTGCCGTAGATCCCGGCGGGCACCGCATCGACGAACGTCATGGCGAGGCGGCCTTCGCCCAGCATGCCGGCTATGTCGGCGCCCGGGACGATGTCCACGGGGGCCGCGTCCCGCCCGTGCGCGATCAGCACGATGCTGTTCTTCAGCAGGTCGAAACGGCTTCCCCGGTCGATGAGGCCGTCCCGCTCCAGCGCGTCCATCCAGCCCGGATTGGCGGAAATGAAGATGTCCGCGGGCGCGCCGTGCCGGATCTGGCGGGCAAGCGCGGAGGAGCCGGCCAGCGACACGGTCACGGCGCGGCCGGTCTCGCGCTCGAACGCGGCGGCGATCTCGTCCATCGCATTCTTGAGGCTGGCGGCGGCGAAGACCGTGATCGCGTCCGCGCCGAAGCCGGGCCGCACGAGGCCGAGGCCGAGCGCAAGCCCGGCGGCGAGCCCGAACAGGCGGCGGCGAAGGGGTGAAGACGGCAAATGCGGCGCTCCCCGGCGGCCCTGCCAATTGGCCCTTTTTCCACCGGCCCGGCAAGGCGTCGCCGTGCAGGAGGACCCCCTGCGAAACGTCATGAATTGTCATGCGATGTCATGGGCCGGCGCGAATTCCGCGCTGTCCAACCAGTCCCCGTCCTGCCGGTACGGGGCGTCGTCCCGGTGTTCATCACCATCGTCCCAGTCGTCCTCGTCCCGGTCGTCGTCCCCGTCCGGGCCGCGGGGGCGGAGGGGGTCTTCTTCCCGTTCGAGGCGGTCTTGCCTGCGCTCCTCGATTGCTTCCGGGGACCAGGGGTCGTAGATGTCGGCATAGCCGTTGCGGCGCTGGTAGAGCCAGTCATGTTCGGCGCCGTCGGCCCGGTCGTCGTCGA
>JAJDVH010000211.1 GCA_022826185.1 Alphaproteobacteria bacterium
TCCCCCGGCAGGAACCGCGCCTCAGGCGCAACCCATACCCCTGCGCCCTCAAACCGAAATACAAAACCCGCCACCGCCAACACCCAGCCGATTGCTAAACTTGGCCGGACGACGCTCGCGGTGAGAAATCCGGGCTAACCCGTCCCGCGCCGCCCGGAACCTCCCATTTGAGGGGGATTTCTACAAGAATGACCGCCTGCCCGGCGCGCGGCGGGAGCGCAGGGCGGAGAGCGCCGGCCGCACGGCCGATTCAAGAAAAATCTCCGGTATTTTCACTTTTTGTTCGGAACGGGGCTTGACTCTGACCGATCCTGTAGTATGGTGTCAATAGAGGGAAGGGGCATCCGGAGCCGCTTCCCCCGGATCCGGAAAAACACCTGCAGAACCGACGGGAGAGGTGCGCGCTGCGCCTCGCGCGCGCAATCAGGCGCGCGAACCGCGCCGGCGCAAAGGCGCGCCCGCGCCCGCGCGCGATACGCGCGAAACAGGGACACCCCGCCCCGCCCCGCCCTCCCCGACCGGAAAGGAGACCAGATGACCGCAACCGACCCCGCCCCGCCCCGGCGGCGCCGCCGGCCGCACAGCCCCGCCAGGACAGCCCCGCATGACAAAACATGACATTTCATGACACTCCATGACACTCCATGACACGGCGCGCAGGATGCCCCCCGATACCCGCGGTCGTTGACCGGAACCGATGGCGGAGCCGCCTCAACCGTCGCCCCGGCCCCCGAGCCGGGGCCCGGCCCTGGTTCTCGCGGCAGTTTCAGCGGTTCAGCCTGTTCTCAGCCGGCTGCGGCAGCATCGCGAATCAGGGATGGACCCCGGCTCGGAGGCCGGGGTGACGGCGGGGACGTGCGGCGGCCGGGGCGTGCGGCGGCGCTCCCTACCGCTCGTCCGGCGCAGGAGCGAAACGGGCGCGGGTGCGGTCCACGGCCTTCTCGGTCACGGCGCAGAGCATGAGCAGGCCGCTCGCCAGCACGGCGCCCGCCAGCAGGAAGGAGAGCGCGCCATAGCCGAAATGGGCGACCAGCGCGGCCCCCGCCGCTGCGCCTGCGGCCGTGCCGCCCCAATTGCTGCTGGATATGACGCCTGCGAGCGCGCCGCGGGAATCGCCCCCGTTCTCGACGATCAGGATCGAAAGAACGGTGGTGACGGGGACGACCAGCAGCATGAAGAGGCCCGCCGCCGAGCCTGAAAACCAGACGCCCCAGCCCGGCAGGAATATGCCCAGCGCCGGCGCGGCGGCGGCCAGCAGCAGGGCGGCCGTGACGCCGAGCCGCCTGCGCATGCGCCCGATCCTTCCGGCCAGCAGCGGCGCCGCGGTCATCCAGAGCGCCACGGCCGCCATGGGCAGCCCGACCTCGGCGGTCCTGAGGCCGTAGGTCAGGATCAGATAGGGCGGCAGGAAGGTGAGGACCGCCCCCCAGGCGCCGCGGGCCAGCACATTCGCGCCGGCCATGAACCAGGTGACCCGGAATGCGGCGACCCTCATCATCCGTCCGGCCAGACCGGCGCGGCCCGCCGGCGGCCGGCGGCGCGGCACGAGCAGGAGAAGCAGCAGCGCGCAGAGGAGCAGCGCCAGCCCCAGCGCCAGAAACGGAACGCGCCAGCCGGCGAAGTCGCCGAGCACGGCGGCCAGGGGGACCCCCACCAGGATGCTCATTCCCGGCTGCATGGTCAGGATCGCGATGGACCGGGGCTGGCGTCCGCGCCCGACCAGGTCTCCGACCAGCGCAATGCATGTCGGGGGCACCATGCCGCCGCCGACCCCGACCAGCAGGCTGAAGCCCATCGCCGCGGCGAATGTCGGAGCCGACCCGATGCCGAGCGCCCCGGCCGCCAGGAAGCAGAGCCCGGCAAGCAGCACCGGCTTGCGTCCGTATGCGTCGGAGACGGGCCCCGCCACCAGGGCCGTCGCCGCCCAGACCGCGGCGGCGGCCGCGACGAGCTGGCTCGCAAGCGGAACCGTGACGCCGAGCGCCGCGGCCATGTCCACGAGCAGCGGCCCCAGCATCGCCACCGCCGTGACAACCAGGAACACGGCAAGCGCCATGCCGCCCATCAGCAGCGGGGAGGCCCTTTCGTCGGCGGAGTCGCGTAACGCAGACATCGTTCCCGTATGAGCCGCCCCGCCCGTTCCCCGGGACGGACCCCGGATTATGGCACGGCGATTCAGGCGCCTCCGGCCAGCCCCGCCAGCAGGGTTTCGCGGGGCAGGCCGCGGGTGATGAAGACGAGGCGCGAGCGGCGGTCCCCGTCGGGCCAGTCGGCCATGCGCTTCGGCGACTGGAAGATGTGCTGCACGCCGTGGACCACCACCGGCCCGTCCTCGCCTTCGAGGTTCAGGATGCCCTTGACGCGCAGGAGCTGCCGGCCGTGGCGGTTGCGCAGACCGGCAAGCCAGCGCGAGAACGCCAGCCAGTCGATCGGCTCCTCGAAGACCAGCGACAGCGTGTCGATGCCGTCGAGGTCGTGGCCGTGCTCATGCTCGTGGCCATGCCCGTCATCCCCGTCGGCGGCGAGGCCGAGCCAGCCGGCGTCGGCCGTGTCGAGGCCGAACAGGAAATCCGGCGGCACCGCGCCCATCGCCGCCTCGCGCCGCTCCGCGCCGGGCGCGAGCCGGTCCAGGACCTCGACCAGCGCTTCCGGCGCCGCGTCCCCGCGGTCGCATTTGGTCACCACGATGCGGTCTGCGAGCGCCACCTGCTTCACGGCCTCCGGCTGGTCGCGGAGATGGCCCGGCCCGAGAACCCCGTCCACGGTCGCCGCGACGCCGTCCAGCCGGTAGAAGCTCGAGACCAGCGGGTTGTTCAGCAGCGTCTGGGCGATCGGCGCGGGGTCGGCCAGGCCCGTCGTCTCCACCGCCACCCGCTCGAAGGGCGGCACCTCGCCGTCCCGCCGGCGGGCCAGCAGGTCGCGTAGCGTCTCCTCCAGGTCGGAGCGCAGCTGGCAGCACACGCAGCCGCCGTTCACCACCATGGTCTCGCCGTCCACCGCCTCCACCAGCAGGTGGTCGAGGGCGATATCGCCGAACTCGTTCACGATCACCGCCGTGCCAGCCATCGCGGGGTCGCGCAGGAGCGCGTTCAGCAGGGTCGTCTTGCCGCTGCCGAGGAAGCCGGTCAGCACGGTGACCGGGATGCGCGCCTCGGGCGCGTGGGCTTCAAAAAGACTCATCGGCGGCGCTTTTCTCGTTTGCGTCTCTTGACCTTCCGGCGAACCGGCGCACAGGATACAGTCCTACAATTACCGGAAGCGCCGCAAGGGGAGAGAAGCCCATGATCTTCAGCAAGTTCGAGTCGCTGCCTAAGACGGCAGACATCGAGTCGCCGGACCGCCGCAGCTTCATGCGGACCGCGGCCGTCGGCGCGGGCGCGGTAGCGGCCGCCGGCGCGGCGATGACCGGCGGCAGCGTCCAGGAGGCCAAGGCCGACAGCCACATGACGCCGATCGGCGAGAAGTGGTGGCCGTCGCGCTGGGGCGAGGGCGACCAGGCCGGCGCCTCCAACTGGATGACGCCGGAGAAGACGCTCGACGCCGTGAAGTGGATCAGGAACGGCAAGGTCACCCGCATCGGGCGCGATTACGAGCCGAGCATTCCCTTCTTCGGTCCGCGCGGCTTCGCGCTCCGCATTCCCGGCGCCCCGACCGGCGGCCCGTTCGGCGAGAACATGCTCGTCTATAACGACGAATATCTCGCGACCGAAATCGGCCAGGTGGGCACACAGTTCGACGGGCTCGGCCATATCGGGGCCATTGTCGGCTCGGCGACCGACAAGGCCGACCACCGCTACTACAACGGCTTCACCGGGGCCGAGGTCGAGGGCGCCTACGGGCTCCAGAAGATCGGCATGGAGCATGTCAGGCCGTTCTTCACCCGCGGCCACCTGATCGATGTGAAGCCGCAGCAGGCCTGGGACGTCGGCAACGAGATCACGCCGGCGCATGTCGATACCGCGCTCGCCGCCCAGGGCATGTCGCTCGACGACATCAAGGAAGGCGACGCCGTGTTCTTCAACACCGGCTGGGGCGACCTCTGGATCGAGAACAACGACCGCTTCAACTCCGGCTGCCCCGGCATCGGCATGGATGTCGCGGCGATCCTGGTGGACAAGGGCGTGTGCCTCGTCGGCGGCGACACCTGGCCGGTCGAGGTGGTGCCGAATCCGGACCCGAAGAAGGCGTTCGTGGTTCACAACGAGCTCATCACCCGCAACGGCATCTACATCCACGAGAACCTGGTCTTCGACGCCCTGATCGCCGACGGGGCGTACCAGTTCGTCTATGTGTTCGCGCCGCTGCCGATCAAGGGCGCCACGGGCTCCATCGGCAACCCGGTCGCGATTACCTGATCCGGCCTCTTCCCCGCGGGCGCATCGCCGCCCGCGGGGACTTTTCCCTTCTGCTCAGATCCCGGCGAAGAAGTCGTTGCCCTTGTCGTCTATGACGATGAAGGCTGGGAAGTCCTCGACCTCGATGCGCCAGATCGCCTCCATGCCGAGCTCGGGATATTCCAGGACCTCCACCTTGCGGATATGGTCCCGGGCGAGCCGCGCCGCCGAGCCGCCGACCGAGCCCAGATAGAAGCCGCCATGCGCCTTGCAGGCCGCCGTCACCTGGGCCGAGCGGTTGCCCTTGGCGAGCATGACATGGCTGCCGCCGGCGGCCTGGAAGGCGTCCACGAAAGCGTCCATGCGCCCGGCCGTGGTGGGGCCGAACGAGCCGGACGCCATGCCCTCCGGCGTCTTGGCGGGACCGGCATAGTAGATCGGGTGGTCGCGGAAACAGGCGGGCATGGCTTCGCCCGCGGCGAGCCTCGCCTCGATCTTCTGGTGCGCGAGGTCGCGGGCCACCGTGATCGGGCCGGTGAGGGCCAGGCGGGTGCGGATCGGGTGGCGCGAGAGCTCGGCCCGGATCTCGTCCATCGGCCGGTTGAGATCGAGCGCCACCACCTCGCCGCCGAGCATGTCGGCGTCGGTCTCGGGCAGGAAGCGCGCCGGGTCGCGCTCCAGCGCCTCCAGGAAAACGCCGTCGCGGGTGATCCTGGCCAGCGCCTGGCGGTCGGCCGAGCAGGAGACGCCGATCCCGATGGGCAATGAGGCGCCGTGGCGCGGCAGGCGCACCACGCGCACATCGTGGCAGAAATACTTGCCGCCGAACTGCGCCCCGATGCCCATGGCGCGCGTCGCCCCCAGGATTTTCTCCTCCATCCCCCGGTCGCGGTAGGCGTTGCCATGCGGCCCGCCCTCCGTCGGCAGGCCGTCGAGATAGCCGGTGCTGGCGAGCTTTACGGTCTTCAGGTTGAGTTCCGCCGACGTGCCGCCGATCACGACCGCCAGATGGTAAGGCGGGCAGGCGGCGGTGCCGAGCGTGCGGATTTTCTCGTCGATGAAGGGCAGCAGGCGGTCCGGGTGCAAGGTGGCCGGCGTCGCCTGGTAGAGGAACGACTTGTTGGCCGACCCGCCGCCCTTGGCGATGAACAGCAGCTCGTATTCCTCGCCGGGCGCGGCATAGAGGTCGAACTGCGCCGGCAGGTTGGAGCCGGTATTGCGCTCCTCGAACATGGAGATGGGCGAGAGCTGCGAATAGCGCAGATTGTCCTCCGCATAGGCGCGGAAGATGCCGCGCGAGAGCGCTTCCTCGTCGCCGCCGCCGGTCAGCACGCGCTCACCCTTCTTGCCCATGACGATGGCGGTGCCGGTGTCCTGGCACATGGGCAGCACGCCGCCTGCGGCGATATTCGCGTTCTTCAGCAGGTCGAGCGCCACGAAGCGGTCATTGGGCGAGGCCTCGGGGTCGTCGAGGATCGAGGCGAGCTGGGCGAGGTGGCCCGGCCGGAGCAGGTGCGAGATGTCGTGGAACGCCTCGCGCGCAAGCAGCGTCAGCGCCTCCGGATCGACCGAGACGAAGTCCCGGCCCCGGAACCGTTCGACGGCGGTGAAATCCCCTTCGAGCCGGCGCCAGGGGGTCTGGCCCTTGGCGAGCGGGAACATCTCGTGGAAGGCGAATTCGGGCATGGACGCGCCCCTTATTTCTTGCGGAAACGGTCCAGCGAGACGACATTGCCGCCACCGTCGCCTTCATCTCCCTCGCCGCCCGCCGGCTCTCCTGTCCCGTCGGCGGCCTCGGCCTCTCCGGCCGGCATGAGCGGCTCGACCCCCTGGCGGGAGAAGCGCAGGCCGAAATCGACCGACGGGTCGTGGAACACCGTTACCGCCTCCCAGGGAATGTGCAGGCGCTCCTGCACGCGGTTGAAGGACAGCGTGACCTCGAAATGGGTCGAGTGGACTTCCAGCCCGTAATACTGGTGCTGGAGCACGATGGTCATCGTCTCCGGATATTGCGCGGCGAGACGCGGCGGCACCGCCGCGGCCGGATGGCGGGTGAGGAAGGTGATGTAGAAATGGTGGTTGCCGGGAAGGCCCTTTTCGGCCACCTCCTCGAGCGCGCGCCGGACGGCGCCGCGCATCGCGTCCTCGACCAGCCGGTCGTAATCCAGGAAGTCCTCGGCCATCGTTCCCCCGGCGCGCCCCCGTGCGGTGAGGATGGAGGGCTTCTGTTGCCCGGTGCCCTCCAAACCGCGCTTGCCGAATCAGCGATCAGGCAGCGAGTGCGACCTCATTGTCGTTCGCACTTGAGTTGCGGCCCGATAACGGTGGTGCCATGCCGGACGAAGACCATGCCTTTACCACGCACGTCGATCCTGGTTCGCCCCCGCAGTTGGTGGAGGCGCCGGGTACTGCCCCCGGGTCCGCAACGCTTATTCCGCATAGCGTTTATCGCCATAGCCGGACATGTCCGGCGGTTCCAATATAGGCGGGCGGACGGCGCCGGGCAATCGGGCGCGCTTCCCTTTCGGCCCGATCCGGTATAGCGAAGGGGGTCGAAGGCGGAGGTCGGACATGCTTTCGGGATGCGGGCGCGGGCGCTTCCGCAAACATGCCCGGCGGGCAGCCGTTGCCGGACTGGGCGTGCTGTTGGCGGGCGCGGCGGCAGAGGCGGCGGACAGCGGGATCGCGCCGCACCGGGCGATCTACGAGGTCGGGCTGGTCCGCGCTGACCCGTCCTCCGGCATCGCCGGCCTCTCCGGCGCGGCATTCTATGAATGGTCGACCGACTGCGACAGGATCGTCGTCAACCGCGATACCCGCCTGCAGATCCAGCCGCCGGAGGGGGAGTCCGTCTCCGTGCAGGTCGAGTTTTCCGCCTGGGAGCGCATGGACGGCCAGGCTTACGGTTTCGCGGGCAGAACTGTCCGGAACGGCCTCGCCACCGACGCGCGCAGCGGCGCGGCGCGTTTCACCGCGCCGGGCGAGGGCGGCGAGGTCGTCTACAGCGAGCCGCGCGGACACCGCGTGGCGCTCGATCCGGGCACGCTTTTCCCCGGCGCCTGGGTCCGCGACGTCATCGGCCATGCCAGGACGGGCGAGGGCCTGCTGACGCGCCGGGTGTTCTTCGGCGAGGACGAGGACGACCTGCTGACGGCCAGCGTGCTGGTGCTGCCGGCGGGCGTATCGGGCGAGGGCCCGCAGGCGCCGGCGGCGCTGGACGGCCTCGCCCGCTGGCGCGCGCAATTCGCCTTTTTCGGCGCGGACGGCAAGGCGCTGCCCTCCTTCGAGTCGACCGAATGGTTCTACGAAAACGGCGTCGGCGGCGATGCCGTCGTCGCCTTCCCCGAATTCACGGTCCGCTACCGCCTGAAAGGCGTGGAGCTCCGGGACCCGCCGGCCTGCTGAAGCGCGGACGGCGCCGGGTCATCGCACCGCTCACCGCCGGCCGAACAGGCGTTCTATGTCTGCGAGCTTGAGTTCGACATAGGTCGGGCGGCCGTGATTGCACTGGCCGGAGCGCGGCGTGGCTTCCATTTCGCGCAGGAGCGCGTCCATCTCCGCGGCGCCGAGCCGCCGGCCGGCGCGCACCGAGCCGTGGCAGGCCATGGTCGCCGCCACGTCCTCCAGCCGCTCCTTGAGGGCAAGCGCGAGGCCGTGCTCGGCGAGATCGTCGGCGAGATCGCGCACCAGCCCCTTCACGTCCGCTTCGCCGAGCGCGGCCGGGGTCTCGCGCACCAGCACCGCCTCGGAGCCGAACCGTTCCAGCACGAGGCCGAGCTCGCCCAGTTCCTCCGCCTTGGCCGCGAGGCGCTCGGCCCCGGCTTCGTCGAGCTCGACCACCTCCGGCAGCAGCAGCGCCTGGCGCGGCGGCGGGCCGTCGGCGAGCGCCCGGCGCATGCGCTCCAGCACGAGCCGCTCATGGGCGGCATGCTGGTCCACCAGCACGATGCCGTCCCCGGTCTGCGCCACGATATAGGTGTCGTGAAGCTGCGCGCGCGCCGCGCCCAGCGGCAGGCCGGCCGTGTCTGGCGCCTCCGGGGCGGGCGGCGGCGCGGACGGCGGCAAGGCAGGGTCGAGCGGCGCCTGCCATTCGGCCGCGCGTTCGGCAAGCTGCAAGGGCGGCGCGGCGGTCCCACCCGGCCGGAAACGGCCCATGAGCGGCGCAGCGGCAGCGGGCGCGGCGGCCCGATGGCCTTCTTCGGCAAGCGCGCGCCTGAGCGCCGAGACGATGAGCGAGCGCACGCGCCCGGCCTCGCGGAAGCGGATTTCGGTCTTCGCCGGATGCACGTTCACGTCCACCCGGTCGGGCGGCAGGTCGAGGAACAGCGCCAGCACGGGAAAGCGCCCGCGCGGCACCAGCTCCTCATAGCCGGCGCGGACCGCGCCCTGGAGCAGGCGGTCGCGCACCGGGCGGCCGTTGACGAACAGATATTGCGCCTGCGCCGTGCCGCGGTGCCAGGTCGGCAGCCCGGCATGGCCCGAGAGACGGATGCCGTCGGCTTCGAGCGCGACCGCCACCGAGTTGTCCGTGAACGCCGCCCCCAGCACGTCCGCGAGCCGGGCGAGCGGGTCGGAGGCCGCCGGCGAGGCCCAGGCGCGGCGCCCGTCATGCTCCAGCGAAAAGGCGATGGCGGGGCGCGCCATGGCGAGGCGCTTCAGCGTGTCCGCGGCGGCGAGATATTCCGCGCGGGCGGATTTCAGGAATTTGAGGCGCGCGGGCACGGCGCGGAAGAGGCCCGCCGCTTCCACCCGGGTGCCGCGCGCGCGGGCCGCCGGCTCGAGCGCGCCGGGATCGCCATTGTCGACCGAGAGGCGCCAGGCTTCGGCCGCGCCCTCCGCCCGGCTGGCGATCGTGAGGCGCGAGACGGAGGCGATGGACGGCAGCGCCTCGCCGCGAAAGCCCAGCGTGCGGATATCGACGAGGTCGTCGCCGGCAAGCTTCGAGGTGGCGTGGCGTTCGAGCGCGAGCGCGAGCTCGTCCCGTGCGATGCCGACGCCGTCGTCGTCCACCGCAATCCAGGCGGCGCCGCCCGCGCGCAACGCGCAGTCGATGCGGCCCGCGCCTGCGTCGATGGCGTTCTCGACCAGCTCCTTGAGCGCGGCGGCCGGGCGTTCGACCACCTCGCCCGCCGCGATGCGGTTGACCACCGCTTCCGGCAGGCGGCGCAGCATCAGCGCCCGTCCATGGCCGCGAGATAGTCCCGCGCGAGCGCCTTGCCCTGCTCTACCGCCGGCTGGTCGAACGGATCGACGCCCATAAGGCGCGCGGCCAGGATCGTCTCCAGCATGAAATGCATCATCAGCGCGCCGAGCGCTGCTTCGTCGACGCGCTCCAGCAGCAGCTGGCGCACCGGCCGGCCCTTCAGCGCCAGCGTTTCCACGGTCGCGCGCGCCTCCGCGTCCAGCAGGTCGCCCATGCTGCGCCCGGCAAGCCATGCAAGGCGCTCGTCCCGGGCCAGCGCCGGCGGCACGATTCGCCCGCGCCCGGCGCTGTCGGCCCGCACCACTGTGAAGAGCTTGTCGTCCGGCCCGTCCAGCCAGAGCTGGAGCTGGCTGTGCTGGTCCACGGCGCCGAGCGCGGGCGCCGGCAGCGTGCCCTTGCCCCCCTTGCCGAGGCTCTCCGCCCAGAGCTGGCGGAACCACATGGCGAAGGGCGCGAGCCGGTCGGCATAGACCGCCAGCACGGCGCTCCGCCCCGTCCCGGCCCCGCAGGCGATGTTGAGCGCGGCGCCGAGCGCGGGGTCGCTCGCGCCCGGCCGGGCGGCGTTCAGGCTCCGGTGCAGCACCTGGTGCGCGCCCTCGCGCAGCGCCGCCGGGTCGAGGCCGGCGATCACCGCCGGCAGGAGCCCGACGGGCGTGAGCGCTGCATAACGCCCGCCTATGCCAGGATCGTGGTCGATGACGAAGAAGCCCCACGATTCCGCAAGCCGCCTGAGCGGACTCGCGCCGGGCTCCGCGATCACGGTCACATGCGGCGCCGCATTCTCCCGGCCGACTGCATCCGCCAGCGCCTCCAGACAGATCAGGAACTGCAGCAGCGTCTCGGCCGTGCCGCCCGACTTGGAGATGGCCAGGAAATCGGTGCGCGCGAGGTCGAGGCTCCGGAACAGATGGTCGAAGGTATGCGGGTCGACATTGTCGAGGAAGTGCAGCCGGGGCGAATCGCCGCTCGGCCCGAAGCCCGAATCGGCGAGCGCGTAGAGCGCCTGCCCGCCGAGGCTGGACCCGCCCGTGCCCAGGATCACCACATCGTCGGCATGTTCGCGGTGGTGCTCGGCCCGCGCCTCGATCATGGCGAGGTCGCCCCGCGCTTCGGGAAGGCGCAGCAGCGGCAGGCTGCCGTCGTCATAGGCGCAGCGCAGTCCGGCCAGCCCCTCGGCCGTTGCGGCGAGCGCGCGGTCGAAAGCGCCGCTTTCGGTGACGGCCGAACAGCGTGAAAGGTCCTGCCGGTAGGGGAGGTCGCCCAGCACCGCCGCGTCCCTCCGCCCTACCGGCGCTGGATGGTCGGCGTCTCGCCCTCGGTCGGCGGCTTGCCCAGGGCCTCGTTCTCGCGCAGCCGCTTGCTCTCCGCCGCCGCGTCCACGACGGTCGCATGCGTCTCGCGGTCTTCCCAGAAGATCAGGTCGTCAAGCAGCCGGCGGTTCTTCCGGGCGAGCTCGGCCGTCTCCTCATCGATCCGCCGGCGGAAGCTGCTGTCCACCTTGGCGCCGCCCATCTTGGAGAGGAGCGCCGTCTCGCCAGCGGACTTCGCCGCGCTGCCGCTCCCGCCCGCGCCGGTCAGCGTCTGGCGCGCGCTCTCGCGCCGGGGCTGCTCCTGCGGGCGCACCGTGCCCGGCTCCGGCGGGCGGAGCCGGAAATCGGGCGGCACGGTGAGCGGCGCATGGCGGAGCACGGCGAATTCGTCCGGCCCCTGGCGGTCGATGCCGAAGGTCTCGGCCACATCGCACGCGCCGAGGGTGAACACCGCGCCTGCAACCAGTGCTATCGACCGGATCATCATCGGGTTCGTTCCTTCCCGCCGCCGGTTTCCCCGGTTCGCCGACCGCGCAGGAACACGGCGTCGAACAACAGCATGGCGACGCCGACGGTAATGGCGGAATCGGCCAGATTGAAGGCATACCAGTGCCAGCCGGCGATATGGAAGTCAAGAAAGTCCACCACCGCCCCGCGCGTCAGCCGATCGAGAATGTTGCCGGCCGCCCCGCCTGCGACCGCGCCGAGCGCCAGCGCCTCGAACCGCCGGGGGGAGCGCAGCATCCAGACGACCAGCACAGCCGCCACCGCCGCCCCGATCGCCGCCAGCACGAGCGGGCCGGCCGCGCCGAACATGCCGAAGCTCACCCCCCGGTTCCAGACCAGCACGATGTTGAAGAAGGGCAGGACCTCGACCGGCAGGCCCGCATGGGCCGCCAGCACCCAGAGCTTGGCCGCCTGGTCCGCGGCGAAGACCAGAACGGCGGCGGCCAGCCCGTATCGTGCGGGCGTACGCAGGGCGTCAGGCGGCCGCTTCCGGCGGCAGCGCCCGGAGCGCATCGGCGCAGCGCCCGCAGATATCCACCCCGGCCCGGCCCACATCCGGCAGCCGGCGCCAGCAGCGCGCGCAGCGCTCGTGCTGCGAGGCCGCCGGCACCACCGCCACACCCTCCACCTCCTCCAGCCGGAAGGCGTCGGCGGGCGGCTCGCCCTCGCCGAAGGCAATCGTCGAAACGATGGCGATCTCCGCGAGGTCCAGCCCGTCGAGCGACGCCCGGCGCTCCGGCGCCAGCCAGACGACCGGCGCCGCGTCGAGGCCGGAGCGCATGCGCTTTGCGGCGCGCTCGCGTTCGATGGCGCCGGTCACCACCCGGCGCACGGCCCGCACCTCCGCCCAGCGCGCCGCCAGCGCCTCGTCCCGCCACGCCACCGGCGCTTCTGGGAACTGGCGCAGATGCACCGATTCGCCCCCGGCGTCGCCGTGGCGGGCGAGCCAGGCTTCCTCGGCGGTGAAGCACAGGATGGGCGCGGTCCAGGCGGTCAGGCAGTCGAACAGCAGGTCGAGCACCGTCCGGGCCGAGCGGCGCGCGAGGCTCGACGCCGGGTCGCAATAAAGGACGTCCTTGCGGATATCGAGATAGAAGGCCGAGAGGTCCACGGCGCAGAAATTATGCAGCGCCGTCCACATGGCATGGAAGTCGTAGTCCTCGATAGCCCGGCGCACCAGCCGGTCCAGCTCCCACAGCCTGTGCAGCACCCAGCGCTCCAGCTCCGGCATGTCGGCGGGCGCGACGCGCTCGGCGGGCGAGAAGCCCGAGAGGTTGCCGAGCAGGTAGCGCAGCGTGTTGCGGATGCGCCGGTAGAGCTCCGCCTGGTGCTTCAGGATGTTCTCGCCGATGCGCAGATCGTCCGAATAGTCGGCGGAGACCGTCCAGATGCGCAGGATGTCGGCGCCGTAGCGGTCGATGACTTCCTGCGGGGCCGTCACATTGCCGAGCGATTTCGACATTTTGCGCCCGTCCTCGTCGAGCACGAAGCCATGCGTCAGCACGGCGTCGAAGGGCGCGCGGCCGCGCGTGCCGGCGGCCTCCAGCAGCGAGGAATGGAACCAGCCCCGGTGCTGGTCGGAGCCTTCCAGATAGAGCGAGGCCGGCCAGCGCTGGGTTTCGTTGCCTTCCAGCACGAAGGCGTGGGTCGAGCCCGAATCGAACCACACCTCCACGATGTCCTGCACCTGGTCCCAGTCGTCCGGGTCGCGGTCCGGGCCGAGAAAGTGCGAGGCCGGCAGTTCGAACCAGGCGTCCCCGCCATGCTCGCGGAAGGCCGCCAGCACGCGCTCGTTCACGGCCTCGTCGCGCAGGACCTCCCCGGTCTCCCGGTGGGTGAATACCGGGATCGGCACGCCCCAGGCGCGCTGGCGCGAGACGCACCAGTCCGGGCGCCCCTCGATCATGGAGCCGAGCCGGCGGCGTCCGCTTTCCGGCACGAAGCGGGTTGCGGCGACCGCCTCCAGCGCCTTGTCCCGGAGGCCGTTGGTCTCCATCGAGATGAACCACTGGGTCGTGGCCCGGAAGATGAGCGGCGCGTGGGAGCGCCAGGAATGCGGGTAGCTGTGCTGCAGCTTCCCCTGTCCGAGCAGCGCGCCCGCCTCTTCCAGCGCGGCGATGACCGCCCTGTCGGCCCCGCCCGGCTTGCCGTCCGCCGTCAGCACGCGCTCGCCGGCGAAGTGGGGCACATGCGCCCGGTACATGCTGTCGCCGTCCAGATAGTCGGTGACCTCCAGCCCGTTGGCGGTGCCGAGATTGAAGTCGTCCGCGCCGTGGCCGGGCGCGATATGCACCACGCCCGTGCCCTGGTCCATGGTGACGAAATCGGCCGCCATCACCGGCGACTCGGTTTCGTAGCCGAAGGCGGCGAGCGGGTGCGCCGCGACGGCGCCCACAAGCTCCGCGCCCTTGAAGCGCGCTAAAACCTCGTGGCTCTCGAACCCGCATTCCGCGAGGAAGGGCTGGAGCCTGGCCTCCGCGACGATCAGCGCCTCGCTGCGGCCCGGCACGGCGACGCGCGCATAGTCGGCCCCGGCGGCGACCGCGAGGCCGCGATTGCCGGGAATGGTCCAGGGCGTCGTCGTCCAGATGACGAGCGCGGCCGGGGCCTCCGGCCCGCGCAGCACCGGCATGGCGACATGGATCCAGGGCGAGACATGGTCGTGATATTCGACCTCGGCGTCGGCGAGCGCGGTCTTCTCCGCGACCGACCAGAGCACCGGCTTCATGCCGCGGTAGAGGCCGCCATTCATGACATAGCGGCAGATTTCGCCCGCAATCGCCGCCTCGGCCCCGTTCGACATGGTGGTGTAGTAATTGTCCCAGTCGCCGAGCACGCCGAGGCGCTTGAACTCCTCGCGCTGGGTGTCGATCCAGAGCGCGGCGAACTCCCGGCATTCCCGGCGGAACTCCAGGATCGGCACCGCGTCCTTGTCGCGGCCGCCGGCGCGGTAGTCCTCCTCCACCTTCCATTCGATCGGCAGG
Organism: Alphaproteobacteria bacterium; assembly: GCA_022826185.1. Taxonomy (GTDB): domain Bacteria; phylum Pseudomonadota; class Alphaproteobacteria; order Bin95; family Bin95; genus Bin95. The sequence continues at coordinate 14,339 of JAJDVH010000211.1, forward strand.
CCGTGGCAGTCCCAGCCGGGGATGTAATGGGCGTCCATGCCGGTCATCTGCCGGCTGCGGTTGATGACGTCCTTCAGGATCTTGTTGAGCGCGTGGCCGATATGCAGGTGGCCGTTCGCATAGGGCGGGCCGTCATGGAGGATGAATTTCTCCCGCCCCCGCGCGGCTTCGCGCTGGCGGCCGAACAGGTCCTGCGCCTCCCAGCGCGCCAGGATCTGCGGTTCGCGCCTTGCGAGGCCGGCGCGCATCGGGAAATCCGTCTTCGGCAGGAAGACGGTGTCGCGGTAATCCTGGGTCATTCGGGTTCGCCGTTTGCCGGGTCGGTGAAAGAGGGCTCCGCCGGATTGCGGCCGCCCGCGCGGCCTCAGTCCGACCGGTGCATGCGCTCGCTCCGTTCATGGAGCTCCTGCGCCTGGATGGAGAGCGTCGCGATCGGCCGGGCTTCCAGCCGGCCGAGGTCTATAGGTTCGTCGGTCTGCTCGCAATAGCCGTATGTGCCGTCGTCGATCCGCTTGAGCGCCTGGTCGATCTTGGCGATCAGCTTGCGCGCCCGGTCCCGCGTGCGCAGCGCAAGGCGCTTGTCGGTTTCCATCGAGGCGCGCTCGCCGTCGTCGGCGACCCGGAGGCTGTCGCTTTGCAGCTGGTGGACGGCTTCGGAGGAGTCGCGGATCAGGCGTTCCTTCCAGTCCAGCAGCTTCGTCCGGAAATATTCCTGCTGCATCGGGTTCATGAAATCTTCGCTTCTGGAAGGCTTATAGTCGGGAGGCAGCGAAACCCCCATGGAACACCCCGCTCATTTCCGCCGACGGGCCGGAAGCTAACGAACGCGCCCCGGCGAGTCAACGCCGTTGCAGCCGCGATCCCCGATTCCGCCGCAGCCGATGGAGACCGGACCGCCCGTCGCGGAGACCCCGTGCAGGGTGTCATGGAATGTCATGAAGCGTCATGTTTTGTCATGTTTTGTCATGCGGCCCCCTGCGCCGCCCCGCTCTCTCCCCGTTTTCGCCGGGGCCTTGTCGTCCCGATTCCCGCATGTCTCTGCTCCACCGCATTCCGTTCGCCTCCTTCCGTTCGCCCCGCCGCCGGCCGGACCGTGCGGCGGGACCCTGTTTCGCGCGTATCGCGCGCCCGTCCGCGCGCGTCGGCGCCGGCGCGGTTCGCGCGCCTGATTGCGCCTGCGCGCGCGAGGCAGATTCAGGGCGCACCTCTCCCGCCCGGTCCGCCGGGGTCTTTTCGCACCGATGCCAGGCAAAGCGGTCTCCGGATACCGCTCCCTCCCGCCCTATATCGGGCGCGGACGGCCGGATGTCAAGATCAAAAGTAGAACATTTTTAAATTTCTTCGACTCCGGATGCGTCTGGCAGTCCCTACCCCTCCGCCTGCCACCGCAGCACCGGCTTGCGCGCCGCCTGCGTCTCGTCGAGCCGGCGCCGCGGGGCGTGGAAGGGGGCCTCCGTCAGCGGGGCGCCGTCCTTCGCGCGCTCGGCGAGGCCGCGCATGATGGCGATGAAGCGGTCGAGGCTGGCGCGGGTCTCGGTCTCGGTCGGCTCCACCAGCATCGCGCCGTGCACCACCAGCGGAAAATAAACCGTCATCGGGTGCAGCCCCTCGTCGATCATCGCCTTGGCGATGTCGAGCGTCGAGACGCCTGTGTCGCGGAGCGCGCGGTCGTCGAACAGCGCCTCGTGCATGGCCGGGCCCGAATGGGCGAAGGGCGCGGAATAGACGTCCTCCAGCTTGCGCAGCAGGTAGTTCGCGTTCAGCACGGCGTCGCCCGAGACCTGGCGGAGCCCGTCCGCGCCGTGGCTCATCATGTAGGCGAGCGCGCGCACGAACATGCCCATCTGGCCGTGGAACGCCTTCATCCGCCCGAAGGCCCGGCCGTTCGCCTCCTCCAGCCTGAGCGCGCCGTCTTCCTCGACGATGCGCGGCACCGGCGCGTAGGGCGCGAGCGCGTCGGAGAACACCACCGGCCCGGAGCCCGGCCCGCCGCCGCCATGCGGGGTCGAGAAGGTCTTGTGCAGGTTGATGTGCATGGCGTCGACGCCCAGGTCGCCCGGCCTGACCCGCCCGACAATGGCGTTGAAATTCGCCCCGTCGCAGTAGAAGTAGCCGCCCGCTTCGTGCACGGCGTCAGCGATGCGGCGGATGTCGTTCTCGAATACGCCGCAGGTGTTGGGGTTGGTCAGCATGACCGCCGCCACGCCGCCCTCGCCCGCCAGCGCCTCGAAGCGCTCCGGATCGACGCGCCCGCGCCCGTCCTCCGGGATGGAAACCACCTCGAAGCCGAGCGCCGCGGCCGTGGCGGGGTTGGTGCCGTGGGCGGAATCCGGCACCAGCACGCGCCGGCGGTCCGCATTCGCCGCGCCGCCCGCATCGAGCGCGGCGCGGATCGCCATCATGCCGCAGAGTTCGCCATGCGCGCCGGCGCCGGGCGTGAGCGCCACGCCGGGCATGCCGGTCAGCACCGAGAGCCAGCGCTGCACCTCCCGGCAGAGCGCGAGCGCTCCCTGCACGGTGCTCTCCGGCTGGAGGGGGTGGATGTCCGCGAAGCCCGGCAGCCGCGCCATGCGCTCGTTCAGGCGCGGATTGTGCTTCATGGTACAGGAGCCGAGCGGGAAGAGGCCGGTGTCGATGCCGTAATTCTTCTGCGAGAGCCTTGTGTAGTGGCGCACCACCGTCGGCTCGGCGAGGCTCGGCAGGCCGACCGGGCCGGAGCGCGCGAGGCCGCCCAGCCGGTCGGCGCCGATGTCCGCTTCCGGCCAGTCCACGCCGAGGGCGCCGGGGCTGTCCTGCTCGAAGATCAGCGGCTCCTCGATGCTGAGCCCGAAATCGCCGGAAACCGTGTCGCGGGAGTTGCCGGTCATGACAATGCCTCCGCGAGCGCCTCTATGTCGTCTGCGCCCACCGTCTCGGTCACCGCGACCAGCAGCAGGTCGTCCAGCCCCGCGCCCGGATGGAGGCGCGAGACCGGCACGCCCGCAATGATGCCCTCGCCCGCGAGCCGCTCGACCGCCTCGGCCGCATCGCCGTCGAGGCGGACGGTGAACTCGTTGAAGAAATGCGGGGTCACGACCCGCTCGCCGAGGCGCCGCACCAGCGAGACGGCGCCCGCATGGTTGAGCGCGGCGAGGCGCCGGAGCCCGGTCTCGCCCAGCAAGGTCAGATGGATGGTGAAGGCGAGCGAGCAGAGGCCCGAATTGGTGCAGATATTGCTGGTCGCGCGTTCGCGGCGGATATGCTGCTCGCGCGTCGCCAAGGTCAGCACATAGCCGCGCCGCCCGTCGGCGTCCACGGTCTCGCCGCAGAGCCTGCCCGGCATCTGGCGCATGTGCCGCGTGCGGGCCGCGAACAGGCCGAGATGCGGGCCGCCGAAATTCATCGCATTGCCGATGGACTGGCCTTCGGCCGCCACGATGTCGGCCCCCATCTCGCCCGGCGGCCTGAGCGCGCCGAGCGCCACGATTTCGGTGACGACGACCACCAGCAGCGCGCCCTTTGCATGGGCGGCTTCGGCAAGCTCCGAGAAGTCCCGGATATTGCCGAACAGGTCCGGATACTGGACGACGACGCAGGAAGTCTCGCCGTCGATCCGCGACGCCAGATCCTCGCCGCCGGCCGGCGCGGGCGGGCCGGCTTCCAGCGTGAAGCCCTGGAAGCGCGCGAGCGTCGCCGCCGTGTCGCGGTAATGCGGGTGGAGATTGCCGGAGACCACCGCCTTCCCCCGCCGGGTAACGCGGTTGGCCATCATCACGGCCTCGGCCGCGGCGGTCGCGCCGTCATACATGGAGGCGTTGGCCACCTCCATGCCGGTCAGCAGGCAGACCTGGCTCTGGAACTCGAACAGGTATTGCAGCGTGCCCTGCGCGATCTCGGGCTGGTAGGGCGTGTAGGAGGTCAGGAACTCGCCGCGCTGGATCAGGTAGTCCACCGACGCCGGTATGTGGTGGCGGTAGCTGCCGGCCCCGCAGAAGAAGGGGCCCGCGCCCGCCGCCCGGTTCCGCGCCGCAAGGCGGGAGAGCCGCTGCTCGACCTCGAACTCGCCGGCATGGCGCGGCAGGTCCACCGGCTCCGCCAGCAGCGCATCTTCGGGCACGTCCGAGAACAGCGCGTCGACCGAAGGCGCGCCGACCGCCTGCAGCATCTCGCTGCGGTCGGCGCCGGTGATCGGCAGGTAGCGCATCAGTCGAGCTCCTCGACGAAGGCCTGGTAGCCTTCTTCGTCCATCAGCTCGTCCAGCTCGCCCTCGTCGTCGACCTCCATGCGGAAGAACCAGCCCGCGTCCTCCGCGGACTCGTTGACGAGGTCGGGCGATTCCTCCAGCCGGTCGTTGACCGCGACGATGGTGCCGGTCAGCGGCGCATAGACGTCGCTTGCCGCCTTGGTGCTCTCCACCACCGCAGCCTCGCCGTCGCGGGCGATCTCGGCGCCGACCTCCGGCAGTTCGACATAGACGACGTCGCCCAGTTGCGTCTGGGCGTAGTCGGTGATGCCGCAGATCGCGACACCGTCCTCGATCCGCACCCATTCATGTTCGCGTGTGTAGTAGGTCTTGACGGCCATCGGACTTCTCAGCCTCGGAAATAGTTGTGGGGAACGAAGGGAAGGCGGACGACCCGCCCGGGCCGCGGCTTCCCGCGGATGTCGAAGGCGACCTCCGTGCCGGGCGCGGTGAGCGCGAGCGGCAGGTAGCCCATGGCGACCGGGCCGCCGAGCACCGGCGAGAAACCGCCGCTGGCCACCCAGCCGACCGGCTCTCCGGCACTGTCGAGCAGGTCCGAGCCCTCGCGCGCGATGACCCGGCCCTCGGGCCTCATGCCGGCGCGGCGCCGGACGGGAGGATTGTCGAGGATGCGCGCCGCGCCGGGGAAGTTGCGCTCCTCGCGCCGGCGCTTCGGCATCGTCCAGCCGAGGCCGGCTTCCAGCGGCGTCGTATCCTCGTCGAGGTCCCGCCCGTAGAGGCAGAGGCCGGCTTCCAGCCTGAGCGAGTTGCGCGCATCGAGCCCGGCCCAGGCGACGGCTTCATGGGCGAGCAGCCGCCCGGCGAGCGCTTCTGTGTCGGCGCCGGCGACCGACAGCTCGAAACCGTCCTCGCCCGTATAGCCCGACCGCGACACGCGGGCCGGCACGCCGCAGGCCTCGCCCTCGCGCCAGCCCATGAACGGCAGGTCGGCGAAATCCGCCAGCACCGCCGCCGCCGCCGGCCCCTGCAGGGCCAGCAGGGCGCGGTCCGGCTCCGGCACGATATCCACCCTGCCGCCGAGATGGCTGCGCAGATGCTCCGTGTCGTGCCTCCGGCGCGCGGCATTGACCACCAGCCCGAGGCCGCCCGGCACGCGGGAGACGATCAGATCGTCCAGAATGCCGCCGTTCTCGAGGGTGAAGAGGGTGTAGCGCATGGCGCCGTCGCCGAGGCCCTGGATGTCGCCCGGCACCAGCGTTTCCAGCGCCGCGTCGGCGCCCTCGCCCATCAGGCGCAGCTGGCCCATATGGCTGACATCGAACAGCGCCGCCCGATTGCGGGCCTGGTTGTGCTCGGCGACGCTGCCTTGCGGATAGCGCAGCGGCATGTCGTAGCCCACGAAAGGCTCCATGCGCGCGCCGGCGGCGAGATGCATCGCGTGAAGCGGCGTCTTGATCAACTCGGTCATCGACGGACCCTCCGGCTTCCGGGCCTGCCCTTGCGGCCTGCCCGTCTGCCCCCTCTGTCCGTCAGACCTGAAAGATTCCGGCGTCGCCGTTACATCTTCGGTGGGGCGTATGCGCCCGCTTTCCAGAGTTGCCTCCCCGCGCGGTCCGGTTGCCTGAGAGTTTCCGGGGCGGTTGCTCCTTCGGCGCCGGCCCTGATCGCCGGACTCTCCCGCGCAGATCAACGGCAGGGGAATGGTTGCAGAGGCCGCGCCGGCTTGTCAATGCGCCATGAACACCGGGAGTTCGGCGTTGAACAGGATATGGTTGGTCGGGCCGCCGAACAGCGCCTGGCGCAGACGGCCGCGGGTATAGCCGCCCTTGAGCAGCAGGTCGGCGCCCCGCTCGGCGGCGATCTCCAGGGTCTTGTGCCCGCTCTCCCCGAGCCCCGCCTCGACGACCAGCGAGCCGGCCTGGACGCCCTCGCGGCCGAGCTGGCGCGCCACCGCCTCTCCCGTCGGGCCCGGCACCGTCATGCCCGTCACGGTCAGCACCGTCACCTCGTCGGCGAGACGCAGCAGGTCCAGCGCGGCGCGGATCGTGCGGGCGGTTTCCGAGGAACCGTTCCAGGCGATCAGTATGTTGCGGCCCAACTCGGTGGGAACCCGGGGCGGCACCGCCAGGATCGCCTGCCCGCTGTCGAAGAGCGCCGTCTCAAGCGTGCCGAGGGACGGCCCGCTGGACCCCTTCACCGGCCGCCCGACCACCACCACATCGTAGACGCGGGCATGGTTGCCGAGATTGTCGAGTCCGGTCTCGCTCTCCGACCAGACCGCCCGGTCGCCGATCCCGGCGGCAGCGGAGAAGGCCTCGAACCGGCGGCGCGCCTCGGCGGCGCGGCGGTCGTCCTCGCGCTCGAACCGCTCGACGAGCGCCGGCAATGCGGCGCCGCTGTCGTCGGTCGCCATGATGGCGGACGGGTCGGTGTGGAAATGAGCGGCTTCGAGCCAGCCGTCGATGCGGGCGCGCAGGCATTCGGCGGCGGTGAGCACGCTGTCCAGTGTGTCCAGATCGTTGGTCGGCACCAGAATCGATTTCATCGTTTCGTCCTCGCTTCGCCGGAATTGGCGGCCGGCGGGGTGACAAACCGCTCGTCATGGGCCAGTCTCGCGGCTGGACCGGCGGGCGGTGCGCGCCCGCAGTATCGCAGCAAAGAGGAAGATGCGCATGACGGACTTGCAGGACCGTCGGGCGGCATTGGCGGCCCGGCATGCTGCACTCGACGACGAGATCCGCGCTCTTGAAAACGATCCTTCCGCCGACGACCTGAAAGTGCAGACACTCAAGAAACGGAAATTGGCGCTGAAGGATGAAATCGCGGCCCTGGAGCGTTCCGGCTGACGACCGCCCGGGCGACAGGCGGCTAGTTCCGCCGGCAGCCGACTCGCCCGCCCGGCGGCGCTAAGGCCGGCATGGAACATCCCAGCTATCTTCCCGATGTCCTGATCTTCCTGCTGGCGGCGGTGGTGGCCGTGCCGCTGTTCCGGCGCCTCGGGCTTGCGGCCGTGCTCGGCTATATCGGCGCCGGCGCCGTGATCGGTCCGCATGCGCTGGGCCTGGTCGAACGCATCGACAGCGCCCGCGCGCTGGCGGAGTTCGGGGTCGTCTTCCTGCTGTTCACGGTCGGGCTCGAATTGCCGCTCGACCGCCTGCGCGCGCTCGGCAGCGGCAAATTCGCCCTCGGCCTGTTGCAGATCCTGCTGACCACCGCCGTGTTTTCGGTTGCGGGCGTGGCCTTCGGGCTGCCGCCGCAGGCCGCATTCGTGGTGGCCGCGGCCCTCGCGCTCTCCTCGACCGCCATGGTGCTGCAGCTGCTCGCCGAACGGGGCGAGCTGACGAGCCAGGCGGGCCGGTCCGCCTTCGCCGTGCTCCTGGTCCAGGACATCGCCGTCGGCCCCCTGCTCGTCGTCACGCTGGTGCTCGGCAGCGCGCCGGAAGCCATCGCCGGAGCGCTCTTCTGGTCGGTGCTGAAGGCGCTGGCGGCCGTTATCGGCATCCTGGCCGTGGGGCGCTGGGTGGTGCGTCCCGTGTACGGGCCGATCTCCGAAGGCGGCCAGATCGAGACCTTCACCGCGCTCACCCTGCTGATCGTGCTGGCGACCGGCCTCGCCACCGAGCTGGCGGGCCTGTCCATGGCCTTCGGCGCCTTCCTTGCGGGCATGCTGCTGGCCGATACCCGCCACCGCCACCAGGTGGCCGCCGTCATCCAGCCGTTCCGGGGCCTGCTGCTCGGCCTGTTCTTCATGACGGTCGGCATGTCCATCGACGCCGGCGGGGTCATTGCCCGCGCCGGCGCGCTGGCGGCGATCGTGGTGGGGCTGCTGGTCGTGAAGACCGCCGTTGCGGCCGCGGTCGGGGCTGCGCTCGGCATGCCGCGCGGGCGGGCGGTCTATGTCGGCCTGCTGCTGGCCGGCAGCGGCGAGTTCGGATTCGTGCTGCTGGGGGCGGCCGTCGGCCGCTCGCTGCTGGAGGGGCCGGACGCGCAACTTCTCGGCATGGCCGTCACGCTGTCCATGGCGGCCACCCCGCTGCTGGCTTTCGCCGGGCGCCGGGCCCTGTCCGACATCGCGCAGGAGTCGGGCGAGCGGGTCGAGGCCGCGAAACCGCATTCGGGGCATGTCGTCGTCGCCGGCTTCGGCCGGGCCGGGCGCGAATGCGCGGCGCAATTGCGCGCGGCGGGCAAGCTGCCGGTCGGCATCGACGTGCATGCGGACAATATCGCCGCCGGCCGCCGGCTGGGCTTCGAGGTGTTTCACGGCGATGCGGCGCGGCCTGAGGTGCTGGACGCGGCGGACGTCGAAAGCGCGACCGCCGTCGTCGTGGCCTTCAACGACCCGAAACGCGCGGTCACCATCGTCGGCCAGCTGCGCTACATCTTCCCCCGGCTGCGGATCGTCGCGCGCGCTCATGACGAGCATTGGGCGGAGGAGTTGCGCCGTGTCGGCGCCGACACGGTCGCCGTCGAAATGCAGGGCGTCGCGGACAAGCTGGTCGAGGCCATCCATGACGATTCTCCTGGCGCGGAGGCGCATTGAAGGCGGAAATGGCGGCGGTTGCCGGCCCGACCGCTTTGGTATAGACAACGCGGCTGCCAGATATCCGGAAGAGAGTGCCCGATGGCCGTTCCGAAAAAGAAGGTGAGCCGGTCGCGCCGCGACAAACGCCGCTCGCACCACCGCCTCGGCGCCGAAGCGCATGTCGAATGCCCGAATTGCGGCGAACGGACGCGCCCGCATCATGTCTGCGCCGAATGCGGCCACTACCGGGGCCGCGAAGTCGTCATAGCCAGAGACGAAGCCGCCTAAGGCTCCTGTGCCCGATCCCATCGTCATCGCGCTCGACGGCATGGGCGGCGACCGGGCGCCGGATATCGTGCTTCGCGGGGCGGCGCTCGCCGGCGAACGCTATCCGGAGGTGCGTTTCCTGATCCATGGCGATCCCGCGCGGATGGAGCGCGGCCTGGCGAAGCTGAAAGCGTTCGGCGACCGAGTCGAATTGCATCCCGCCGAACGGGTCATCGCCGACGACGCCAGGCCGTCCTCGGCGATTCGCGGCGGCGAAGGCTCGTCGATGTGGAACGCGGTGCAGAAAGTGCGCGAGGGACAGGCGGCCGGCATCGTCTCGGCCGGCAACACCGGCGCGCTGATGGCCGTATCGAAGTTCCTGTTGCGCACGCCTCCCGGCGTGGGGCGGCCCGCGATCTGCTCGATCATGCCCACCCTGCGCGCCGAGATCGCCATGCTCGACCTCGGCGCGAATATCGAATGCGACGGGGAAAACCTGTTCCAGTTCGCGGTCATGGGGGCCGCATTCGCGTCGGTGGTCATGGGCCGGCGCCCCACGGTCGGGCTGCTGAATGTCGGCCAGGAGGAGCTCAAGGGCGGGACCGCGCTTCGCGATGCCGCCGCCAGACTCCGGGCCGTCGTCGACCCGCCCTTCGACTTCAAGGGCTTCATCGAGGGCGACGACATTACCGGCGGCGCCGTGGACGTGGTGGTCACGGACGGCTTTACCGGCAATGTCGCGCTGAAGGCGCTCGAAGGTTCGGCGCGACTCTACGGCGCAGCCCTTCGCCGCGCGGTCAGGAGCTCGGTCGCCGGCATGGCGGGATTCTGGCTGGCGCGGCGGGCGCTGGACAAGGTGCGCGACCGGTTCGACCCCCGCCGCTACAACGGCGCCGTGTTCGTCGGGCTGAACGGCGTCGTCGTCAAGGCGCACGGCGGTTCGGACGCCTTCGGGTTCGCCAATGCAATCGGCTTCGCGGTCGATATGGCGCGCCACGGCTTCCTCGACGATGTCCGCTCCGCATTCGAGCGCATGGCGCCGCCGGTTGCGGCGACGGCCTCTTGACCGGCCTCCGGGCGCAATTCCGGGGCGTCGGCGCCTATCTGCCGGAGCGCGTCGTCACCAATGACGAACTCGCAAGCCGTATGGACACCTCCGACTGCTGGATTCGCGAGCGCACCGGTATCCGGGAGCGGAGGATCGCGGCGCCGGGCGAGATGACCTCGGACCTCGCGCTCGAAGCATCGAGACGCGCGCTCGAAGCCGCCGGCAGGGACGCCCGCGATCTGGACCTGATCGTGCTCGCCACCGCGACGCCGGACCGGACCTTTCCTTCCACCGCGACCGCGGTGCAGGCCGGGCTCGGCATGACCGGGGGCGCCGCTTTCGACGTCCAGGCGGTGTGCTCGGGATTCATCTACGCCCTCGCCGTGGCCGACAATTTCATCAGGTCCGGCCAGGCCCGGAGCGCGCTGGTGATCGGCGCGGAGACCTTCTCGCGCATCCTCGACTGGGAAGAGCGCGAGACCAGCGTGCTTTTCGGCGACGGCGCCGGCGCGGTGGTGCTGGAAGCCTGCGAGGACGATCCGCGCCATCTCCTGTCCACGCATCTGCATTCCGACGGACGCCACGGCGAACTGCTTTATGTGGATGGCGGCCCGTCCTCGACCGGGACGGTCGGGCATCTGCGGATGAAGGGGCGCGAGGTCTTCAAGCACGCGGTCACGAACCTCGTCCAGGTCGTGGACGAGGCCCTGGCGGCCAACGGGCTCGGGCCGGACGCCATCGACTGGATCGTGCCGCACCAGGCCAACCTGCGCATCCTGCGCGCCACCGGGCGCAAGCTCGGCATCGGCGAAGACCGGGTCATCGTCACGGTGGACCGCCACGCCAACACCTCGGCGGCCTCGGTGCCGCTGGCGCTGGCGGCCGGCGTCGGGGACGGACGTATCGGGGAGGGGGACATGCTGCTGTTCGAAGCCATGGGAGGCGGCTTCACATGGGGCGCAGCGCTTGCGCGATGGTGAGCCCGAACCCCGCCCCCGTCTGCGTTGACCGGACCGGCGCGTCCGGGTTAGCGTCCTGCCCATGACTGGCAGGACCCTGACGCGCGTCGACCTCTGCGAGGCGGTCTATCGCAATATCGGCCTCTCGCGAAGCGACTCGGCGATGCTTGTGGAAGCCGTTCTGGAAGAACTTGCCGAGGCGCTGGAAACGGAGGGAACGGTCAAGATTTCCTCATTCGGCACCTTCGAGCTCAGGACGAAGGGCGAGCGGACCGGGCGCAATCCGCGCACGGGCGAGGAGGTCGCGATTCCGCCGCGCCGCGTGGTCGCGTTCCGCGCCTCGCAGGTGCTGAAGCAGCGCATCAATGCGAGCCGGGCGGCGGAGTAGGCGCCGGGTTCCATGGAAAAACACCCGACCGCATACCGCACGATATCGGAGGTCGCGCGGGAGGTTGGCCTCGAACCCCATGTGCTCCGTTTCTGGGAGAGCAAGTTTCCGCAATTGCAACCGTTGAAGCGGGCGGGCGGGCGGCGCTACTACCGCCCCGAGGACGTTGAGACGATTGTCGCCATCCGCGAATTGCTGCATGAACGCCGCTTCACGATCGAAGGCGCGCGCCGGGCGCTGTCCGGACAGGATGTGCCGGAATCGGAACTGCGCAGCATTCTCGAAGAGTTGCGGGATATCCGCACGCTCATGAACACAAACGTGGTATAGTCCGCCGGAATCGGAAGGTGGAATACGTCGCGACCACGTCGCGTGACGTTGAATGAATACCCGGAATTGAGACGACGTGACGCGACTGAGGAGTATCGATTCGTAATGGCTACCGGTACCGTGAAGTGGTTCAACACGACCAAGGGATACGGGTTCATCGAGCCCGACGAGGGCGGGGCCGATGTCTTCGTCCATATTTCGGCAGTGCAACGCGCCGGCCTCAACGCGCCGGCCGAAGGGCAGCGGATCAGCTATGAGCTGCGCCGGGACCCCCGCAAGGGCAAGTTCGCCGCCGACAACATCCAGTTCGTCTGACTGCCCCTCGCAGCCCGCTGCCGGGGAGGCCGTTCCGTTGACAGTGGCGGGCTGCGTTTCTAAATCTTGGCCGAAGGGCGGGACGTCTGCGGGCCGGCCTGCGATCTTTCGGGGAACGCTTCATGCTCGGCGTAGTCGCCAAGCGCCTGTTCGGCACCCATAACGACCGCTTCCTGAAACGCTTGCGGCCGGAGGTCGCGGCGATCAATGCGCTCGAACCGGAGTTGGAGGCGCTGTCGGACAGTGCGCTCCGGGCTCGCACGGACGCATTCCGCGAACGCATCCAGACCGGCGCGGATCCGGACGATCTGCTCGTCGAGGCCTTCGCCACCGTGCGCGAGGCCTCCAAGCGCACCCTGGGACAGCGCCATTTCGACGTCCAGCTTGTGGGCGGCATGGTCCTCCACCAGGGCATGATCGCCGAAATGAAGACCGGCGAGGGCAAGACGCTCGCGGCGACCCTGCCGGTCTATCTGAACGCGCTCGGCGGCGGCGGCGTGCATGTCGTCACGGTGAACGACTATCTGGCGCAGCGCGACGCTGAATGGATGGGCCGCATCTACGAGTTCCTCGGCCTTACCGTCGGCTGCATCACGCACGGGTTGCCGGACAGCGAGCGGCGCCGGCAATACGCCGCCGACGTCACTTACGGGACCAACAACGAACTCGGCTTCGACTATCTGCGCGACAACATGAAATTCGCGCTCGACGAGATGGTCCAGCGAACCTTTGCCTACGCCATCGTCGACGAGGTGGACTCGATCCTGATCGACGAGGCGCGCACGCCGCTCATCATTTCGGGGGCTGCCGAGCAATCGTCCGAGCTCTATGCGCGCTGCGACCGGCTGATGGCGGAGATCCGGCCCGAGCATTACGAGAAGGACGAGAAGCAGCGCAGCGTCACCCTGAACGAGGCCGGCCAGGAGCACAGCGAGGCGCTGCTGCGCAAGCACGGGCTGCTCACGGAAGGCAGCCTCTACGACATCCACAATATCTCCCTGCTGCACCATCTGAACCAGTCGCTGCGCGCCCACACGCTGTTCGAGCGCGACGTCGATTACATGGTCCGCGACGGCAAGGTCGTCATCATCGACGAATTCACCGGGCGCGCGATGGAAGGGCGGCGCTACTCGGAGGGCCTGCACCAGGCGCTGGAGGCCAAGGAGGGGGTCCCGGTCCAGCTTGAGAACCAGACGCTCGCCCAGATCACCTTCCAGAACTATTTCCGCCTCTACGACAAGCTCGCGGGCATGACCGGCACGGCGATCACCGAAGCCGGCGAGTTCGCCGAGATCTACGGGCTGGAGGCCATAGAGATCCCCACCAACCTGCCGACCGTGCGCGCCGACCACGATGACGAGGTCTACCGCACGGCGCGGGAGAAAAACGACGCCATCCTGGCCCAGATCAGGGACTGCGTGGCGCGGCGCCAGCCCGTGCTGGTCGGCACGGTCTCGATCGAGAAGTCGGAGGAGCTCGGCAAGCGGCTCAAGCGCGAGAAGATCGCCCACCAGATCCTGAATGCGCGCTACCACGAACAGGAAGCGGCCATTATCGCGCAGGCGGGCAAGCCGGGCGCCGTGACCATCGCCACCAACATGGCGGGGCGCGGCACCGACATCCAGCTCGGCGGCAATGCGGAAATGCTGGTCCGCGCCGAGGGCGAGGACCGCGCAACCGCCATTCAGGAGCAGGTGGAGCGGGACAAGCAGGTGGTGATCGAGGCCGGCGGCCTCTACGTGCTGGCCACCGAGCGCCATGAGAGCCGGCGGATCGACAACCAGCTCCGCGGACGTTCCGGGCGGCAGGGCGACCCCGGCGCCTCCAAGTTCTTCGTCTCGCTCGAAGACGACCTGATGCGCATTTTCGGCTCCGAGCGCATGGACGGGATGCTGCGCCGGCTGGGCCTGGAGGAAGGCGAAGCCATCGTCCATCCCTGGATCAACAAGGCGCTGGAGAAGGCGCAGCAGAAGGTCGAGGCCCGCAACTTCGAAATCCGCAAGAACCTGCTGAAATTCGACGATGTGATGAACGACCAGCGCAAGGTCGTCTATGAGCAGCGCCGCGACCTGATGCAGGTTGACGATGTCCATGACGAGATCGTGGACATGCGCCACCAGGTCGTGGAGGACACCGTCCATCGCTTCATCCCGGAGAAGGCGCTGCCGGAGCAATGGGATGCGCAGGGCCTCCAGGACGAGCTGCGGCGTGTGCTCTCCCTCGACTTCCCGGCCCGGGAATGGGCGGGAGAGGAAGGCATAGCGGACGAGGAAATCTGCCGGCGAATTCTCACGGCGCTGGACCGGCGCATGGCGGAAAAGGCCGCGAACTGGGGCACTGACATCATGCGCCAGGCGGAGAAGAGCGTCCTGCTCCAGCTTCTCGACCAGATCTGGAAGGAACACCTGCTCCAGCTGGACCATCTGCGCCAGGGCATCGGGTTGCGCGCTTATGCGCAGAAGGACCCGCTGAACGAATACAAGCAGGAAGCCTTCGCGCTCTTCGACGCCATGCTGGCCAGGCTGCGCGAGTCGGTGACGGGAACGCTCGCCCACCTCGAAGTGCAGCTTGACGCGCCTGCCAGCGACCTGATGCCGCGCTCCGAGGAGGAGGACGACTGGCGCCAGGCGCATGACGAGCCCGAGCCGGCGTTCGCCGGCAACGGCGCCGCGGCGCAGAGCGTCAGGCCGGCGCGCCGGGTCAGCGGACCGTCCGACCCGGCCGATCCTTCGACCTGGGGCAAGGTGGCGCGCAACGCGCCCTGCCCCTGCGGATCCGGCAAGAAATACAAGCATTGCCACGGCCGGCTCGCCTGAGCCGAAGCCCGTCTCTCACCCGGTTGCCCTGCAGTCCAGCGAAGGAAAGGCCTGCCCTTGCCGCTCTCTCCGCCCGCGCCCCGCCGCCACATCCACAGCCGCCAGGTTCGCTGCGAGGGCTTCCTGCGCGAGGACGGCCTCTGGGACCTCGAAGCCGAGCTCGTCGATGCGAAGACCTACGCTTTCGCGAACCACTGGCGCGGGCGGGTCGAACCCGGCGTCCCGGTGCACCGGATGCGTGTGCGGCTCACGCTGGACGACCGCCTGACGATCCTCGCCGCTGAAGCGGAAACGCTGGCGAGCCCCTATGCCGTCTGCGCGGACGCTGCCGGCAACTTTTCCCGCCTCGTCGGCCTGCGCATCGGCCCCGGCTGGATGCGCCGGGTCAAGGAGCGCTACGGCAGGACCGCCGGCTGCACGCACATCCTGGAACTGCTCTATCCCCTCGGCACGAGCGCCTACCAGACGCTCGGCCCCTGGCGCGAGCACCAGCGCCAGCAGGCCGGCATGAGCGAGGCGGACAGCATGAAGGGCGGTCCCGGCCTCGATTCATGCATGGCTTTCGCCCGGTCGAGCCCCGTGGTCAGGACGCTCTGGCCCGAGGAATACCGCGAAGCGGAACCGGTCTAGTCGTCGGTCGCCCGGATCGACAGCGCATGCACCGGCCCCGCCAGCTCCTCGGCGAGCACGCCGTAGACGGCTTTCTGACGGGCAACGCGGCTCATGCCCCGGAACGCGCCGGCTGCGATCTCCACGCGGAAATGCGTCTCCCCTCCCGGCCGGGAGCCGACATGGCCCGCATGGAGGTGCGATTCGTCGATGACCTCGAGCCGGCTCGGCAGGAAAGCCTCGCGGAGCTTGCGGGCGATATCGTCGCGGACAGGCATGGCCCGGCCCCCTTGTTCCCTCGGTGCGGTGTTTCCATACTCCGACGGTCATGGTCTATCACACCAGACAGCGTCCCGCTCCCGGCGCCACGTGCGAATGGCCGGGCTGCACGGCGGCGGCGGCCTATCCGGCGCCGCGCGCGCCCGACCAGCTGCACGACTATGTCTGGTTCTGCCTGGAGCATGTCCGCGCCTACAACCGCGAATGGAGCTATTGCCCGGACATGGATCCGGCGGATATCGACGCGGCGGTGCGCAGCAGCATGGAGTTCGGCCGGCGGCGTTTCGGCGGCGGATTCACGGCCCCGCCGGCCTTCGACGATCCCCTCGGCGTCTTCGGCGGAGCGGGCGTACGCGCACGGCCTTCGCGGCGCTGGCCGCCCGGAAGCCCGGAAGCGGAAGCGGCGGCCGCCCTGTCGCTTGCGGACGACATGACTCTCCCCGCGCTGAAATCGCGCTATAAGGACCTCGTCAAGCACCACCATCCCGACGCCAATGGCGGCTGCCCGGCGTCGGAGGAACGAATGAAATCCATAACCCGTGCCTACCGGGTTCTGCACGAGGCGCTCTCGGCGGCGCCGGCCCGGTAGCCTGTCAACAAGCCGACTGGAAGAACTATGAGCACGATGCACGGCATCCAGAGCGACGCGCACACACGCGAGCCCGACAAGACCATTTCCGTGCGCGAGGTCTTCGGGATCGACACGGACATGGTCGCGCCCGCCTTCTCGGAAGCGAACGCCTACGTGCCCGAGATCGATACCGCCTACCATTTCGACGAACAGACCACGCTCGTGATCCTCGCCGGCTTCGCCCACAACCGCCGGGTGATGATCCAGGGTTATCACGGCACCGGCAAATCGACCCATATCGAGCAGGTCGCGGCCCGGCTCAACTGGCCGTGCATCCGCATCAATCTCGACAGCCATGTCAGCCGCATCGACCTTGTCGGCCGCGACGCCATCGTGGTGCGCGACGGCAAGCAGGTCACCGAGTTCCGCGAGGGCATGCTGCCCTGGGCGCTGCAGCACGCGACCGCCATCGTCTTCGACGAATACGATGCCGGGCGCCCCGACGTGATGTTCGTCATCCAGCGCGTGCTGGAGGTCGAGGGCAAGATGACGCTGCTGGACCAGAACCGGGTCATCCGCCCGCACCCGTCCTTCCGGCTGTTCGCGACCTCCAACACGGTCGGCCTCGGCGACACGACCGGCCTCTATCACGGCACCCAGCAGATCAATCAGGGCCAGATGGACCGCTGGAACGTGGTGGCGACCCTGAACTACCTGCCCGAGGACGAGGAGTTGAAGATCATCCTCGCCAAGGTGCCGGAGCTCTCCGACAAGAAGGGACTCGAGCGCGGCAAGCAGATGATCCAGCTGGCCGAGCTGACCCGCCAGGGCTTCATGAACGGGGACATCTCGACCGTCATGTCGCCGCGCACGGTCATTACCTGGGCCGAGAACACGCGCATCTTCAACGATCTCGGTTTCGCCTTCCGCGTCACCTTCCTCAACAAGTGCGACGAGGCGGAGCGGCCGATCGTGGCGGAGTATTTCCAGCGCTGCTTCGACAGCGAACTGCCCGAATCCGTGGTGGCGTCGGGGATCGGCCGCGCGCCATGAGCCTTGCCGGCGACAAGGAGACGCCGCTCGACTCGTTCAAGCGGGTGACGGCCGCAACGATGCGCGCGATGGGCGACATCGACGAGCTGGAAGTCTCCTTCGGGCCGGACAGGGCGTCGCTGGAGCGCGGCCACGCCAAGCTGCCGATGCCGGGGCGCGACCTTCCCCCGGCGGAAGCCGCCTTTGTGCGCGGCGAGGCCGATTCGCTGGCGCTGCGCGAGCGCCATCACGACGCTGCGATGCATGCCCGGCTGTCGCGGGGCGGCCCGCAGGCGCGCGCCGTGTTCGACGCGCTCGAACAGGCGCGGGTGGAGGCCTGGGGCTCGCGCCACATGACCGGCGCGGCGCGCAACCTCTCCGCGGCCGTCGATGAGCGCTGCCGCCGGCAGGGCTTCACGCGCGCCGCCTCCGCCGACGACGTGCCGTTGGCGGAAGCCGTCGGGCTCTATGCCCGCGAAGCCCTGAGCGGACAGGAGACGTCGCCCGTGGCGGCCGGCGTGCTCGACCTCTGGCGGGACTGGTTCGACCAGCGCGCCGCCGAGTCCTTCGCCCGGCTGGCGAAACAGATCCATGACCAGGAGGCGTTTGCGACGCTCGCCGGCCGCCTGATGGAAGACCTGGAGCTGCTGGACGATGCCGCTTCGGGCGAAGAAGAAGGCTCGGAAGACGACGCCGACGACGCCTCCGAAGACGGTGAAGGCGAGGGCGCGGAGGGCGAGAGCGACGGGACGCTGATGTCCGATGCCTCCGACATGTCGGATGTCGAAGGCGACGACACGGGCGAAGCCGGCGCGGACGACGCCGATGCGGAGATCATGCCCGGCATGGGCGACGAGGAGCCCGGACGATCCTCGCCGCAGGAACACCCGATGCACGGCCGCAACGACAATACCGGGCCGGCCTACCTTCCCTGGACCGGGGAATTCGACGAGATCGTCCACGCGGACGAGCTCTGCGATGCGGACGAGCTCGCCCGGCTGCGCCACCATCTCGACCAGCAGCTCGCCAGCCTGCAGGGCGTCGTCAGCCGGCTCGCCAACCGGCTGCAACGCCGCCTGATGGCCCAGCAGGTGCGCGCCTGGGAATTCGACCTGGAGGAGGGCCTGCTCGACGCCGCCCGCCTCGCGCGCGTGGTCGCCGACCCGATCCGTTCGCTCTCCTACAAGATGGAGAAGCAGACGGACTTCCGCGACACGGTGGTCTCGCTGCTGATCGACAATTCCGGCTCCATGCGGGGCCGGCCGATCTCGGTCGCGGCGATGAGCGCCGACATCCTCGCCCGCACGCTTGAGCGGTGCGGCGTCAAGACGGAGGTGCTGGGATTCACCACCCGCGCCTGGAAGGGCGGGCAGTCGCGGGAGAAATGGCTGGCGGCCGGCAAGCCCGCCAATCCGGGCCGGCTGAACGACCTGCGCCATATCGTCTACAAGGAAGCCGATTCGCCGCTGCGCCGGGCGCGCAAGAATCTCGGCCTGATGCTCCGCGAAGGCATATTGAAGGAGAACATCGACGGCGAGGCGCTGCTCTGGGCCCATCACCGCCTTCTCGGCCGGCCGGAGGACCGCCGCATCCTCATGGTCATCTCCGACGGCGCGCCGGTGGACGACTCCACGCTGTCGGTCAATCCCGGCAACTATCTCGAACGCCACCTGCGCGAGGTCATCGAGTGGATCGAGACGCGCTCGCCGGTGGAGCTGATCGCCATCGGCATCGGCCACGATGTGACCCGCTATTACCGCCATGCGGTGACGATCTTCGATGCCGACCAGCTCGGCGGGGCGATGATGGAGCAGCTTGCCGGGCTCTTCGACGAGGAGAGCCGGCGCCGCCAGGTGCGGAGCATCGCAAGGCCGGTGCGGTGACGGTTCCGCTCAGGCCGCGCGCAGCGCTGGCCACGCATGACGTCTTCAACATGCCGCCGCACATGGGCGACCGGGACCTCTGGGCCGAGGACACGGCGCTGCAGGAAGGTGTGCGGCGCGGGGGAGCGGCCTGGGCGGAGGCGCGCATCGCCGCCTTCGGGCGCCTCATCGGCCGCGCCGAAGTGGCGGAGAAGGCGGAACAGGCCAACCGCCACGGCCCGGAACTGAAGCCCTTCGACCGCTACGGCATGCGGATCGACCGGGTCGAATACCACCCCGCCTATCACGACCTGATGGCGCTTGCGGTCGAGAACGAGGTCGCGAGCTTCGCCTGGAACCATGCCGGGCCGGGCGCGCATGTCGGCCACATGGCGCTCACCTATCTGTTCAGCCAGATGGAAGGCGGCGCGATGTGCCCGATAGCGATGACCTATGCGGCGCTTCCCGCGCTCAGGGCGTCGCCGGCCATCGCCGAAGCCTGGATCCCCCGCCTGTTGTCCAACCGCTACGACGGGCGCGACATCCCGGTGCAGCAGAAGCCCGGGGCCACCGTCGGCATGTTCATGACCGAGAAGCAGGGCGGGTCCGACGTGCGCTCCAACTCGACCGTCGCGAGGCCCGCGGACAGCGGTGCGGACGGCAGTTGGCGGCTCACCGGGCACAAATATTTCTGCTCGGCGCCGATGTCGGACGCCTTCCTCACGCTTGCCCGGACCGACGCGGGCATTTCCTGCTTCCTGCTGCCGCGCTGGACGCCGGAGGGCGAGCGCAACGCCGTCTCGATCCAGCATCTGAAGGACAAGCTCGGCAACCGCTCCAACGCCTCGGTCGAGATCGAGCTGGAAGGCGCCTGGGCCGTCATGGTCGGCGAGGAGGGGCGCGGCATCCGCACGATCATCGACATGGTGCAGGGCAACCGCCTCTACTGCGCCGTCAGTTCCGCGGCGATCATGCGCCAGGGCGTCGCGCAGGCGATTCACCACACGCGCCACCGCAGCGCCTTCCAGCGCCGGCTCGCCGACCAGCCGTTGATGCGCAACGTGCTGGCCGACCTCGCGCTCGAAGCCGAGGCGGCCTTGGCGCTCGCCCTCAGGACCGCCCGTGCCGTGGACGAGGCCGAAGACGGCCCGGAGGCGCGGGCGTTCGCGCGCATCGGCACGGCGATTGCCAAATACTGGGTCTGCAAGCGCGCGCCAGGCCATGCGTTCGAGGCGCTGGAGTGCCATGGCGGCCCCGGCTACATCGAGGACGGGCCGATGGCCCGGCTCTACCGCGAGGCGCCGCTCAACAGCATCTGGGAAGGCTCGGGCAATGTGCTCTGCCTCGACGTGCTGCGCGCCATGGCGCGGGAAGAGGAAACCGTGCCGGCGCTGCTGGCGGAGACCGACGCCGCGCGCGGCGCGCACCCGGCGCTCGACAGGGCAGCCGACGCGCTCGGGGACGACCTTTCGCGGCCGGAGGAATTCGAGTCCGGCGCCCGCGCGCTCACCGAGCGGATGGCGCTGGCGCTGCAGGCCTCCCTGCTGGTCCGCCACGCGCCGCAGGCGGTCGCGGACGCCTTCTGCGCCAGCCGGCTGGGAGACCGCTGGACCGGCGCCTACGGCGCCCTGCCGCCCGGCATCGACACAGACGCCATCCTTTTCCGCGCCCTGCCCGCGGCCTGATCCGGGATGGCTGTCAGCGGCCCTTGAAGGCGGGTTCGCGTTTTTCGATGAAGGCGGCCATGCCCTCTTTCTGGTCGTGGGTCGCGAAGGTCGAATGGAACATGCGCCGCTCGAACTTTACCCCCTCGGAAAGCGGCATCTCGTAGGCGCGGTTCACGCATTCCTTGGTAATCATCGCGGCCGGGCGTGATTTCGCGGCAATCGACGCCGCGACCTCGACCGCGGCATCGAGCAGCTTGTCGGCGGGCACCACCCGGCTCACCAGGCCCGAGCGCTCCGCCTCCTCCGCGTCCATCATCCGGCCCGTCAGGCACATGTCCATGGTCTTCGACTTGCCGATGAAGCGCGCAAGGCGCTGCGTGCCGCCGCCGCCCGGCAGCGCGCCGAGGTTGATCTCGGGCTGGCCGAACCGCGCCGTGTCGGCCGCGATGATGAAGTCGCACATCATCGCCATCTCGCAGCCGCCGCCGAGCGCATAGCCCGCCACCGCGGCGATCACCGGCTTGCGGCAGCCGGTCACCCGCTCCCAGCCGACGGTGATGAAGTCCTCCAGATAGGCGTCCATATAGGTTTTGGGCTGCATCTCCTTGATGTCGGCCCCGGCCGCGAAGGCGCGCTCGGAGCCCGTCACCACGACGCAGCCGATGGCGTCGTCGGCCTCGAAGGCGTCGAGCGCCCCGGCCAGCTCCTCAATCAGCTTCGCGCAGAGCGCATTCAGCGCTTCCGGGCGGTTCAGGGTGACGATGCCGACCGCCCCCCGGGTTTCGACCAGGATATGTTCGTAGCTCATCGGGTGCGCTTCAGCCTCCGTTCCCGCAACATTCGAGGAGGCGCGAATCTGGCGGCAGGTTCCGCGAGGGTCAACCGGCCCGGCGGCGCCCGCCTTCGTCAGCCCATATGGCGCGGGAGCCGGCCGGAAAGGACATTCACGATGTCCTCCAGCACCTCGCGCGTCTCGCGATGGATGGCTTCCCCGGTGAAGGCGGCCATATGCGGGGTGGCGACGATGCGCGGATGCGTCGCGAGCGGGTGACCCGGCGGCACGGGTTCCTCCGGGAAGACGTCGAGCGCGGCGGCGGCGACCTTCCCGCTGGCGAGCGCGTCGAGCAAGGCGCCGGTATCCACCAGCGGGCCGCGCGCCGTGTTGACCAGATACACGCCCGGCTTCATCGCCGTGAACGCCTCCGGGCCGACGATGCCCCTCGTGCCGCCGTTCAGCTCGCAGTGGAGCGAGATGAGGTCGGACCGGGCGAAGACCTGTCCGAGCCCGCAATGTTCGACGCCGCGCCGGGCGGCTTCGCCGGCGGATACATGCGGGTCGAAGCCGATCACGCGCGCGCCGGTCGCGCCGAGAAGGCGGGCGACGGCGAGCCCGACATTGCCGAGCCCGACCAGTCCGACCGTCATGCCGGAGAGCTCCCGGCCCAGCATGTCGTAATTCCGCCAGCCGCCCGCCCGCAGCAGCCCCGTCAGCTCGGGCAGGCGCCTCACGAGTTGCAGGATCAGCGCAAGCGTCATTTCCGCAACGCTCTGCACATTCGCGGTCGGGCTCCACACGACTTCGATGCCGCGCCGCCGGGCCGCATCCATGTCCACATTGGCGGGCCGCGCGCCCGACTTGCCGATGACCCGAAGGTCCGGCGCGCGGTCGATGACCCGGGCGGTCACCTGCTCCCGCGAGGTGACGGCAAGGGCCGAGACGCCCTTGAGCGCCTCGATCAGCTCGTCCTCGGAACAGGCGCGGGCGGCATCTCCCTGAACGACCTCGAACCGGGACGGGACCGCGTCGAGCGCCCCTGCCGGGAAGGGTTCGGGGATGAAGATGACCGGGCGCTTCATCCGGCGTCCGCCCGAAGCAGGGGCGGAAGCAGCTTCCGAAGCGCGTCTCCGGTGGCGTCGCGGGGGCCGTAAATGGGCGGGCGGCAGGGCCCCGCCGGGCGGCCGGCGAGTTCCAGGGCGTATTTCAGCGGTCCCGGATTCGGCTCGGAATAGATCCACCGGCAGAGCGGCAGCAGGCCCGACTGTATCCGCCGCGCCGGCTCGAATTCGCCCGCGCCGGCATGTTCGAACAGGGCCCGGAGGCTCCGGGGGAACAATTCGCCGAGCGAGACGATGCCGCCTGCCGCGCCCATCGCCAGCGACGGCAGCAGCAATTCGTCGAGGCCCTGCATGAACGAAAACCCCTCCGGCGCGCCGCTTATCACCTCGCCGGCAAGCACCATGTCGGCCGAGGCGTCCTTGATCCCCCGGATGGAGGGGATTCCGTGGATGAGCGCGAGCAGCTCGTCCGCGCCCATGCGGACGCCGCTCCGGCCGGGCGTATGGAACAGGATGACGGGCAGGTCGCACGCCTCCGCTATGGCGGCGAAATGGCGCTCGATGTCGAAGGGCCTGACGGAATAGAAGTAAGGCGGGACGAGCATGATGGCGTCCGCGCCGGCGGCCTTCGCATGCCGGGCGACCGCGACGATGTCGGCCTGCGCGCCCAGGAGGCAGCCGACCGTGACGGGCGCCCGCCAGGCGGCCTCCTCGACGACCGTATCGACGACCCTGAAATGCTCGGCGAGCGACAGCGACAGCGGCTCGCCCGTGCCGCCCAGCGGGCAAAGCCCGGCCGCGCCGGATTCGATCTGGCGCCGGACGCTGCTTCGCATCGCGGCCTCGTCGAACGCCAGGTCCGCATCGAACGGCGTCACCAGCGCGGTATGGATGCCTGCGAGCACGGTCGCGCCCCTTCTCCCGGTCCAAGCCTGCCGCGCTTGTATCGCATATCCGCGCAGGGTTCGAAGAAATCCGGCCCGGCGGGGTACCGGCGCCCTCGGCCCTTCTTTCGTCACCCACGACTTGATCCGTTGTCCAGCCATGGCTCGCGCCGCAGCCGGTGAAGAACGGGCTCGACCGCCGAAGCTGCCGCCAGGGCGCCGGCCGGGAGACCGGCAGAAGTGTCATGCGGTGTGCCACATCGGGTCGAATTTTCGACTGCAAGCGACACTGGGGTTAGAAGCGCTGCTTTCCTCGCAAGTAGCTGCATCATATGGGATTTCCGGAGACGATGCAAGACCGGGTGCATCACTTTGTTTGCCGGGAACGCCGGTTTGCATCTGCAAATTGGGGATTTTCGGGGTTCGCCGAGGCGCGGCCGTGGATCCGCGAAGCGCTCCCCGGCCGCGCCTCGGGCATTTGGATACGGCATGGATGGGGTGCTCCGAAACCGGGCGGGAACACGCATGGTCGTCCGTGCTCGCCGGGAGGATGGCAGACTGTCGATTCTTGAGGAATACAGGGGGCTGACGGCAGTGGCGCGCGGCGTGTGTCGCCGCGTCGTTTGCGGGCGCTTGCGGGGATTCCGCCTCGGGTTCGCGGATTGGGCATGTTGCGGTGCTTCCGGGGAGCGGGAACGGCGGATTCCCGGCGCGCGGCGCGCGCGCGGCGAACACATTGATACAGCATTGATGCGGCGCGCGCGGGGTACGCCGGAAAACGCACGGCGCGCGCTGCCGATGCGCTCATGCGGCGGCGTGTTCGTGCGTGGCTGCCGGCGATTGTGCCGGACGAAACCGGGCTGCCGACCATGCGTCACGCGGGAGGGTGAAGCGCGGCCGTGCCGACAGGATCCATTGTTACGGCGGATTGGCGGCGCTGGCGCGCGCTCCGCGTCATTGCCCGGTTTGCGGGGATTTCGCATTGAAATCGAAGATTGTGGATTTTATGGTGCTCCCGGAGAGTTCGCCGGGGAGTCCCGTTCCGGGACTGGCCGGGAAAGGAGACATCCCCGGGGGGCACCTTGCCAGAGCATGGATATACCATGGATGCGGTGCTCCGGATGTTTGCGGGGAAACGCATGTTGCGTTGCCCGCGGTCCACGGAGGGAGAGGCGGTTTGGCTGGGGATGACGGCAGGAAGAGGCCGCGCTCGGTGATGGCGACCGACAGCGAGTGGCGCCTGGTGCGCGGCCGGGCGGAAAGGGCGGGGATGTCGGCCTCGGAGTTCCTGCTGTCGCGCGGGCTTGCGCCTGCGGAGGCGGCGGCCGGGGACGGCGGG